>MNZK01000004.1 GCA_001873635.1 Porphyromonadaceae bacterium CG2_30_38_12 | reverse complement strand
TTTCAAAAAACAATACCCGCTCCTATTAATGATTTCATTTTTGGCATTTGTGTATGTAGATAATCGGTACTATTGCGAAATGCAATTATCACAAGCAATTAAGTTAAAACAAGAGATTCAGGACATAAAATACGAATCGCTAACCATTTCTGCTCAACTGATGGCAGTTAGCAGGCAATCGAACATACGAGCCATGGTACGCGAAAAATGTATCGACCTCAGAGGTTCTAATGTTCCTCCGGTAGTCATTTATGTAAAAAAATTAGAAGAATAGAATTTTTGGTATGGCAGGCAAACGCGACAGCATTGTTTTACGATTTGGGATAGTCTATTTTTTAATAGTCGTCTTATTTTTGTTCATTGTAGGCAGAATAGTAGTTCTGCAATACATTGAGCGCGATGCTTGGTTGGCAGTAGCTGCAAAAAGCAAAAAATCGGACATTATAGTTAAGCCTAATCGAGGCAACATTTATTCGTGCGACGGACGATTAATGGCAAGCACCATACCCACCTACTACATTTACATGGATACACGTGTGCCCGCATTGCACAACGATGGCGGCAAACTTTTTACAACCAAAGTAGATTCGCTTGCTCGTAGCTTGTCAGCTTTTTTGGGCAATCGCAGCTCGAACGATTACAAAACACTGCTATTAAGGGCTTATCGCGAAGGAAAAGGAGAATTGCTATTATACCCCAAGCGTATTAGTTATGAACAGCTAAAGGCAATAAAAAAAATGCCTCTGTTTTCGTTGGGGCGCAACAAAAGCGGCCTGATAACCAAAGAGATGTTTCGACGCGAAAAACCATTCGGCTCGTTAGCATCGCGCACGATTGGCGATATATATGCCGATGATTCCAAAGGTGGTAAAAATGGCTTAGAACTTTTCTTTAACGAAGAGTTGATTGGAACACCGGGCATTTCGGTACGCCAAAAAGTTGCCAATCATTTCGAGGAAACAGTGCAGGTAGAGCCAATCGATGGGTTGGATATTTTGACAACCATAGACCTCGACATGCAAGATGTTGCAGAAAAAGCATTGGTAGATAGCATGCGTTCTTACGATGCGGGTGCTGGTTATGCCATAGTCATGGAAGTACAATCGGGCGAGGTGAAAGCAATTGTAAATATGTATAAAAACGAAAATGGAAGCTATTCGGAAAATAAAAATGGAGCTGTATCTGACCAAGTAGAGCCTGGCTCTACCTTCAAAACTTTTTCGCTCATAGCTTTATTAGACGATGGCAAAGCAAACATCACCGAAATATTGCAAACAGGCAATGGTGTTCACGATTTTGCAGGCTCTAAAATGAACGATTGGAACGCTAACAAAGGAGGTTTTAACGATTTAACCTTAGCTGAATGTATTCATGCATCCTCAAATGTAGGCGTTTCGATGGCTGTAGTCAATGCTTTTGGAAGCAATCCTTCTGAATATGTTGAAAAACTATATAAAATGGGAATGAATGAAAAATTCAAGTTGGAAATACCAGGCAATGCCGGACCAAAAATAAGACATCCAAAGGATAAAGCAAGCTATTGGTCGAAAACGACTTTACCATGGATGTCCATTGGTTATGAAACACAAATACCCCCTATTTACACCTTGGCTTACTACAATGCCATTGCCAACAAAGGGAAGCTTATACGTCCGTTTTTTGTAAAAGCAATTCTCAAAAATGGTGAAAAAATTAAGGAATTTAGCACCGAAACTATAAGAGAATCTATTTGCAAGCCCAGCACATTAAAAATAGTTCACGAAGTTTTGCTCGGTGTATTAGAAGCACCCAAAGGCACCGCTCATGGCGTACATTCCAAACATGTGCGCATAGCTGGGAAAACAGGCACGGCACAAATTTCCAAAGGAGCATTAGGCTACAAGACAGGCGGAAAAAGTTATCAGGTATCGTTTTGCGGTTATTTCCCAGCCGATAATCCACAATATACCTGCGTTGTAGTCATTCGGGAGCCAAAAATTGGTCATGCCAGTGGCGGAAAAATGGCCGGTTCGGTGTTCAAAAGTATTGCCGAAGGTGTGATTGCTCTGAAATCGAACCTAACTGCCGAAACGCTAAAAAACGACAGTACAGAATCATACCCACATACACCAAAAGTAAAAAGTGGCTATCGAAATGCCTTATTAAAAGTAAGCAACGAATTGAAATTACCCTTAAACGGCTCGACTGCCAATTGGGTACACACGCAAAGCAATGAGCAAGTATTACGTACGAGTCCCATCACATTCAATTCGAATCGATTGCCCGATTTGTCGGGTATGGGAGCGAAAGATGCTTTGTTTTTGCTGGGCAAATTAGGTTTACGTGTACAAGTAAGTGGCAGAGGAAAAGTTATTTCGCAAAACATTTCACCAGGTACAGCGGCTCGCAAAGGGCAACAAATAAAACTAATACTTGAATAATTTCAAATAAAAAAGCAAGCGTATGATTTTAAATGATGTTATCAATAATATTCAGGTAATCAAAGCAATAGGACCTACTGATATTTCCATATCAGCCATTCAGTTTGATTCACGAAAAGTGGACAAAGGTGCTTTGTTTGTGGCAACCGTTGGGTCGGCTGCCGATGGACATAGTTTTATCGACACTGCTATTGCGCAAGGTGCAAAAGCTATTGTTTGTCAACAGCTACCACCAAAACTTCAAACATCCATAACCTATTTAGTAGTGGAAAATAGCGCCGAAGCGCTTGGCAAAATTGCGTCTGCCTGGAACAATTATCCATCCTCTAAATTGATATTAGTTGGCGTAACCGGCACTAATGGGAAAACAACCATTGCCACGTTACTTTATAATATGTTCCGTAAACTTGGTTTCAAAGTAGGATTGCTCTCAACCGTTTGCAATTACATTGATGATATTGCCATGGAGGCTACACATACAACGCCCGACCCCCTGACACTCAATGAACTTTTAGCCACTATGGTAGAAGCAGGTTGCACATATGCATTTATGGAAGTTAGTTCGCACGCAGTAGATCAAAAGCGTATAGCGGGCTTGGATTTTGATGGGGGCATTTTCACCAATATCACCCGCGATCATATTGATTATCATCTCACTTTTGAGAATTATTTAAAAGCTAAAAAAGAATTTTTCGACAATTTACCAGCCGACACGTTTGCACTTACCAATGCCGATGACAAAAATGGCTTGGTAATGTTACAAAACACAAAAGCAAAAAAATACAGTTATTCGCTCCGCGGCATGGCTGATTTCAAAACAAAAATTTTAGAACATGGCTTTGATGGTATGTTGTTGGATATGAACAAGCACGAAGTACATGTATCTTTTATTGGAAAATTCAATGCCAGTAACCTTTCGGCAGTAGTTGGCACTGCCATACTGCTTGGGCAGGACGAATTAGAAGTTTTACGCATTTTGAGTTCCTTAGTTTCCGTTTCGGGTCGATTCGAAACCCTGCACGCCCCACAAGGTTACACGGCTATTGTGGACTATGCTCACACACCCGATGCACTTAACAATGTGATTGCTACCATAAACCAAATTTTGCAAGGCGAAGGACGCCTGATAACAGTGGTTGGTTGCGGTGGCAACAGAGACAAGGGCAAACGCCCCATGATGGCGCGCGAAGCAGTGGATGGCAGTTGGAAAGCCATTTTAACATCGGACAACCCCCGCAACGAAGCGCCACAAGACATCCTAAACGACATGATTGCCGGTTTGGATATGTTTCAAAAAGCGAAAAGTCTGTGTATTGCAGACCGTCGCGAAGCAATAAAAACAGCTTGCGCATTGGCACAAAAAGGCGATATAGTGCTGGTGGCAGGCAAAGGACACGAAGATTATCAAATAATACAAGGCGTAAAACATCACTTCGACGATAGAGAAGAAGTGAGAAAATGCTTCTAAAGAATCAACTATAAAATCCAAAATAAGAAACACAAAACCATCATGCTCTACTACTTATTTACCTATTTATACAAGTATTTCGACATTCCGGGTGCAGGCTTATTTAACTTTATCTCCTTCCGAACAGGATTGGCATTTATCATGGCACTTTTGCTTTCAACCCTTTTTGGGCGCCGCATTATTGACTATTTGCAAAAAAAGCAAATAGGCGAAACCATACGCGATTTAGGGCTCGAAGGACAAATGACTAAGAAAGGAACGCCTACCATGGGCGGTATTATAATTATTATTGCCATTCTGATACCAACTTTACTCTTGGCTCAGCTCAACAACACCTATATTTTGATACTCATTGTGAGTACAATATGGATGGGATTGATAGGATTTTTAGACGACTATATCAAAGTATTCAAAAAAAACAAAGAAGGGCTGAAAGGCAAATTTAAAATTGTTGGGCAAGTTGGTTTGGGTTTAATTGTTGGGCTTACCATGTATTTGAGTACCGACACAGTTATACGCGAAAACACAGAGGTTAAAGGCGAAAACAAACGCGTTGAAAATGTTACGTACGGCAAACACGATGTAAAATCAACAAAAACAACTATTCCTTTTTTCAAAAACAACAACTTAGACTATGCCGATTTGTTTGAACAAACAGGCGAAGCTGCCCAACAATATGGTTGGATATTATTTGTACTTGTTGTAATTTTTATCGTTACAGCCGTATCCAACGGTGCAAATATGACAGATGGTTTAGATGGGCTGGCTACAGGATCCTCGGCAATCATGGGCGTAACGTTAGGTATTTTAGCTTACGTGTCGGGGAATGTGAATTATGCGGGCTATCTCAATATCATGTATTTGCCAGGCACTGGTGAGTTGCTCATTTTTGCAGGAGCATTTATCGGTGCTACCATTGGATTTTTGTGGTACAATGCCTTTCCGGCACAGGTATTTATGGGCGATACGGGTAGTTTGACTTTGGGGGGAATTATTGCCGTATTTGCCATTGCCATACACAAAGAATTACTCATTCCGGTTTTATGTGGCGTGTTTTTAGTAGAAAACTTATCTGTGATGACACAAGTGAGCTTTTTTAAATATACAAAAAAACGCTACGGCGAAGGTCGTCGAATTTTCAAAATGGCACCCCTGCATCACCATTTTCAAAAACCCGGAAATGCGGGTATTCAAGCTTACTTTCAGCGCCCATTGCAAGGCTTACCCGAATCGAAAATTGTCGTTCGATTTTGGATTGTAGGCATTATTTTAGCAGCTATCACCATAATTACACTGAAAATCAGATAACATGCACAGAATGGTAATTTTAGGAGGAGGTGAGAGTGGTGCTGGCGCAGCCATTTTAGCGCAAAAGTTAGGCTATGACGTGTTCTTATCCGATTTATCAGAAATCAAAGACCCCTACAAAGCCTTACTCAACGAACACCACATCCCTTGGGAAGAAAAACAGCATTCTGAAGAATTAATTCTCAATGCAAACGAGATTGTAAAAAGCCCTGGCATTCCCGATAAAGCTTCCATAGTTAAGAAGCTTTTGGCACAAGGCACGCCCATCATATCCGAAATTGAATTTGCGGGGCGCCACACCCATGCCAAAATGATATGCATTACCGGGAGTAATGGCAAAACTACTACCACTATGCTCATTTATCACATTTTGAAAAGTGCAGGGTTAAAAGTTGGCTTAGCGGGTAATGTAGGCAAAAGTTTAGCATGGCAAGTAGCTGTTGAAGAATATGACTATTATGTGGTGGAGTTAAGCAGCTTTCAGCTCGATGGGATGCACAATTTTAAAGCCGACATTGCTATTTTGCTCAATATCACCCCAGACCATTTAGACCGCTACGACTATAATTTTCAGAATTATGTGAATTCAAAATTTCGAATTACACAAAATCAAACCGCAGCCGACAGCTTTATTTATTGGGAAAACGACCCCGTTATACAAGCCGAACTTGCCAAACGAACCATCCATTCGGCACTTTACCCGTTTGCTGTGGAGCGTACCGAAAAATCAAAGGCTTTTATTGAACATGATGAACTGATTATTAAAACATTAAAAAATATTTTCACTATGCCACAAACTGCATTATCACTTCAAGGACTACACAACACCTACAACTCCATGGCTGCTGGCATTACAGCATCGGTTTTGGAAGTAAAAAAAGAAACAATACGCCAATCGCTCATGGACTTTCAGGGCGTAGAGCATCGCCTCGAATATGTGGCAACGGTGCGTAATGTGCGCTACATAAACGACTCGAAAGCAACCAACGTAAACTCATGCTGGTATGCTTTGCAAAGCATGAAAATGCCCACCATACTTATTTTGGGTGGAACAGACAAAGGCAATGACTACAGCGAAATTGAAGAGCTGGTACGTCAAAAAGTAAAAGGATTAATTTTTTTGGGTGCTGACAATACGGCATTGCATAATTTTTTCGGCAACAAAGTTGCTACTATCACCGAAGCGAACAGCATGGAAGAAGCTGTCAATAAAGCATTTAAAATGGCAACAGATGGCGATACAGTGCTATTATCACCTTGTTGCGCAAGTTTCGATTTGTTTAAAAACTACGAAGACCGTGGCCGCCAATTTAAAAACTGTGTAAGAAATTTATAATGGATAGCCTTTTAAAAAAATATTTTCGCGGCGACACCACGCTTTGGGTAGCATTTATTATGCTTTGTGTGGTTTCTGTTATCGAAATGTATAGCGCCTCGAGCACCTTGGCTTACAAGGCTGCAAACCATACGGCGCCCATGCTTAGGCATGTAGAATTTTTGGCTGGCGGTGCACTCATTGCGGTGATAGTGCATCTTGTGCCTTACCGTTTTATTCGATTGCTGTCATTTTTAGGACTATTTTTATCTATTTGCCTGCTCATTGTTGTGCAGTTTAAGGGGCAAAGCGAAAACGATGCCACGCGATGGTTAGTTATTGGTGGCGTACAATTTCAGCCCTCAGAATTAGCGAAATTATCCGTTATTATTGTTGCTGCCGATTTCATCTCGCGAATCAAAAACCCCGAAACGGACGAAAATCGATATTTTTGGCTTATCATGCTCATGTTAGCCATGGTATTGCCACTTATTTTGATTGAAAATTTTTCGACGGCAATTATTCTTTTTGGCGTAATATTTTTGATGATGTTTATTGGAAAAATTTCGCTCAAAAAATTAGGTTTGCTTGCTGGCGGTTTGGCAGTGTTGGCAGTGTTGGGATTTGGTGCTATCAAAGCAATTCCTAAAGATAGCATGCCATCCACTTTCAAAAGAGCCTATACCTGGACTAATCGCATTGACCGTTTCTTTGATAAAAGCAAAACAAAAGAAGATAAATATGCTATTACCGATGATAACCGACAAGTTCAACACGGCAGGATAGCCATAGCGCGAGGTGGTTTTTTTGGTGTTTTGCCTGGCAATAGCATCGAGCGTGATTTTTTACCGCAAGCCTATTCCGATTTTATTTATGCCATTATTATCGAGGAAGTGGGCATGTTTGGCGGGGTAGTTGTCATTATGCTTTACCTGATTTTGCTTTACAGAGCAGGACGCATCGCTACGGAAAGCCCAACGGTTTTTCCTGCTGTGGTTGTCATAGGCTTGTCGTTAATGATTGTCATTCAGGCTTTTGTAAACATGTCGGTGGCTACAAGTCTGGGACCCGTTACAGGTCAGCCCTTGCCGCTAATTAGTCGTGGAGGCACATCCATTCTCATTACTTGCATTTACTTTGGAGTAATTCTTGGGGTTACTCGTCAAATAAAAGAAGAAGGGCTACCACTTGAAAAAGAAATGGATACAGCCCCCGAAGAAGCAATTCCAGTAATTACAATGGAGGAGATATAAGGTATGAAACACAAATTTATAGTAAGTGGCGGCGGAACAGGCGGTCATATTTTCCCAGCAATAAGCATAGCTAATGCGCTCAAAAAACGCTTTCCTGCTTGTGAAATATTGTTTGTGGGTGCCAACGGACGCATGGAGATGGAACGTGTTCCTGCTGCAGGTTATCGTATCGTTGGATTACCCGTAAGCGGGCTCGACCGTAAAAATCTCTTAAGGAATGTACGTGTACTTTTTAATTTGGGGCGTAGTTTGCTCCAAGCACGCAAAATTGTTCGCAGCTTTAAACCCGAAGTAGCTGTTGGCGTTGGTGGCTATGCGAGTGGTCCACTGCTGCGCGCTGCATCCAAGGCAGGCATACCTACTTTGCTGCAAGAACAAAACTCGTATGCTGGCGTTACCAATAAGCTATTGGCAAAAAAAGCTTCCAAAATATGTGTTGCTTACGACGGGATGGATAAATTTTTTCCTGCCGATAAAATTGTAAAAACAGGCAATCCCATACGTCAGGATTTATTGTTAGTAGCACCCAAAGCAACCGAAGCATATCAATTTTTTGGATTCACGCCGAGCAAAAAAACTTTACTAATTGTAGGAGGTAGCTTGGGGGCACGTACCATAAACCAAAGTGTAACAGCGCATTTAGAAACTTTGACCACAGCCGGCATACAAATTATTTGGCAAACAGGAAAATTGTATAGTGCCCAGGCAAAAGTTGCAGCCGAAGCCTTTCAGTCTAAAGCACTTCTTGTCACCGATTTTGTTTCGCGCATGGATTATGCTTATTCCATTGCTGATTTGGTTATTTCGCGTGCAGGTGCAAGCTCCATATCCGAATTGTGCTTGTTGGCAAAACCAACCATTTTAGTGCCTTCGCCCAATGTGGCGGAAGACCATCAAAAACAAAATGCCTTGGCTTTGGTAAAAAACGATGCAGCCCTAATGGTGAAAGATGTGGAAGCGAACGAAAAACTTATTGATAGGGCTATCTTATTGCTGAACAACGCGCTCGAATTAGATAAATTGGCTAAAAACATTTACAAAATGGCAGAAAAAAATGCCGCTGAACGCATTGTGGATGAAGTAGAAAAAATAATGAAAAAGGCAATTGATTAGTTTACAAACCAAATAGTATGAATAAATTTAATAAATATTTCTTTCTCGGCATTGGCGGTATAGGCATGAGTGCCTTAGCGAGGTATTTCAAGGCAAAAGGCTTTGAGGTGGGCGGTTACGATAGAAGCGAAACGCAGCTTACTGATAATTTGCAAAAAGAAGGAATAACAGTGATTTTCGATGAACATATCCAGGCTGTTCCGTCCGAATTTTTAAATCCCACTACAACACTAATTGTTTATACGCCAGCCATCCCAAACAATCATCCACAGTTGGTCTATTTTGAGCACAACAACTATATACTTCAAAAAAGGGCGCAAGTGTTGGGCAATATCACACGTGAAAGCAAAGGTATTTGCATAGCTGGCACACACGGAAAAACAACAACTTCCACCATTGCCGCTCATATTCTCTACCAATCGCAAGTAGGCTGTAGTGCTTTCTTGGGAGGCATTTCGAACAATTACAATAGCAATTTATTGCTTTCTAAAGATAGCAATTTTGTTGTGATTGAAGCCGACGAATACGACAGATCATTTCATCAACTCTCACCCTACATGGCTGTAATTACCTCAGCCGATGCCGACCATTTGGATATTTACGAAACGCCCGAAGCATTTCGTCAGAGCTTTGAACATTTCACCTCGCTTATCAAACCGGGAGGCTCGCTTGTTATGCGCAAAGGCATTCAGCTCACCCCTACTTTACAAAAAGGAGTGAAACTATACACCTATTCGATGGAAGATGGGGGCGATTTCTGTGCCAAAAACATTATATATAGCCCGGGAGAGATTCATTTCGATTTTGTAACACCCACAGATACAATTGCCGATGTGCGTTTGGGAGTTCCGGTTCGTATTAATGTGGAAAATAGCGTAGCAGCAATGGCTTTGGCATGGCTCAATGGCGTTACTGCCAAAGAATTACGAGTTGGTATTTCATCCTTTTCAGGCATTTACCGACGCTTTAATGTGGTGTACAAATCAAATAATATGGTCTATATGGACGACTATGCCCATCATCCAAGCGAGCTCAAAGCGAGCATAAATTCCATTCGCAGTTTGTATCCAAACCGAAAGATTACTGGTATTTTTCAGCCACATTTATACTCCCGAACGCGTGATTTTGCAAACGAATTTGCAACTGTACTTTCGAGTTTAGATGAACTTATCTTGCTCGACATTTATCCGGCACGCGAATTACCAATCGAGGGCGTAAGCTCCGAAATGATATTAAATGCGGTGAAACTCGAACATAAATGTTTGTGTCCGAACGACAATCTTTTGAATTTACTAAAAGATAAATCGTTGGATATACTGGTAACCTTTGGTGCTGGGAGCATTGATAGGTTTGTGCCACAAATAAAAATGCTCCTGAAAAATCAAAAAAGGTAGTTTAGCGAAGTAGCTTTTGCTCTTTCAGCCAGCCTTCCATCTCTTTAGGCCAATTATCTACTGGAATACCCCGTTTGCGCATTCCAAAACCATGACTTCCCACTTCGTAAATTTTGAGGGTTACCGGAATGCTGCATTTTTCTAAAGCAGCTTTCAAATTCAAACTGTTAGCAATAGGCACGGTTTTATCGTCCAACGCATGAACGATAAAGGTTGGAGGTGTCTTTTTGGTAACTTGCAACTCATTGGAAAAGCGAGTGACTAATTCGGGCAATGGATTTTTGCCTAATAAATTATTTCTCGACCCACGATGCGTTAAAGTGCTATCCATGGTTACCACAGGATATCCCAAAAGCATAAACGCAGGGCGCTGTGCCGTTTTTTTGAAATGTGTTCCCAGTGTGCTCGCTAAATGCCCACCAGCGGAAAAGCCCATAATACCAATTTTATTTTTGTCGATATGCCATTTTTTTGCATTTTTACGCACAATGCTAAATGCTGTTTGGGCATCTTTGAGCGGAATGTCATAATGACCATTTGGCATGCGGTAGTAAAGTACAAAAGCCGATATACCACGTTCGTTGAACCAATGCGCAAATTCGTCGCCTTCTTTGATGTGCGAGACTCCCACATAACCACCACCCGGACAAATAACCACCGCTGCACCCGTCGCAATTTCTTTAGGCGCTAAAAACGATTCCATACGAGCTTCGCTGATATGCATCAAAAAATCATTATCGCGAGCACTTTCGGGTACAGATAGCTCATTACTTTCGGAAGCTCCCTTGGGGTAAAGCATAATCTTTTGTTGTCCTAACAAACTAAGTGAATAAACACTACATAAAAAAACGAAAACATATTTCGCAAAGATTTGCTGTCTCATAATTTATTTTGCTAAACGAAAACCAATATGTAAATCAGAACGATCGGGGTAGAAATAATCGCGATAGCCACTTCGGCTAATACGCGCCAAAAAGTTCCAACCACCACCGCGATATATTTTAAATTTGCCTTTTTCGGGTCCTTTCGGGTCCGTAGTGGGCTCGGATGGATATTGACCTTGCCAGTCGCTACACCATTCGTACACATTGCCATGCATGTCATACAAACCCCAGGGATTGGCTTCGTAACTACCTACGGGCATAGTTTTACGTAAATATTTTCCTTTGGAATTGCCATTATATGGAAAATTACCATTGTAATTGGCTTGCGAAGTTTTTAAGTTTTCGCCTGTTGAAAAAGGTGTTGTAGTACCTGCTCTGCAAGCGTATTCCCACTCCGACTCGGTAGGTAAGCGTGCTCCAACCCATTCGGCAAAAGCAACTGCATCAGCCCAAGATACATTAATCACTGGCCGCTTACCGCGCCCCCAACCTTCATCCTTTGGTTTTTTACGTTTTGTAGCACGGCAAAAAGCATCGTACTGTTGAAAAGTAACTTCGTAGATACTAATACTGTAAGGACTCAATGTAACCTGATGTTGACGCTCGTCAGAGCCGCGTTCGGGTTCGATAGTTGGCGTTCCCATGGTAAATGTACCACCTGCAATTGAAACCCATTCTATTTGAGGTTTGTTCTGGGCAAATAAACCCATCGAAAATGCAAGTAGAGCAACTAAAAAAAAATGTTGTTTCATACGTTAATTCATGTAAATTGTTTATAAGACAAAAAGGAAACAAAAAAAAAACTATTTTGTTTACAAAAATACAAAACTATATGAATAAACAAACTACTTTGCAATTATATAATCCACTTGAGATGTTTTTTACAAATGGATAACTATTTTACTTATGTCAGCCGAACGATTAAAAATTTGGTTACTTTGTATAACGTTCAAACTATAATAAGTGGTTATCTCCGAACTTGTATTTGCATAAATCACTTCGATACCTTTCTTGCCATCTTGTTGATATACAAATGGTATTGAGCAATAAGTGAACTTGATGTATGGAAATAAATAAGTGTTATTAGGCTGTAAAAAATCAGTTTTTTTAAGCCTGAAAGGATCAACGCGAAGGCAACCATTCGTAATAGAAATCCCTAATTCGGCAAATCGGCTAATGATATCTTCTTTTACTTGCCCTGTCATACCAGGCTGCTGCACACCGGCCATAGTTGGCGTATGCGAGTAAGGGTCAAATGGAAATGCGCCGTAATCGGCTGGCGATTTATGCGCGCCAATGCCCGCCTTCACGGCATCGTAATGCACTTGAAGTCCCTCAACAACTAATTTATCTGCCGACTGCCCTATAGCCCACTGAATATTTTCGCTTATGGCAAGCAATAATTTTGAAACCATGTGCCAATATATACATCCCAAACCTTCATATTTGTAAAAAGTACCCGACCTGCCAGTAAATGACTGATGGTCAAATACCTGCTCATAAATATTCAGAATAGAATTTATATCGTTATCGTTCACTTCCACTATGCCATCAACCTTTAAAGTTTGTAAGGCACGCAATAAAAATGCAGCATTATTGAAATTAGCATTGAAGTGAAAATTGCCATGAATATCCTGCTTAACAATATCACTATTGCCAGCAAGTACCAATTTATGAAGCAATGAGTTGGCATTTACTACCGCACTATCAATATTGTTTTTGTCCAAAAGCAAAGGTAATTTTTTGTTTGGATAAAGTATATAACTCTGTTGATCAGTACGATAGAGAGAACTCTTTCGTAAGGCATTCAATACCGACAAAGCTTCTGTTGGCGATAGCTTTCCGGCACTAAGTACCGAAACCTGCCCTTCGAGCATTTCGTACAGATGACGAATTTGAACAGTTTCGGGTTTGAAACTTACCAAATTGTAAGCATGATACATACCATCCTCCCGCTTATTTACAGCAATAGATTGATCTAAATATTGAAGCGTTAGATTGAAAAAATTCACTAAATCGGGGGCACAAATTACGGCAGTTTGTTCGGAATGCCCATCATAAATTGATGTTCGATAAAGGCTACCTGCATTTCCTAATGCATTGGCTACCAAACGGCGCTGAGCATCCGAAAACCCTTTTTCTAAATTAGATTCAAAATCAACAAATACGGCAAAAATACTTTCAAATAAATCATACATTTCTTTGGAAATGGTTATTTCCATAGCGTTTACTTCAGCAAAAAGTTGCTTGGCAAATGCCACAAAGCGACGCATGTAATAGAGTGTTACCATGGATGCTCCAGTGCCAACTAATGCATTGTTAGCATCGTTCCATTCAGGTCGCAGCGTGTTCATCCAAATACCAGCTTCGGGAATAAAATTACTCAATTTTGCCAACAAAGTAGCTAATATCTTTTCGGTAAAAGTTACCAATTTCACATCGCCTTGCTTATTAAGAATCAATTTGGCATCGGCGCCCATCTCTTTTTCTACCTTTTCTATGTGTCGGTGCAATTGGTCGTCGAAACGTATGGTGTTTTTCGGTTGTTCCACCATTTCGCTGTACGATTTTATTCGATAAGGCACATTTGCGAAAGAAAACAAAGGCTTATTGAGCCAACCAAGCAAACTGGCTGGATAATGAGCATGCGAAATTTCCATTAACTTAAGCAGATAAATAATTTGGTGGTCGCCCCAATAGCCAATATTCGACCATGGATTATCAGGTTCAATGACCTCCCATTCTATGCCCTGGTTGGTTATTTTATATGCATTGTAGCCATCGGCTGTGGTGGCATTCACAAATTTGGCAATGATATTATTAATAAATGCAGGATACGATAAGGAAAGTGCTTCCCAATTTTGAAATATGTCACGCCAATTGCCTTGATAGGAGAGCAATTTATTACCGTTTTTATCTTTAATATTAATGTTGAAAGCATTCCATGGGCGACTGGGATCGCCATGTCTGCGACTAAAAGTTAAAGGCAAATACTCTAAAAACAACCGATATAAATTCGGGTCATGCTGATTGGCTACGAGCTCTTCCAGTTGGTCAAATGCTACCAAAGCAGGTAAAATTTGTAAAAACTCCCTATGTTTGTTCCAGCAAGAAATATTAAAATGCAGCACGTGTTTACTGAAAAATGCCGCATTTATGTTGTAATTATCGCTGTAGATGCCACCACGCATGGTATTGAAAAGTACGTTTGAAAAATGCCTTGCCAAATCGTGTTGGTCGGCAGATTCTTGAACCCCATCAGCTTGGGCAACAATGTTACGGAGCGCGCTTGTTCCTTTAGCAATATTTTGCTCTAACACATCAGCAATTGATACCGTGTTTTGTATGAAGTGCTTGGTGTTGATAATATCAACCACATCTTGCTCCACTTCAGCTACAAAATACCATGTTTTAGTTTCTCCTGCTCCCACTAAAATAGTGTTGCATGCAAAATAGGCACCACGAACTCCCTTGGCTTCTGTTTCGGGCGTTGGCACTAAACCTGTCCGTATATGATTGAGTTGCTTGGAACTTAACAAATAAATTGCATGGTCGAAACCTATGCTCCAAACCGTGTTGGCGCGCAAAGACTCACTGGGCTCCGGACGGTCCACCAATATGGCTTCCATGCGAAATAATGCTAACGAAGAGTAAGGCAGCAATTCTGTTTTTTTATAACCATCCACCAAGGTAGAAAAGGTATTTTGAGTAAATTTATCGATACCTGAAGGCAAGATATTTTGTAAACCATCTACCACATATACTTCCACTGCCTCCACATTTTGATTGGATAATTTACTTTTTTTAATCCAACCAAAATCATCAGCATTCATCCAAGCATAACTAAATGTTAATCCCAAGTCGTGATTTATTTCAGTAAACACAAGTTTATTGCCAGCCGTGTTTTTGGCTAAGCTCTGCTCTAACGTGTAAGTCCCCTTGTTTCTGTCCGAAAATGGTTCCCACAAGTATTTCACACCTCCTTTTATTACTTGAAAAATAGTTTTACTGCCAGTAATTTCAGCCGATTCGGTAATTTTATCATCAGTGTAATAGGGAAAAAGGGCTATGTCGGGACTTTTACGACCTGCTGACAAACCTCCCGTACTCGCGATATACATCCAATGATTCGAATCGCTTGCCAAACTGATAAAAAATGGCTGCATGGCGTCGGAATGCATTATTTCAAAATACTGTTCGCCATCAATTTGTATAAATTTACCCCCAACTTCGGAAAGGGATTTTATGTCTAACGTTTCCATTTTGTTCAAATTACCAACGTTTGAAAACTGATTTTCTTTATTCATAACTACTTTTTTCTTGCTGAAATAATCAATACTAATACTTTCTAATATGATCTATCTGTTAGTCGTTTTCTCTCTTTTTATCCAAATCAATTTTCATAAGGTCGGTAGTTTTTTTATCTATTTTATAAAAAATCATGAAAATAGCACAGGACATGTAGAGCAGTCCGGGAATGACTGACACCAACAGTTTAATCCCAGTGATTGCCGTATTGGATTGAACCACATTGGGCACAAATTGCGACAATGTAAGTATCCATCCGGCAATAGCAGCCCCAATACCCCATCCTGCTTTTTGGGCAAACACAGCCGCCGAAAAATATAAGCCGGTGGAACGTCGTCCACTTTTCCATTCGCCATAATCTGCCGAGTCAGCAATCATTGTCCAAAGCAGCGGAACTGCTGGTGCATAAGCCATTTTAGCTATGATATTCAAAACGTAGATTGTAATCATGTCATGCACACCGGCAAGATATATTAAAATAAAAAAGACCCCCGAAATTAACGAACTGCCAATAAAAACGTTTTTATTTCCAAATCTTTTTGCCAATGGTTTGGAAAGTGGAAGCGCGACAATGAGTGCCACAGTACCCACAACATTAAATAGTTGCACATTGTCTTCTTTACCCAAATAATATTTAAAATAGTAGGCAATAGCCGCATTTTGCATGGCAAACATAATAAACGACACAATGCCTACAATGGCTAAAATAATCCATGCTTGATTGTTAAATAAATTGTGAACATCTTCTTTGAGTGAGTTTTTTTGTGCTTTAGGTGGCTGCACGCGCTCACGAGTAGTTTTGAATGTGATAAAGAAAAAAACCAAACTCAAAGCGGCAAATAAAAAAACAGTGTACTGAAATCCCTGCGCCTTATTGCCGTTGCCAAAAAAATTTGCTAAAGTAAGTGCCAGCCCTGTTACAACAAACTGCCCACTAAATCCGGCAATAAACCGATAGGTATTTAGTCCAGCTCGCTCATTTGTATCGGCAGTCATCACAGCCCCAAGAGCTGAATAGGGCAAATTGATAGAAGCGTAAGCGGTCATTAACAACACATACGTTAATCCTGCGTAAATAATTTTACCTGTTTCGCCAAAATTTGGCGTTGTAAAAGTAAGAATGGCAAGTACAGCGTAAGGAAGAGCCCCAAAAAGAATGTAGGGTCGAAACTTTCCCCATCGCGAATTGGTACGGTCAGAAACTATACCGATTATTGGGTCGATTGCCATATCCCAAAAACGCGCTACCAGCATGATAGTACCTGCGGCAGCTGCCGAAATACCATAAACGTCGGTATAAAAAAACAAGAGCCAAAAGCCAACCATATCCCACACAAAGTGCGATGCAGTATCGCCCAAACTGTATCCAACTTTTTCCTTAAAGGATAATTTTTGATTTTTTACATTCATAATATTCGAGCAGATTTAATGTTACAAATGTAGTGCAATATCAAGTAAAGCGAATCATTTTTTACCACACAAAAACTCAACGCAAACACTTATATGCCTCGTTTTAATACGACATTTAAAACATTAAAGCATTGATTATCATATTACATTGTCAGAAATATGCTGCAAAACATATTTTATAACTTTCCTATCGCTATCATTTGAACCTAATTGGGTGGTGAAATTAACAGATTTGAAATTGACTGCCCTACCCGTCACACTTAGAATTTACTTGAGCACTTTCGATAAGCTTTTTGCTTAAATATACACAATGAACTTGTAATTTTATTTGAAATTTAAACAGAATGATTACTTTTGCAACGGTATTTATCAGTTATCATCACATAAACACTTTAGCTAAATGTCTTCAATCCAATCCAAGCAAGGCCATCCAAAAGGTCTTTATCTTCTATTTGTAACCGAAATGTGGGAGCGTTTCAGTTATTATGGCATGCGTGCATTGTTCATGCTTTATATCACCAAAGCCCTATTGTTCGACAAAGGTTTTGCGGCTCAAATTTATGGCAGTTACACAGGTTTAGTATATCTCACACCCTTATTGGGCGGCTATATTGCCGATCGCTATTGGGGAAATCGTCGTTCTATTTTTTGGGGTGGAATTATTATGGCATTAGGACAATTCTTAATGTTTGCAAGTGCTATCAACTACCAAGACATAGAAACTGCCAAATACCTCATGTTCTTAGGTTTGGGTGGCTTAATTTTAGGTAATGGGTTATTTAAACCAAATATCTCGACCATGGTAGGACATTTATACGAGCCGAATGATAGCCGTAAAGATGCAGCTTTCACCATTTTTTATATGGGCATTAATTTAGGTGCAGCACTTGCGCCCTTGTGGTGTGGTTTTGTAGGCGACACAGGCAATCCTGCCGACTTCAAATGGGGTTTTCTTTCGGCTGGCACCGGCATGTTGCTCAGCGTTACAGTGTTTCAAATATTAAAAAACAAATACCTCTGTACGCCCGAAGGTCAACAAATTGGACTTTCGCCATCAAGCTACAAGCAAGCCGCTACACAGGTCACTGAAAAGCATAACGAAAAATCAGTTGTTTTGGAATTACAAAATTCAAAATCGCGCATCTATTTTTCTTTAGCCGGATTTATAGCACTATTTTTAATATTTTCTATAAACTTCGATGCCTTTACCAATGCTTCAATTTCCTTATTTTCTGGAGCCGATTGGATTGGTTCGGCTATTTTTGCCGTCAGTTTAGTGATGCCTATTTTTATTATTGTCGATAAGTCGCTAACGAAAGTTGAACGTTCGCGTATATTTGTCATTTACATCATCTCGTTTTTTGTCATTTTCTTTTGGGCAGCTTTCGAACAAGCCGGAGCATCGCTTACTTTTTTTGCCGATGAGCAAACCGACCGTAATATTTTTGGTTGGGTGATGCCTGCCTCGGCTTTTCAATCGTTCAATGCTATTTTCGTCGTTTCGTTGGCACCGCTATTTGCTATGCTTTGGACAGCTTTAGGGAAACGTGGCATGGAGCCAAGTTCGCCAGCCAAACAATCCATAGGGCTTTTCTTATTGGCGGTTGGCTATTTGGTGATAGCCATTGGCGTTCGTGGCGTGGATGCAAACACCAAAGTAAGCATGCTGTGGCTCACCAGTTTATATTTGTTACACACCATGGGCGAGCTCTGTTTGTCGCCCATAGGTTTATCTATAGTTAACAAATTATCGCCACTACGATTTTCGTCCTTACTCATGGGAGTTTGGTTTATGTCCAATGCTGCGGCAAATAAATTTGCCGGAATACTGAGCGGACTTTACCCTGAGAATGGTATTTCAAAATCGTTTGCCGGTTATGAAATTACGACATTATACGATTTTTTCATATTCTTTGTTATCATGTCGGGCATTGCATCAGTAGTTCTTTTTGTTCTTTCCAAATGGTTAGAAAAACTGATGGGAGGCATACGTTAATAACTTAAAAAAAAAAACACACAGAGACATGCAACATCAAAATTATTCACTTATCTACCGATTGCTTCACTGGGCTATTGCCATCACCATGATACTCTTAGCCATCACCATTTTTTTAAGAATGACTTGGTTGAATAAAAACAATATTGCTGACATAATAGGCCCATACATAAGCGCTACGCAACAAACACTTACTCACGAGCAAGTAATTACTTTAGCTAAACAAATCAGGGCTCCGATGTGGCAATGGCACATATATTTAGGCTATGTGCTGGTAGGTTTGTTTAGCATTCGTATGATGGTGCCACTATGGGGCGAAATGCCCATTCGTAATCCATTTTCAAAGCACCTTACCGCCAAAGAGCGGCTGCAGTTAGCAACCTATGTCGTGTTTTATATCTGTATAGTTATTTCACTCGCTACAGGCCTCTTTATTAAGTTTGGATCTGAAAATCTGAAAAAAAGTATGGAGACAGTTCACACACTATCCCTTTATTACTTCATACCCTTTTTACTTTTGCATTTTGGAGGCGTATTGATAGATGAAATAGGCAAACAAAGTGGTATTGTTTCTCGTATTATAAACGGTAAAAAATGAACATACATATTGTACAACACGAAAGTTTTGAATCGCCGGCATCCATTCTTAGCTGGGCAAAGCAGCGTGAGCATGCAGTTACTTACAGCAAAATGTACGCCTACGAAGAACTCCCCAAAACACTTCAAAACATAGATTTACTCATTGTGTTGGGTGGTCCACAATCGCCACAAACCACAGATTGTCCCTATTTTAATGGCAAAAAGGAAATGGAGTTCATTCGAAAGGCAATACATGCGAATAAACCTGTATTGGGCATTTGCTTGGGCGCACAGCTTATTGGCGAGGCACTTGGAACCGGCGTTGAGAAAAGTCCTCAACGCGAAATTGGGGTTTTTCAGCTACAACTAACACCCCAAGCACAGGCTGATTTGTTTTTTAAAACACTACCCGAAAAATCCATGGTAGGACACTGGCACGGTGATATGCCTGGCTTAACTCCCGAAGCTGAAGTATTGGCTTACAGCAACGGATGCCCACGTCAAATAATAAAATACAGCCCGAAAGTTTATGGCTTTCAATGTCATTTCGAATTTACCAGTCAAGCAATCGAAGCGATGATTGAAAATAACTTACCAGAATTGGAGCAATTCAAAGATCATGTTTTTGTTGAAAACCAGCATCAACTTCGCAACCACAATTACGAGGCAATGAATAAACTACTCAATGGATTTTTAGATTATTTTATTACTTTGTGTTGAAAAATAATTTTCCACAACGATGGTATTCTGCAAATTTAGTCTAACTTTGTGCATTAAAATTTTCAGTAAGACAAAAACAGCATATAGCATCACACAATACATTCAACAAAAAAACAATACATAAAAACTATGGCAGAGAAAGCTATCAGCGCTGTACAAAAACCATCGGCGGAAAAACTAAAAGCATTGCAATTAGCAATGGACAAAATTGACAAAGATCATGGCAAAGGTGCAATTATGCGTCTGGGCGACAACAAAGTAGAGGATTTACCCGTTATTTCTACCGGCTCTATAGGTTTAAATGTAGCGCTCGGCGTTGGTGGTTTTCCACGTGGAAGGGTAATCGAAATTTACGGACCCGAATCGTCAGGGAAAACAACCTTAGCCATACACGCCATAGCCGAAGCTCAAAAGGCAGGTGGCATTGCTGCCTTCATCGATGCTGAACACGCTTTCGACCGTTTCTATGCAGAAAAATTGGGCGTTAACATTGATGAATTGCTTATTTCGCAGCCCGACAATGGCGAACAAGCCCTCGAAATTGCCGACCAATTAATCCGCTCATCGGCGGTAGATATTGTCGTGATTGACTCGGTTGCTGCGCTGACCCCCAAGGCAGAATTGGAAGGAGACATGGGCGACTCTAAAATGGGACTTCAAGCTCGCCTGATGTCGCAAGCTTTACGCAAGCTAACTGCCAACATCAACAAAACAAACACTACTTGCGTATTTATCAATCAGTTGCGCGAAAAAATTGGCGTAATGTTTGGCAATCCCGAAACAACAACAGGTGGTAATGCCCTCAAGTTTTATGCTACAGTTCGATTGGATATTCGTAAAATTGGGCAACTCAAAGATGGTGAAGAAGCCATTGGAAACCAAACGCGCGTAAAAGTTGTAAAGAACAAAGTAGCTCCACCATTCCGCAAAGCCGAATTTGATATTATGTTTGGCGAAGGTATTTCCAAAACAGGCGAAATCATTGATTTAGGCGTTGAATACGGTATCATCAAAAAAAGTGGTTCGTGGTATAGCTACGGCGACACAAAATTAGCACAAGGACGCGATGCCTCGAAAACAATTGTCAAAGAAAATCCGGATTTAGCAGCCGAACTCGAAACAAAAATCGTGGAAGCTATTCGAAACAAATAAGCTCTGGGGTGTTGTATGTAAAACAAAAAAAAGGAATATGAAACATATTCCTTTTTTAATTTCCAAATGCTTAAACTTAGTTTACAGCAGCAGCCAATTCGGCACCAGCCTTAAATTTAGCAACTTTTTTAGCTTCGATAGTGATAGCTTGTTTTGTTGCTGGATTGATACCCGAGCGAGCTGAACGTTCAGCTACCGAGAAAGTTCCAAAACCTACTAAACTAACTTTGTCTCCGGCAACCAATGCATCGGACACACTTTTAACAACGGCATCGAGAGCTTTTTTAGCATCTACTTTGCTTAAACCTGATTCGGTAGCAATAGCACTAATTAATTCTGCTTTGTTCAT
>MNZK01000008.1 GCA_001873635.1 Porphyromonadaceae bacterium CG2_30_38_12 | reverse complement strand
GGCATATTGCTTACGTACAATATAATTGCGCCCTAAACCGGCCAAAGCAGCTGCATTTGTTTCATCGAATTTCAGCACGCTCATTAAATCAGCCTTAGCATTATCGTACATTTCCATGTCGTGGTACAAGCGTGAACGACCAACATAGAAATCAGCATCAGTACCATTCGTTTTAATGGCCGTAGTGTAGTCGGCTATTGCTTTTTCGCGTTCTTCGAGCTGTGTATAAATAAGTGCGCGTAATTCGTATAAAACAGCTTTGAGCTTTTTTTCTTTCCCCTTAACGCATTTTAAACCCATATTAGCATCACTCAATGCTTTGGCATAAACATCTTGACTGTAATAAACAAACCCTCGAGAATAATAGGTATTTGCATTTTTGGGGTTATCCGTTATGTCTTTGCTGAAATACTCAACAGCCACATCAAAATCGCCTGCATTTAATGCTTTACGACCTTCGATGAAATTGGTGGACTGTGCGAAAATTGCTGTTGTACAGCAAAGTAAGAGGAGGGTGATAAATTGTGTTTTCATGGGGAATAAGGGTTTTGTTGTTTTTTTACTATTTTTTTAATGTTTCTATTTCTCTTTTAAATTTTCCCAATATGGTTTTAATTTCGTGGTGATTGTTTGCATCACTTCTTCAAAAGTCAGTTCTTTATCGCGTTTAATTTTTCGTAAAAATGCTGCCCAATTTTGTTTTCTTAAACTGTCGGTGGCAAATGCCGGAGAAAACAGTGAATGTTCATGAATATAGGATGTTGCCCTGTTATTGAAAGTGCTAACTATTGCTTCTTGTAGCAAATCTCTGTTATAATTTTCATTTGAGAGCAGTTTGTAAATGTCGTAAAAAAAAATTTCATCCTGCTGTTGAATAATGATAGCTCTATCATTGCCTGAAATTTCTCTGCTATGACAGTTTCAACCGAATATGCCCGAACTACCGGAGTTTCCATATCGTCCAATAAAACCGGATATTCTAACTGAAGATTTTCGGGTGTTACTACATCTCCAAAACCAATATCAATCTGCAATCGTTGGCGAATTGAGTCAAATTGTGTATCCACAAATACACGCACACCATTGTATTTCTCCAGTTCAGCAATAGGCTCACCCTGAATACTTTCGGGCAAAAATTGAACTTCGTCCGACGATTCCGTACTGCAAATTCCCCTGAAAATCTCGCAGAGTGTATCCACATCGTTAGCTATTTGCTGACCAAGGAAATCCACATCGGTTGTTGGTCGCGTTTTTAATCCTTGTATAGCATACATAAAAGCACCACCTTTCAGTACAAAATGATTTGAAAACTCGGAAATAGAAATTCGGTACAACAATCGTTCGTGTAGAAAACGTGAAATTAGAACCTGAAATTCAATGTTTTCTTTTTTCGAAAGATTTAATAATCTGGCTTTCAATGATGCTGCGCGATTCTTCATAGCAGTAGTTGTATATAGTTTTGCATGGTTTTAGAAATACGCAGTTGTACGGCATATTTCATTAGCTTATCCAAATTTCTATCTTTCCGTTTCAAATAATTTCGCAACACTTCGTTCAACACCTCAACGCCTATTTTATTCCTGTAACGTACAGCATCACACACCGATTTTTCCAAGTCATACAATTTTATTTTCTCACCGTTAAACTCTGTTTCGGTTATTCCAATGTCATAAAACCCTGCACTCCAAAAATACATCTGCACAGGTGGAAAATCTGGCAAAACCGGTTTTTTACGTACAGGAATAGCCAAATGTACTTCGGGCGAAACAGTGCTTGTAAGTTGATAAAACTGCCATGCCGAAAACATACAAAGTACTCCTTGTGTTGCCGAACGGCATATTTCACCCCAACTCACTTCCTCCGCATAATCCACATGTCGATACAATCCACGCTTTACTTGAACCACCTTACCGGCTTCTATCCAATTGTTTAGCTCATAGTACAGACTACGTTTACCACGTATAGATGCCGAATGCAAGTATCCCTTGTTTTGCTCAAATAGTTCGTTTAGTGTGTTATTCATATTTTTTAATTAATTGCACAAATATACGAAGAATGTATACATCTTTCGTATGTTTGTGCAAAATTCTTTGTCTGGATACTTTTTGCAAACTAATTGGCTACAATGAAATACTGAATAACTGAAAATTCATTTATTTTATTGCAGAGAATCATCCTTTCGATAACCTACCAGCTCATAATTTGCAAACATCAACCACAAAATAACTCACGCTTCTTCCTTACTCCAATCTTCACTAGTTCCTGCAACGATTAATTGCTTAATCATCTCCACATTATCTTGGGCTAATCGCTTCGCAATTTCAATTTCTCCGCCAGGATTTATTGGGTCATAATCGCAAATATCAACTCCTTTGGTGATAGTAGGATATGCATCTGACGCAACACAATCTAACACTACTGAACAATTTACGCCAGGCATTTTCATCTCATTTATTTTGTCGGCAATGCCTGCCCCCACGTTTCCAACTCCGATTATTAGTATTGACATAAATCTAACGGTTTTTTATATTCAATTTTGTTGATTATCTCGATTTATATTGTTCTTTAAATGAAAACAAAGGTACTATAACCGATGATTTTAACCCATTTTTACGTTCAAAATTGAAATATACCTCATCATACTTTAGAAAATTCCGGATTACATCTAATTGATTATTTGCTTTATCTACGGCATAAGCATTGTTCATACGGAAAGCACAAAAATCGTCTTGGCATTTATCGAAATGAGCATAAACGGTTTGCGAAATAGAATAAGTATTGTTTGTAAATACAATTTCCATTATTTTGCTGTCGCTCAAATCGTTGGGCACAATAACCGAAATAAAGCTCGGTCGTTCGTTTGAAGTTTCTTTTGCCACTGTAAGAGTCAGGTATTCCCTTTTACCATCAACCGTATAAGGCACATCTAAGAACATCATTCTTCCTTTTGGAAAATCTTCCACATCCCATAGAAATAAGGAATCCAGAATGTTTTTTGGAGCATTTTTTATTTCATTGGGTTTTGAAATTGTAGCAGCTTTTTCTTTTGGTGAATTACAAGCTGCGAAAAAGATAAGAGAAACGGAAAGTGTTAGTTTAAAAAAATTCATATTCTATTGATATTTAGTGGTTAATGAGTTTGATTTGCAATGCGCGAATTGCAAATAATTAATCTATTTTGATATTTCAAGCAACTTGAAAGTCGCCCGACCCCTACTTGTTAATTTTAAAAACATGAGCTATTTGTCATTTTTTTCTTCCTTGTTTTTGTTTAATAAGTCGGAAATTATAACGGCTGGTTCTTCGTTTTCATGTATCAACTTTTCAAAAGCCCAATAAATGTCTTTTGACGTACTGTGATGTATAAGCATTCTATCGTAAAACTCACCAGAGTAAAGCAAAGGTACCAATAAGTCGCACCGGTAATTGTACGACACAATGCGTTCGTCGACATCAATTTCAACTTTTCCTTTGTTGAGTAAGTTATTGAAATGAGCAGCCAATATAAATAAATCAGTTGTCATTTCTGGTAAATAATTTTCAACAATATTTACTTTGCAATGGTATTCTCTATTCTCGATATAATATCCAAATTTTGCAGACTTTTCATTTCCAATTTCAAACACTGCTACAATTTGCTTTTCACTCTCATAGATACCGCTTTTCCAACCGGCATCAACGTGCAACTTTTTTAATTGCCTCCAAGCCGTTTTGTCTTGATTATCTGCGCTAAGCGAAAGTAGATAAACGCGTTTGAAATAACGTAGTACGTGGTTTATTTGTGTTTTCATGGAAATTTGGAATTTGATTATTGTATCTTTTATTTTTTAAATACCATTAAGATCAAGATACAATGCTGATGTAGAAAAATTGTATCTGCCTATTAACCTCTCATTTACATTCACTTCGAACTACTCTAATTTTTCGAGTAGTTGGCGGATCTTCTAAATACCAAGCTCTTTTAAATCCTCATCAAGCAATCTTAGTGCTTTTAAATCTTCCGCTTTAATTCGTTCAGTATTATACTGCTCGTAAGCTGTTTCAGCGATTTGAAGCGCCATTTCGTGTGATATTTTTCCAGCATGTTCCAAAATTTCGTTTTCGTTGATGGTAAGTATGTCGTTGAGTTTTTTTATCCAATCGTTCATGTACATTAGCTTTTTCTGTCGGGCTTGGTTTTCGGCAAAAGCCAAAAATTGCTCCACCAATAAATTCAACTGACTTAATTCTGCTTCGTTCAGGTAGTTTTTAGCAATTCCAATATCGGTTTTTCTTATTTTTTCGCCAGCCCAAGTGGTTAATCCCATATTTTTAGAAACTACGTTAACTCTGCTTGCAATAAGCTCTGCAGCGGTATGTTGGTGTATTGCCCAATGTAGTTTATTTTGAACAGTTGCAAAAAATTCTTTAGCCTGAGTTGTTTTCGAGTCGTAATCGATACTTAGGCTGAAAATGTCTTTTACTTTTTGATAAAAAATCCGTTCCGAACTTCGAATATCCCGAATACGTTCAGTCAATTCATCAAAATACCGAATCATTCCTGCCGCTTTCATGCGCTCATCATCCAACGCAAAACCTTTTACAATATACTCCCGCAACCGCTTAGTAGCCCAAATCCGGAAATGCGTGGCAACATGTGATTTTATCCGATAACCTACCGAAATAATTGCATCCAGATTGTAAAAATCAATATTACGATTCACCTGCCTATTTCCTTCCAATCGAACTATTAAGGAATTCTTAATAGTTGAAATTGGATCTAATTCACCTTCATCAAAAATGTTTTTTAAATGCATATTGATATTGGGCACAGTGGTCTGAAATAAATCAGCCATTTGCTTTTGATTCAACCACACCGTTTCATCTTCCAGCCGAACATCAATTTTTGTTTCGCCATTGGCGGTTTGGTAAAGTAATATTTCGCTCAAATGTTCCATGTTATATAGTTGTTATTTCTTTTGTTCAACTGAAGTTTTTAAGTGCCAGAAACCTATGCTGTTTGTGTATAGTTGGTATTTTACT
>MNZK01000016.1 GCA_001873635.1 Porphyromonadaceae bacterium CG2_30_38_12 | reverse complement strand
AAATATGGAATTCAACTATCAAAATTTAGAAGTATGGTTCATAACCGGAGCACAGTTGCTTTACGGTGGTGACGCTGTAGTGAGCGTAGATGCTCACTCAAACGAAATAGTTAAAGGGTTAAACGACTCTGGTAATTTGCCTGTAAAAGTGGTTTATAAAGGAACGGCTAATTCCTCATCGGAAATTGCCGAAATAATGCGCGCTGCCAATGGCGACACAAAATGTGTAGGGCTTATTACCTGGATGCACACATTTTCGCCTGCTAAAATGTGGATTCATGGCTTGATGGATTACAAAAAACCATTGTTGCATCTCCACACACAGTTCAACGAACAAATTCCATGGTCGGAAATTGATATGGATTACATGAACCTCAATCAGTCGGCTCATGGCGATCGCGAATTTGGTTTTATCACCGCTCGATTGCGCAAACCACGCAAAATTGTAGTTGGTTACTGGAAAGATAAATCGACACACGAAAAAATGGCTTCGTGGATGCGCGTTTGTACCGGATGGGCTGATGCTCAAAACATGAAAATTATACGCTTTGGCGACAATATGAACAATGTGGCTGTAACCGATGGCGATAAAGTGGAAGCTGAAATCCGCTTGGGTTATCATGTGGATAATGCGCCAATTGCTAAATTAGTTCCTTATGTGAATGCAGTTACCGAAGCAGAAATTGATGCGTTGATTGCCGAATACGAAAAACTATACGATTTTGCTGCCGATTGCAAACGCGGAGCAGAAAAACACGAATCGGTTCGTCAGGCTGCTGCTCAAGAAATTGGTTTGCGTCGCTTTTTAGAAAAGAAAGGTGCTACTGCATTTACTACCAGCTTCAACGAATTAGAAGGTATGAGTCAGTTGATGGGCTTCGCTTCGCAACGATTAATGGCCGAAGGTTACGGCTTTGGGGCTGAAGGCGACTGGAAAACGGCTGCACTTACACGCACGATGTGGGTGATGTCGCAAGGTTTACCGGGTGGATGTTCGTTTCTCGAAGATTATGTATTGAATTTTGCAGGCGAAAATAGCTCTATTCTGCAATCGCACATGTTGGAAATTAATCCCGAAATTGCAGCCGAAAAACCACGTATCGAAGTTCATTTTTTAGGTATTGGCGATGCCGGTGTTTGTGCTCGTCTTATTTTTCAAGCGCATATAGGCGAAGGAGTTGCAGCAACCATTGTGGATATGGGCAACCGTTTCCGCATGCTTGTAAACGAAGTGAAAGTAATTGAACCCGAAGCATTGCCTAAATTACCTGTGGCTTGCGGTTTGTGGATTCCACAGCCAAACCTCGAAGTTGGCGCAGGTGCATGGATTACAGCTGGCGGTACGCATCATTCCAGCTTTTCGTATGCTATAACTACCGAAATGTTAGAAGATTATGCCGAAATTTTGGATATTGAATTGTTAATAATCGACAAAGACACCAATATACGTCAATTCAAACAGGATATTCGGAATAATGAAGTGTATTATATGTTGAATAAAGCGTTAAGATAAAAAATGAAATACGTTATAGGATTAGATTATGGTAGCGACTCGGCACGTGCCGTGGTTATAAATGCCGAAACGGGCGAAGAATTAGCATCGTCGGTAAAATATTATCCACGTTGGATGGAAGGTAAATATTGTGTTCCAACTGCCAATCAGTATCGCCAGCACCCGCAAGATTATATTGATGTGCTCGAGTTGACAGTAAAAGAAGCTTTGAGTAAATGTCCGTCCGGAACAGCTGAAACTGTGGTCGGAATAGGTTTCGACACCACCGGAAGTACGCCTGTTTTTACAGATAAAAACGGCACTCCGCTGGCTTTGTTGACCGAATTTTCCGAAAATCCAAACGCCATGTTTGTGTTGTGGAAAGACCACACTGCCATTAAGGAAGCCAACGAAATAAACGAACTGGCTGCCAAATGGAGCACTGATTATACGTCATACGAAGGTGGTATTTATTCATCGGAATGGTTCTGGGCTAAAGCCTTGCATGTGTTGCGTGCCGATGAAAAAGTGCGTAATGCAGCTTATTCGGCTGTAGAGCATTGCGATTGGATGCCGGCATTGATTACAGGCACTACAAAACCCGAAAATATGTTCCGCAGCCGTTGTGCATCGGGTCACAAAGCTATGTGGTTGGAGCAATGGGGCGGATTGCCATCCGAAGAGTTTTTGGTGGCACTCGACCCCGCTTTAGTCGGTTTGCGCAGCCGACTTTACACCGAAACTTGTGCCAGCGATACCAAAGTTGGTACCTTGACCGAAGAATGGGCTGCACGTCTGGGACTTACAACCCATGTGGCTGTAGCCGTTGGTGCTTTCGATGCACATACAGGAGCAGTAGGTGCCGAAGTAAAACCGGGTGCGTTGGTGCGCATTATCGGAACTTCCACCTGCGATATTATGGTGTCGAGCTACGAAGAAATGGGCGACAAACTTATTCCGGGCATTTGCGGTCAAGTAGATGGTTCGGTTATTCCAGGCATGATTGGTCTCGAAGCAGGTCAGTCGGCTTTTGGCGATGTGTATGCTTGGTTCAAAAATGTAGTGGCTTGGCCTGTTGTCAATATTTTGTCAAAAACTTCGTTGGTGGACGAAGCTACGAAACAAAAATTAATCGAAGAAACCCTGGATCAAATTATTCCTGCTTTGTCTATTGAGGCTGCTAAAGTTCCAGTTTCGGAATCTGCAATTTTGGCTACAGACTGGATGAATGGTCGCCGCACGCCCGATGCGAACCAAATGGTAAAAGGAACGATTACCGGATTAAATCTGGGAAGTTCGGCTCCGCTCATTTTCCGCGCATTAGTCGAAGCAACCGCTTTTGGCTCGAAAGCCATTGTCGATCGCTTTATCGAAAACGGTATTGAAATAAAGGAAATTATCGGTATTGGTGGCATTTCGCTCAAATCGCCATTTGTCATGCAAACCCTTTCGGATGTATTGAATATGCCTATCAAAGTAGCTAAAGCCGAACAAGCTTGTGCGTTTGGTACAGCTATGTTTGCTGCCGTTGCAGCGGGGGTTTACACCAAAGTAGAAGAGGCGCAAAGTACTATGGGACAAGGTTTTACTAAGGAGTTCTATCCAAATGCCGACAATCACAAATTGTATTTGGATATTTATGCAAACTACAAAAAAATTGGTCATTTTACCGAAAAAGAATTGTTTTCTTAAATTGTAAATAGTAAAATAGTAAATAATATTATGGAATCATTGGATTGGCTTGTTATTGGGATATTTGCCCTTGCACTTATTGGAATAGTAGTATGGGTGCTAAGTAAAAAACAGAATAGCTCTGGCGATTATTTTCTTGCCGGACGCGACGCCACCTGGATAGCTATTGGAGCATCTATTTTTGCATCGAACATTGGTTCGGAACACTTAATTGGGCTTGCTGGAGCAGGTGCATCGAGTGGTATGGCTATGGCACATTGGGAAATTCAGGGTTGGATGATACTGATTTTGGGTTGGGTTTTCGTGCCGTTTTATTCGCGTAGTATGGTGCTCACCATGCCCGAATTTTTGGAGCGCAGGTATAATCCGCAGTCGCGAACCATCCTTTCGGTTATCTCACTTATTAGTTATGTACTCACAAAAGTAGCTGTAACTGTGTATGCGGGTGGTTTGGTTTTTCAACAAGTTTTTGGAATTAAAGAAATGTGGGGCATCGACTTTTTTTGGATAGCCGCTATCGGATTGGTTTTAATTACAGCACTTTACACAGTAATTGGTGGTATGAAATCGGTACTTTACACTTCAGTACTGCAAACTCCGATATTGTTGTTTGGTTCCATGATAATTGTATTTTTGGGATTAAAAGAATTAGGTGGCTGGAACGAAATGATGGAAATTGTACGTGCCAAACCGGTAAACGAATTTGGCGATACTATGGGAAACCTTATTCGGAGTAATAGCGATGCTAACTTCCCGTGGTTAGGCGTGTTGATTGGTTCGTCTATTATTGGTTTTTGGTACTGGTGCACCGACCAATACATCGTTCAGCGTGTGCTTTCGGGAAAAGACGAAACACAAGCGCGTCGTGGAACTATTTTTGGAGCTTACCTGAAACTTACTCCTGTATTTATTTTTCTTATTCCCGGCATGATAGCGTATGCTTTGCACGTAAAAACGGGTAGCTTTTTACCGGTTTTAGCTAACGGAGCTGTCAATTCGGATGCTGCATTTCCAACGCTGGTAGCCAAACTTCTACCTGCGGGATTGAAAGGATTGGTTGTTGCAGGTATTTTGGCAGCATTAATGAGCTCGTTAGCCTCGTTGTTCAATTCATCGGCTATGTTGTTCACTATCGACTTTTACAAACGCTTTAAACCCCAAGCAACCGAAAAAAAACTCTTAAGTGTAGGTCGTATGGCTACGGTTGTAATTGTGATACTCGGAATTTTATGGATTCCGGTTATGAAAAGTGTGGGTGATGTACTTTATACTTATTTGCAAGATGTTCAATCAGTTCTTGCTCCGGGTATTGCAGCAGCTTTTTTATTAGGCGTTAGTTCGAAGCGCATTACACCTAAAGCTGGGCTTTGGGGATTGATTTCTGGCTTTGTAGTTGGGGTAACTCGTTTGGGGTCAAAAGTGTATTATTCCACTTCGCCCGATGCTACCGATTCGTGGTTCAAAGGCTTGTTCTACGACACCAACTGGCTATTTTTCAGTGGAGGTATGTTCTTGTTCAGTGCATTAATAATGGTTTTGGTAAGTATGTTTACCGTACAAGCATCTGCTGCTCAAATACAAGGCTTAACGTTTGGGTCAGTATCAGCCGAACAAAAAACACTAACACGCAACAGCTGGGATAAATGGGATGTGATACACTCCTCCATTATTATTGTAATTACAATAGCTTTTTATATATATTTTTGGTAAGATGTATGAGCTTGTTTACAAAATAGTTGAAAATAATATCCTATAAAAGATTTATTTGGAAAAATACGATTTTTTATATACGATTTTTTTGTACCTTTGCAGCCCAAAATAGTATTTTGATTTTTAATGAAATTAAAGCATTTAAAAAGCTGAATGACAAGCTACAAGCATAGTATTAGAAAATATTAATCAGAAATATAAATCATGAACATCGTCAGAAAAGACATCGATCAGGTTAATTTAACTTTAACCGTAGAAATTACAAAATCGGATTATGCCGAAAATGTTGACAAAAAAATACGTGAATATCGCAAAAAAGCCAATATCCCCGGATTCCGTCCGGGCATGGTTCCTGCAAGTTTAGTAAAAAAAATGTATGGAAAAGCCATCATTGCAGAGGAAATAAACAAACTTGTATCGGATGAACTTTTCAAATATATTCGTGAGAACAAAATTAACATGTTAGGCGAACCAATGCCAAATGAAGACGACCAAAAGACAATTAATTTTGATACCCAAGAAGAATTTGAACTAACTTTTGATGTAGCAGTAGCTCCCGATTTTGATGTAGCGTTGAGCAAAAACGATACGATTCCAAATTATAGCATTGCCGTTAGCGATGAGATGATTGACAACCAGGTAAAAACGCACACAAGTCGCTACGGTAAATATATTCAAGAAGAGCTTGTTGAAGAAAAAGACATGGTGAAAGGCGCTTTACTTGAACTTGCCAATGGTATAGTAAACGAAAATGGAATAAAACTTGACGATGCCACCCTTACGCCTTCTTACATCAAAGACGAAGCTCAAAAAGCATTGTTTGTAGGGGCAACCATCGGATCAGTTATTACTTTCAATCCACAGTTAGCTTTTCAGAGTGAAGTTGAAATCAGCTCATTACTAAAAATTTCGAAAGAAGAAGCTAAAAACATCACTGCCGACTTTCAAATCACCGTTGAGGGAATTACTCGATATCACGAAGCGGAAATAAATCAGGAATTGTTCGACAAAGTTTATGGTGAAGGCATTGTAAGCAACGAAGCTGAATTCCGAGCTAAAATTAAAGAGGGAATTTTAGAAACGCTCTCTAATGATAGCGATTATAAATTTGGCGAAGACGCTCGCAATGTTTTGCTTGCAAAATTTGACCATCTTGTTTTTCCCGAAAACATGTTGAAACGTTGGTTGCTCGAAAGCAATGAAAAAATGACTGCTGAAGCCGTTGAAGATGAATATCCAAAAATTATTTCCGACCTGAAATGGCAACTTGTTAAAGATAAACTTGTTAAAGCAAACGAAATAAAAGTAGAAGCTGAGGATATAACCTTGTATGCTCGTAAAATTGCTGCTGCTCAATTTGCACAATACGGTATGGTAGGTATGGGCGACGACATTTTAGATAATTATGCCAAAGACATGCTCAAAAAAGAAGACACTGTAAAAGGTATTGCCGAACGTGTTGCCGAAAATAAGATTTTTCAAATCATTAAAAATACGGTTAGCTTAGATACGAAAGAAGTAACTGTAGAAGAATTTAATAAATTATTCGAAGCGTAAATTATTAGAGTTTATTTTTAATTCATAAAAACATATCGAAAAGGTTTTTTCCCACTTGAATTAAACAAAATTTTCATACCTTTGTTTGACTATTGAGCATGGAGAAAAACCTTTTCTGTGTTTATAAGATTTAAAAACAATCAAAATTAAATATCAATATGAATAACGAATTTAGAAAATATGCAACCAAGCATCTGGGAATGAATGGATTGTCATTAGATAACTATGTAGGAATTACGAGTAGTTACATCTCTCCCTCCATTTTGGAAGAACGTCAACTCAACGTTACCCAAATGGACGTATTTTCACGATTGATGATGGATAGAATCATATTTTTAGGCACACAGGTGGATGATTACACTGCCAATGTGATACAAGCACAGTTACTTTTTTTAGATTCATCAGATCCTGGTAAAGACATTTCTATTTACCTCAACACGCCTGGAGGGTCTGTATATGCTGGTTTAGGAATATACGATACCATGCAGTTTATAGGCTGCGATGTAGCTACTATTTGTACGGGTATGGCAGCTTCGATGGGTGCTGTGCTTATGGTTGCCGGCACCAAAGGCAAACGCTCAGCATTGAAACATTCACGCATTATGATTCACCAACCCATGGGCGGTGCTCAAGGTCAGGCGTCTGACATTGAAATCACAGCGCGCGAAATACAAAAGCTTAAAAAAGAACTTTACACCATTATTGCCGACCACTCGGGCAATAGCTTTGAACGTATTGAAAAAGACTCCGACCGCGATTATTGGATGACAGCTCAAGAAGCTCTTGATTATGGCATGGTTGATAAATTGTTAATTAACGAGAAAAAGAAATAATGGCAAAATTATCACGTAATTGTAGCTTTTGTGGACGCCCCGAATCGCAAGTCAATTTCATGATTATGGGTCAGGGTGGGGTACAAATATGCAATGATTGTGCCCTACAAGCCTCTGAAATTGTGAAGGAAAATGGATCCAAAAAATTCAAAGTAGATTCTCTTCATAAAGATTCCGTACCAAAACCTATCGAAATAAAGCAATACTTAGATCAGTATGTTATTGGACAGGATGAGGCAAAAAAATTCCTTTCAGTAGCAGTTTATAATCACTACAAGCGCTTGTTGCAAGAAGACACTAAAGATGATGTTGAAATTGAAAAATCAAATATTATCATGGTTGGTTCCACAGGCACTGGCAAAACTTTGCTGGCTCGCACCATTGCCAAAAAACTTCACGTTCCGTTTGCCATTGTGGATGCTACTGTGCTTACCGAAGCCGGCTATGTTGGCGAAGATATTGAAAGTATTTTAACGCGTCTGCTACAAGTTGCCGACTACAATGTATTGGAAGCTGAACGTGGCATCGTGTTTATCGACGAAATAGACAAAATTGCCCGAAAAAGCGACAATCCAAGTATTACGCGCGATGTGAGTGGCGAAGGCGTTCAACAAGGCTTGCTTAAGCTATTAGAGGGTGCTGTTGTGAATGTTCCACCACAAGGTGGCCGCAAACACCCCGACCAAAAAATGATTGCTGTAAACACGCAAAATATCCTTTTCATTTGTGGCGGCGCTTTCGATGGTATCGAAAAGAAAATAGCTTCGCGCCTCAATACACGCGTTGTAGGCTACAATGCTGCTAAAGATAACGAACAAATTGATAAATCGAACCTTTTGCAATACATTGCACCACAGGATTTGAAATCTTTTGGTTTAATTCCGGAAATTATAGGCCGCTTACCCATCCTCACTTATTTAGAACCTTTGGACATGTTGGCTTTGCGTAGAATACTAACCGAGCCCAAAAATTCAATAATGAAACAGTACAGCAAATTGTTTCAAATGGATAGCATCAAATTAATTTTCGATGACGATGTTCTGGATTATATTGTGGACAAAGCCATTGAATTTAAGTTAGGAGCACGGGGTTTGAGATCCATAACCGAGACAATTATTATGGATAAAATGTACGAAATGCCTTCCGCTCATGCCGAAAAGCTTGTGATATCACTCGAATATGCTCAAAGTAAATTAGAAAAAGCAAATATTAACAGATTGAAAATTGCTTGATTATCAATAATTTATATTTCAATCACAGGACAAAGACTAACTAAATTAGTTAATGTCCTGTTTTTTTTATCAAAAAGCCTTGTATATTTGAAATCTGTTTATAATTTTGTTTAAGAATTTTAGGACTTCCGAGTCACCAAATAATAGGTTGAAAAAATGGCAACACATTCAGATTTAACAAAGCAATTAAAAAAGAATTTCGGTTTTGATAATTTCAAAGGCAATCAAGAAGCTATCATTCAAAATGTAATGAATGGCAATGATACCTTTGTGCTAATGCCTACCGGTGGCGGAAAATCGCTGTGCTATCAAATGCCGTCACTACTGATGGAGGGTACTGCCATAGTTATTTCGCCTCTAATTGCACTCATGAAAAATCAGGTAGATGCCATGCGAACCTTTAGCGAGGAAGATGGTATTGCTCATTTTATTAATTCCACACTTTCGCGCCCTGCCATCGATGCAGTGAAAGCGGATTTGCTTTCCGGAAAAACAAAATTGCTTTATGTAGCACCAGAATCGCTTACCAAAGAAGACAATATAGAATTTTTACGAACGCTTAAAATTTCGTTTTATGCCGTAGATGAAGCACATTGTATTTCTGAATGGGGTCATGATTTCCGTCCCGAATATCGTCGCATTCGCCCTTTAATTAACGAAATAGGCAAGGCACCCCTGATTGCACTCACTGCTACTGCTACACCCAAAGTGCAACACGACATTCAGAAAAACTTAGGCATGCTGGGTGCTACGGTATTCAAATCTTCATTCAATCGTCCCAACTTATTTTATCAAGTTCGCACCAAAACTGCCGATGTGGACAAAGATATCATTAAATACATTCGTTCGCAAGAAGGCAAATCGGGTATCATATACTGTCTGAGTCGTAAAAAAGTAGAAGAACTTTCGCAGACACTTGCTGTAAATGGGGTATCCTGTTTACCTTATCACGCAGGTATGGATGCGCTTGTGCGTACTGAAAATCAGGACAAATTCTTGATGGAAAAAGTACAAGTAATTGTTGCTACTATTGCTTTTGGTATGGGTATTGACAAACCTGATGTTCGTTATGTTATCCACTACGACATGCCCAAAAGTTTAGAGGGCTACTATCAAGAAACCGGTAGAGGTGGTCGTGATGGTGGCGAAGGTCAATGTATTGCGTTTTATGCTTATAAAGATTTAGATAAGTTGCGAAAATTTATGCAAGGTAAACCTGTTGCCGAACAAGAAATTGGAAATCAACTATTATTAGAAACACAAGCCTATGCCGAATCTTCGGTTTGTAGGCGTAAATTATTGTTACACTATTTTGGAGAAGAACTTGAGAACGACTGCGGTTGTTGTGATAATTGTATGAAACCACGTAAATTTATTGAAGGTCAGGAACTTTTGGTTCTCACCTTAGAAACTATTTTAGCTGTTCGCGAAAAATTTAAAGCCGAACACATTGTTGACATATTGAAAGGTGTTGAAAACTCGGAAATATCTACCTATCAACACGATGAGTTAGAAAATTACGGTTCTGCCTCCGATGAGGATGAGAAAAACCTACATGCTGTAATCCGCCAAGCTTTAATTGCCGGACTACTATCGAAAGAGATTGAAAATTACGGCTTGCTTAAAGTAACCAGCGCTGGAAAAGCTTACTTAAAAAAACCAACCACGTTCCCTATTGTCAAAGATACCGAATTCGACGACGAGGACGATGATGATACCGCTGCCAAATCAACAGGGGGCACTTGTGCTGCAGACGATGTCCTGTTTTCAATTTTAAAAGATTTACGTAAAAAGATGTCCAAAAAATTGGAAGTACCACCATTTGTAATCTTTCAAGATCCATCCCTCGAGGCTATGGCAACTACCTATCCAATATCGATGGATGAATTGCAAAACATACCTGGAGTAGGTGCTGGCAAAGCAAAACGATATGGTGAAGATTTTTTAAAGGTAATTCGAGAACATGTCAAAGAAAATGAAATTGTACGACCCGAAGATTTACGTGTTCGCACAGTTGCTAATAAATCCAAACTTAAAGTATCTATTATTCAGTCTATCGACCGTAAAATTGCATTAGATGACATTGCTATGGCTAAAGGACTTGAAATTAACGAGCTACTCGATGAGATAGAAGCAATCGTGTATTCGGGTACCAAAATCAACATTGATTATTTCCTCCACGAAGTAATGGAACCCGATCACATAGCCGACATTTTTGATTATTTCAGTGAAGCAGAAACCGACAAAATTGAACCTGCTCTGAAAGAACTTGGCGAAGATGATTTCAGTGAAGTAGAAGTACGCTTAGTTCGTGTTAAATTCCTATCCGAAATTGGTAATTAAAAATAAATTCCAAATAAATTGACCAAAATTATTTGTTGGTTCAGATAAATGTGGAGAAACCTTGCAAGGCGTACTACGTAAAACTGTTGATTTAACTCCACAACTATGTCAGAAGTAGCATTGCGGAATAAAATGATAGTTCTAAAAGCACCCGCTACTAATTTTTTATGTAGCAACGTGTTCGTAAGTAAGGTTCACGTTGGTAATTATCCCAAATGCCTACGGCATTTATATTTGGTTCCAACTGACCAGTTGTGATGGCAACCTCGATTCCACGCTCAATGGCAACTTTATTCATGGCAGCATAATACAAGGAATGTATGCCTTTATTTTGCCAATCTGGATGTACACCATTGAAATACAAATCGATGGTTTTGTATTTTTTCAATGCCCTAAGGATATGAATAAACCCAAAAGGGAAAAGCTTTCCGTTAGCTTTTTTAAATGCTTCGGATAGCGAAGGAAAAATAATGCCAAAGGCAACAACATCTTCCTTTTCGTCTAATATAAAACATAGCAATTCAGGACGTGCAAAGCCAAAATAAGCATCCGTATAATACTTGATTTGCTTTTCGGTGAGCTGCGTGAAGCCATATAAATTGCTAAAGGCACTATTGAGTGTTCTGAAAAACTTAGGAACAAGGGGAAGTACTTCTTTTTTATTTTTTGGGATAAATACCTTGAGTTTGTATTTTTGAGCAATCAATTTATTGATTCGTTCCACTTTTTCGGGCACGGGCTGATTGGCTTTCAATTTGCTTTGCACCCAATCTACTGATTTTGAAAACCCATCTTTTTCCATGTGAACCGGAAAGTATGGATAATTATAAGCACTGGTAATGGAAGATTCATTTTCGAAGCCCTCCACCAGCATGCCTTCTGGGTCAAGGTCAGAAAAGCCCAAAGGTCCATGAATTCCTTTCATTCCTTTTTCATTTCCCCATTTTTCGGCAGCATCCAGCAAGGCTTTTGAAACTTCCAAGTCGTCGGTAAATGCAATCCAGCCAAAACGTGTGCGCTTATCCCCCCATCGTTCGTTCGCTTTCCGATTTATGATAGCAGCTATGCGTCCTACGACTTTATTATCTTTGAAAGCTAACAAATAAGCAGCTTCACAGTGTTCAAAAGCAGGATTTTTGGTTCTGCTAAACGTGTTCCACTCATCAAAAATTAAGGGTGGAATCCAATTTTTATCCTTTTTGTAAAGGTCGAAAGGGAAAAGAATAAATTGCTTCATCTCTTTGCGTGATAGTGCTTCCTTGATTTTAATCATGCCCATTGGTATGTTTTGTTTTTAAATTATAATCCTGATAAATACATGATTGATGAATAGTGTTTTCTTAGCCATTCTGACTTACAAGAACTAATGACTTTTTGTTTAAAATATCAATTTTTCTACCAGTTATTTTCAATATACCATCTTTTTCAAATTCGCTCAATACGCGACTCACACTTTCGCGACTGGTATCGACCAAATTAGCAAATTCAGTTTGCGAAAGAGGAAGGTTAAAACTGTCCGATTTGAAAATATTGTCTGCAAAATCTAAAAGAGCATCGGCCATGTTTCCACGTATCATCTTTTGGGTGCGGTTAGCACACCGATGAAATGACTCTAACTCATTACGGCAAAACTCTTGAATTAATTCCTGAGTAAAGGTTTTATTTTCATCCAAAATTGTTTGAAAAACGGTTAAGTCAATATAACAGACTTCCACATCGGAAACTGCCGTTACTGAATATTGATTTATTTTGCTTCCAAAAGTGGTTGGCAAACCTAAATAACATGGAGCTTTTGCAATCTTTACAATTTGTTCGTTGTAAGGACCCGCTAAATGTATTTTTGCTATGCCACTTCGCAAAAAAGTTACATTCGTGGAATAAGTACCTTGTTTGATAATTGCATCACCTTTCTGGAGCTTCAACTCTAAGTGATTGTTGCTCAGCTGATCCAAGCTGCAATCACTAAGCATCGAAGTGGCTTTTGTTTTCATCGGACAAAGCCGGCAATCGTTTGTCATATATCTTTAGATTTAAAAGTTTTTGCAAATGTAGTCATTGTGATGAATATCACAAAATAATGTTATAACCTGCACGTACATTTTTGTATTAAATAAAAATTTCTGCAATACATTTGCAGAAATAATTCTTTAATCAAAAATTCACACAAAAATTCTCTAAATGGAAAAATCAACTGAAGTAACTTTAGAACAGTTACAAGCTCAAATTGAAGAACTTAATGGTAAAGTATCACGCCTTGAAAGCAACCGTTTAGACCAACTGTCAATAGCCGTTGTTTCGGGCGATTTGGATAAAATACTAGCTGCATTTGTTATTTCAATTGGCGCAGCTGCCATGGACACACAGGTGAAGCTATTCTTTTCATTTTGGTCACTTGCCGCACTTCGCGACCCAAAGAAATCACCCAAGGGCAAAGATTTGATTTCGAAAATGTTTGGCTGGATGCTTCCCAATGGAACGAAAGAACTTAAACTTTCGAATATGAACATGGCTGGCATGGGTCCAATAATGATTAAATACCTCATGAGAAAACAAAACGTGATGTCGTTAGAAAAAATGCTTTATGAAGCTGGTGAATTAGGTATCGAAATCGTGATTTGCGAAATGTCTATGGGATTGATGGGTTTCAAAAAAGAAGAATTCATTGATTATCCCCATTTGAGCTTTGGTGGAGCTGCTACTTTTGTGGCCGATGCCAGTGAAAGCTCGATACAACTATTTATTTAAAAAAATAAGAGTCAAGACTTGGCTTGAAGAATATTAAAATTACAAATTTTCAAATTAATAACATTATGACAGCAGAAGAATTAAAATCAGTAGTAGTAGGTAAATCGGTAGATGCACGCGGAACAGCTTGCCCCGGACCACTTTTGGAAGCAAAAAAAGCCATTGGAACTATCAAGGCAGGTGATGTAATGGAAATTCTTTCGTCGGACGAAGGTACAAAACAAGACATTCCAAAATGGTGTGGCAAACAAGGTCATGAATATCTTGGATTTATCGAAGACAGTGGCTATTTCAAAGTTTATATGAAGAAAAAATAAAAGCAAGACAACCCTACCTCCAAAAGCGAGTTTAACCCCTTTTGGGGTAGGTTATTTCTTCAATTTAATTTCACAAAACTAATTATTCTAAATCCCCTTTAGGGTTAGGAACTCAAATATCATGGGAGAACTAAATAAAAAAAGTGCCAAAATACTGGTATTTTCAACTGAAAAAATTTCCGACCCAGCTATCGATATGGCTGGTTTGTTGAAATTACATTACCCACCTACCGTTTACACCATCTCCATTCCTTGCTCAAGCGGTATCAAACCAAGTTGGATTTTATATGCTTACGAAAAAGGCTTCGATGGCGTCTTTATAGCAGCCGATGGCAGCGATTGTATTTACGGCGAAACCTGTACCGAAAAGACAGGAAATATAGTAGGTAAAACTCACAACTTAATGAAAGAAAAAAATATTGACCCTTCCCGATTACGAATGGCTGCTATCTGTTCGGTATGTAGCGAATCATTTGTAAAACAAGTAAGAGGTTTCAACGAATATTTACTAAAAACATTACACGCTTAATGGAAAATACAGTAAAAAATATTACCTACGATGCTCTGGTAATTGGTGCTGGCATTGCTGGTGGCGAAACTGCGCTTAATTTAGCCAATACCGGTTATAAAGTGCTTTTGGTGGATAAAGAATTATCGGTGGGTGGAAAAATGATTATGCTCAGTAAGGTTTTCCCAACGCTGGATTGTGCTGCCTGTATCACTACTCCTAAAGTATCCGAAATATCACGTCATCCCAATATCACTATTTTCACAGGAAGTGAAGTGGGTAAAATACGAAAACTTAGCGACAATGAATTTGTAGCGCAGGTTACCAGACAACCTCGTTACGTTCATGTCGAAGATTGTACGGCTTGTCAGCTTTGCGAAAAAGCCTGTCCGGTGAACGTTCGCGACCAATATCAATTTGGATTAATTGGACGCAAAGCTGCTTTTATTCCTTTCAGTATATGCAGCCCGAAAGCAGCTGCCATCGACATTGAAAATTGCACGTTGTGTGGTGCGTGTGAAAAAGCTTGCCCTACCAATTGTATCGATTTCACTATGGAAGTAGAAACCATGGAACTACATGTAAAAACAGTGGTAATTGCTACCGGATTTAATTTATTTAATGCCGAAAAAATGCCTCGTTATGGCTACGGCGTTTATAAAAACGTGATTACAGCGCAACAGATGGAACGTGAATTAGCACCCACACGCCCATTTAATACTGTTTTACGACCAAGCGATGGGAAAGTTCCTGATAAAATTGCGTATGTGCTTTGCGTAGGTTCACGCGATGCCTCTATTGGCAATCCAGTTTGCTCGCAAATTTGCTGTATGTACTCTATCAAACAAGCTCAATTGCTTATGGGAACTCTACCCATGGCAGATGTGACCATCTATTACATCAATATTCGCTCGTTTGGAAAAGGTTTTGAAGAATTTTATGAGCAAGCCAAAGGAATGGGAGTGAATTTTGTGAAAGGCAAAATAGGTCGAATATCCGAAAAAGAGAACGGAAATTTGATACTCCGTTACGAAGATATTAACGAGGGTAAACTGCAAGAAGCCGAACATGATATGGTGATTTTATCTACCGGAGTTTTACCTAATACAGGCATCGATAAGTTTTTCGAAAATCAGAAATTACAATTAGACCCTTATGATTTTGTAGCTCAAAGCGATATGCTTGTTAGCCCTTCAAAAACGAGCATTGATGGCGTATTCGTTGCCGGAACAGCTACAGGACCAATGGATATTCCCGATTCAATTTTGTCGGCAGGCGCTGCGTCTTCCGAAGCAATCAGTTATCTAATTCAGCAGTCGTAATTCATTTCAAACAGATCTCACTTTTAATAAAAATAACGCATTATGAAAAAAATAATTTTTGCAGTAATGGTTCTTTCTGCGATTGTATCATGCAACCAGAAACCTGCTAACGAAGAACCTGTATCGATGATGGGAATGGACACATGCTGTGTCGTTGACTCTTTGCGCGATGGTGTATTTATCCATATTACAGAAAGCTACAATGACCCCCATCGCGTGTTGATGCCTCTAAAAATGGCAACTATGATGGCAATGGACAAAAAAGTGCTTGTATATATGGACATTAAAGCGGTTGAACTTTTGGTGAAAGGCTCTAAAGACTTAACTTATTTAGATTTTGAATCGGCACATACCTATATAAATAAATTAGCCGAAATGAAAGTCGGAATTTATGCCTGCCCTACCTGCTTAAAAATAGCGGGATTTAAACCAGAGGAGTTAATGGAAGGAGTTGCAATAGCTCAAAAAGATAAGTTTTTCAATTTTACCAAAGGTCGTATTATTACCTTGGATTATTAATTCCTAATTTCGAGGTCTGAAAAACAAAAATCATATTAATTAATAATGCTATCATCAAGTTCCTCCAGGGGGAATTGAGGGAACTGAATATAAAAAATCTGATATGCGAGTTCCAGCTGACCTTTTAAAAACAATTATTTACACATGAATAAAAAGAAAAGAATAGGAGTATATATTTGCCATTGTGGAGGTAATATCTCCGATTACGTAGATGTGGAAAAAGTTCGTCAGGCAGTAGATGGGGGTGATGCGGAAATAGTCGTTATGGCAAAAACCACCATGTTTGCGTGCTCCGATGCCAATCAGCGTGAAATGGTAGAAGATATCAAAGCCAACAATCTGGATGGAGTTATCGTTTCGTCATGTTCACCAAAACTGCACATGCTTACGTTCCGCAACGTTACCGAACGTGCTGATTTGAATAAATTTACGTATGTACATGCCAACATTCGGGAACAGGCTTCGTGGGCACATTCCGATAATAAAATAGGAGCTACTGAAAAAGCCATTCACCTAGTAAAAGCTGCTATTGCTAAGTCACGCTATGCCGACGCATTGGAGACCAATAAGATTAAAGCAACCAAAACTGTTGCTGTAATTGGTGCTGGTGTAGCAGGAATGAAAGCAGCCCTCTCACTTGCCGAGAAAGACACCGAAGTTATTTTGATAGAGAAAGAAAATCATGTGGGAGGACGAGTGGCAGAATGGGGTTCACTGTTTTCGAGTACAGAGACAGGTAAGGAAATAATTGACCGACTTTATGCAGAGATTGTGAGACACAAGAACATTACCTTAATGACTAATACAGAAGTATTTGAAAACAAAGGTAGTGTTGGGAATATAGCTATTAAAGTACGGACAATTACTGAAGGCACCGAAAAATTGACTGAATATACGGTAGGTTCGGTGCTTATGGCAACTGGTTACGACCATTACACACCCAAAGAGGGTGAATACGGTTACGGCTCGACCCCAAAAGTGATTACACTGCCAGAGTTCAAAAATATGATTGACAATCAATCGGGAAAATTAATGCACAATGGCGCTGAAATCAAGAATATAGCATATATCTATTGTGTGGGCAGTCGTCAGTCCGAAGGTGAAAACACCTATTGTTCGCGTAATTGTTGTACCTCAACCATTCATGCTGCCGTTACAGCGAAACAAAAATTTAGTGGCATTACCAATTATCATTTCACACGAGGATTACGTACATATGGGAAACAAGAAATTTTATATGCCGATTCCTTACGGGCTGGTGATATCTATTTGCAATTTTACGAAGATGGAATTCCGACGGTAACAAATGAAGGGAAAAAGACCCTAGTAAAAGTAAATGATGTGCTGACTAACAATCGTGAAATAGAAGTGGAAGCCGATTTGGTAGTGTTGGTAACTGGCATGGTGCCACGTGCCAATAGTACGATAGGAACATTATTCAAATTGCCCAAAGGAAGGGATAACTTCTTCAACGAAGTCCACATGAAACTTCGTCCAGTGGAAACCGTGATTGACGGTGTAACCATAGCTGGAGCCTGTCAAGGACCAAAAAACATTACCGAGTCAGTGAATTCAGCCTTGTCGGCAGCTACCAAATCCTACTCTATTTTGAGCAAAGGGGAGTTAGAAACCGATCCGTTGGTAGCAACAATTGACCCCGAAAAATGTACCTGGTGTGGTGCTTGCGAAGCAGCTTGTCCGTTTGATGCTATTTTAAAAATTGATAATGGAAAAAAAATAATAGCCGAAATCAACAACAGTGTATGTAAAGGGTGCGGCATGTGTGCTCCAGTTTGCGAGCCTGATGCAATTAATTTGATTGCATGTTCGAGTCCCGAAATAATGAGTATGATTGACGCATTAGTATAAAACAGTGGCAAGACGGTAGGAGGTAAGAGGCAAGAAATTGCCAATTACTTACTCCTTACTTTCTTAGCTCTTACCTCTAAAAAAAAATGGAAGTAGAAAAAGGAAAAACAGCAAAATATCTTCGCGAAAAATTGGGTGGAATGCCCGAAAAAGCGAAAGAAAATTTGAAAGAATTCAATGGTATTAAAAAATTGATGTTAGATGCTTTGAAGGAAGAAGATTTAACAGTGAAACAGATGTCCGAAAAAATTAATATGCCTACCGACCAAGTGATGTACTATTTAATGTCATTGGTTAAATATGGTTTTGTAAAAACAGGCGATATTGATGATATGGATGAGTATTATACCTATAAATTAAACAAATAATGTCAAAGATAAATCCTGCTTTTAATAAAGAACTCGAAAAATACGGTTCGGTAAATTATAACGCATGTTATAATTGCGGCACTTGCACAGCCGTTTGTTCTTTGTCCACAGAGGAAGATTCATTTCCTCGCGAAATGGTTCGTTTAAGTGCACTTGGTTTGGAAGACGATATCAAAGCATCGCTCAAACCTTGGGAATGTTATTACTGTGGCGATTGCTCCACACATTGTCCGCAGGAAGCTAATCCGGGCGAATTAATGATGTCCTTGCGTCGTTATCTGACAGCTCAATATGACTGGACAGGGCTATCTGGACTTTTGTACAAATCATTGCCCTTGAGTATAGCTGCTTTTATACTAACTTTTGTCGGCGTAATTTTATATGCATTGTCGGTAGATTTTGATGAACTGATGGAAGTAGGGCACTTATTTGAAGGAATAGCTATTGCTACGATCGGCTTGGTAATACTTATGCCAAATATTGCCCGTATGTGGTATTTCACCATTTTGAAACCAAAAGTAAACGTGCCATTTGTGAAGTATATACATAGCATGGGCGAGTTATTCGTACACATGTTTACACAAAAACGCGCCTTAGGTTGCGACGATAATCAACTCCGTTGGTTTGAGCATTTTATACTTGTAATTGGCTATCTATCACTTCTTTTCACCACCGTAGTATTAGATTGGTTCGGAACATCCAATTTATTCGTAATCATACTTGGTTACGTAATGAGCGCCATTGTATTTGTAGTAACTGTCGATTTCGTTTTGAGCCGTATGAAAAAAAACAAAGAAGTGAGCAAACACTCGCAACCTTCGGATATTTTCTTTGTGGTGTGGTTATTCTTTATGGGTCTATCAGCCTTTATGGTACGTCTGTTTATCGACCTCGACCTACTGGAAATAAATAAATGGCTCTACATTTTCCACCTTACCGTTTTGGTTCAATGGGCATTAATTATTGTACCTTTCGGAAAATGGACTCACTTCCTATATCGCTCGTTTGCTATGTATTTTGCAAAATTGAAAAAAGCATAGTAATTTGAAAATTTGAAAATAAGAGTCGGCTGAATTTCTATGAAGAGATTCAGCCGGTTTGTTTTTATACTAAATTTAAACAATATCAAATTTTTATGGAACAGGAAAGTTTATGCTTAGCTATAAAAAAATAAAAGCCCGAAAAGAGTTATTATCAAATACTTTTGTATATTTGCAACGTGAATAAAAATTAATAATTATAGCAAAAATATGCAGAAAGACGAAGAGAAAATGACTGGTTTGCCCGAAAATGCTTCGCGTGAATTAACTGATGGAGAGGTTTACCACCCACTTTTATCTCCCAACAAAAGTTATCCGGAAGTGAATATAAGGTCAGTAGGTTGGGGCATTTTTATGGCTATTCTATTTTCGGCAGCAGCAGCATATTTGGGTCTTAAAATTGGTCAGGTTTTCGAGGCTGCCATACCCATAGCCATTATTGCCGTCGGACTGTCGAGCGCCTCAAAACGCGAGGGTGCATTAGGCGAAAATGTTATCATTCAGTCTATTGGAGCAAGCTCGGGTGTTGTAGTTGCAGGTGCTATTTTCACACTACCGGCACTATATATTTTGCAAGCCAAATACCCTGGAATAACGGTGAGTTTTATGCAAGTTTTTCTGAGTTCGTTGTTGGGAGGTGTACTCGGCATATTGTTTATGATTCCATTTCGGAAATACTTTGTTGCCGATATGCACGGCAAATATCCTTTTCCAGAAGCAACTGCTACTACGCAAGTATTGGTTTCGGGCGAGAAAGGTGGCGACCAGGCAAAACCACTAATTATGGCGGGCATTGTAGGAGGATTGTACGATTTTGTGGTAGCCACTTTTGGTACATGGAGCGAAACATTTAGCACACGCGTGCTCCCTTACGGCGAAATGATTGCCGACAAAGCAAAATTTGTTTTCAAAAATAATGTGGGCGCAGCAGTGCTTGGTTTGGGTTACATTGTGGGGATGAAGTATTCAGCCATTATCGTAGCAGGTTCAGCCTTGGTTTGGTTTATCATTGTCCCTCTCCTACCCTTATTTGGCGACTCAATAGCACACAGCTTGAACCCAAACTTTAACGGAATTTTAGCTGCCATACCACCAGAAACCATTTTCAAAGAATTTGCTCGACACATTGGCATTGGTGGCATAGCCATGGCTGGCATTATTGGCATAATCCGTTCGTGGAGCATTATTCGGGGTGCCGTGAGTTTAGCCTCCAAAGAATTTACCCACAAAGACGCTGCGCAAAAGCAACAGGCAAAACGAACACAACGCGATTTACCCATGAAAATAATCGCTATTGGCATATTCATTACACTTCTAATAACATTCTTGTTTTTTTATTTTGGAGTGGTGCATCTTAACTTGATGCATGCCGTAGTAGGCATTTTAGTAGTAGCTATCATTGCATTTCTGTTTACCACAGTAGCAGCCAATGCTATTGCCATTGTGGGCACTAATCCTGTTTCGGGCATGACGCTCATGACCTTAATTTTAGCTTCGGTCATTATGGTTGCTGTTGGTTTAAAAGGGGAAGCGGGTATGGTTGCAGCTTTAGTTATTGGTGGCGTCGTGTGCACAGCATTGTCTATGGCGGGTGGTTTTATCACCGACCTAAAAATTGGATATTGGATAGGTACAACACCAGCAAAACAAGAAACATGGAAATTTTTGGGCACCTTGGTATCCGCAGCAACAGTGGGTGGCGTTATTATGATATTGAACAAAACCTATGGCTTCACAGGCGACAATGCATTGGTTGCACCACAAGCTAACGCAATGGCAGCTGTGATAGAACCCTTGATGTCAGGCGTTGGCGCTCCTTGGGCATTGTATGCTATTGGTGCGGTTATTTCAATTCTATTAACTTTGCTTCGCATACCTGCTTTAGCTTTTGCATTGGGCATGTTCATTCCGATGGAACTCAACGCACCTTTGCTCATTGGTGGTATAATTAGCTGGTTAGTGTCCACGCGAAGTACAAATAAAGCCCTCAACACAGTGAGATTTGAAAAAGGGACATTACTTGCTTCCGGATTTATTGCTGGTGGAGCTTTGATGGGGGTTGTGAGTGCCGGTTTACGCTTTGGTGGCATCGATTTTATGCAAGCCCAATGGGTTGAGAGTGCTGGTGCGCAATGGTTATCACTTTTTGCTTACGCCGCATTGATAGCATATTTAATTTGGGATAGCCTGCGAGCAAAAATTTAAACTAAGATTATGAAAAGAATCACGATTAACCGACATTCATTTTGTAAGGCTTTCGCTATTACTCCAAATTATGAATAGCCCACTTTCCGACACCATTAGTTTAAAAGCATGTGAAGGAGCAGTAAAACTTTGAAAATACTTTGAAAACTGTTCAATGATGATACTGGACAGATTACAAGTAGAAAACAGGTTAATTATAGTTCGACAATACGAAAGCACCGTATCCCTTCCGCTACCCCCATCTTTTGGGATTAAATTGACGCAATTATCTTTGTCGTAAAAAAGCAAAGATGACAAACAGATCAAAAATGAAGTACCGTGAAGAGTACAGTAAAATAGTCGAAGATTGGCTCAGTAGCGGTTTGAGCCGTACCGATTATAGTCGAGAGCATGGTTATCATCCCAATACCTTTGATGGTTGGATAAAGAAAATGAACCGACCGGCAGGGCAATCCAGATTGGTAAAAAGCAAGACTAATGG
>MNZK01000117.1 GCA_001873635.1 Porphyromonadaceae bacterium CG2_30_38_12 | reverse complement strand
TTGCAAATTTAAAAAGAAATTTCAATTAAGCCTATTTTTTTGCTATGTTTTTTTCAATGATTTTAAACTTAAGTACGTTTTTTAGTCAAATTATTAAAAAGCCTTGCCAAATATTAATTTCAGCAAGGCTTTTCGGCTTTTATAAAACTATAAAAATAGTTTATTTTTTTGAATCAACGGTTGTTTTTAATTCTGCTTTTTTTGATTTTCGTTTGTAAAATTCGTATGTTATGGGCGATGCCACAAATACAGAAGAATATGTACCTATTAAAATACCAAAAGTCATTGCGAAAATAAATCCACGTATCGTTTCACCTCCAAAGAAGAAAATGGCAAAAAGTACCACTAAGGTTGTCATGGAAGTACTAAAGGTTCGTCCCAAGGTTTGATTGATAGCTCCATTCATTACTGAAGATCTTTCGCGCTTTGGATAGAGACCTACTTCCTCTCGGATACGGTCGAAAATAATTACTGTATCGTTCACCGAGTAACCAACAACGGTAAGTATAGCAGCTATAAACGATTGGTCAATTTCCATAGAGAATGGCATGAATTTATATCCTAATGAGAACATACCTATGGTTATCAATGCATCATGAATAAGAGCCGTGGTGGCACCCATAGCATATCCAACCTCGCGGAAGCGAATAAATATATACAAACCAATAGCAATGATGGCAAACGTAATTGCCCAAATAGCAGCTGTTTTGATATCATCGGCAATGGTAGGTCCTACTTTTTGGGAGCTTTGAATGTTTTCGGTTACAAAGGTTTCTTTCGTAACGTTGTTCAATAGCGGTTTCAATCCCGTGTAAAGTCTTTCTTCTATTTCATCGTCAATGGTTTCGGAGTTCGAGTCAATTTTGTATTTGGTTGAAATACGAACCTGATTATCCGAACCAATTGTAATAACCTGCACGCTAACACCATCAAATGCTTTGGACAATAATCCGCGAACTTCATCTGTTTTTACTGGCTGGTCAAAACGCACCACATAGTTACGACCGCCGCTAAAATCGACACCCAAATTCAGACCATTGGTAGCAAAAGAGATAAGGCTGATAACGATGAGTGAACCAGAAATAATGTAGGCAACCTTGCGACCACCTAAGAAATTGAATTTAGCATTTAACCACCAATTTTTTGTTAGGTTGGTTGTGAAGGGTAATTCTTTCGCTTTTTCACTTGAAGAATACATTTCGAGCATCAAGCGCGTTAAGAACACAGAGGTGATAAACGAGGTAATTATACCAATGATCAAAGTGTTTGCAAAACCTTTAATAGGGCCTGTTCCGAATATAGCAAGTACGATACCTGTGATTAAAGTAGTAACTTGTCCGTCAACAATAGCCGAAATAGCATTTTTATAACCTTCCTCAATTGATTTTTTCATGGTTTTACCACTACGAAGTTCTTCGCGGATGCGTTCATAAATAATAACATTCGCATCCACAGCCATACCAAGTGTGAGCACTATACCAGCAATACCTGGAAGTGTTAACACTGCTGAAAATGAAGCTAATATGCCAATTAAGAAAAATACATTAACAAATAAAGCAGTATCGGCAATAAGCCCTGGTACTTTACCATAATAAAACACCATATAAACAAGCACTAATAAGAAAGCAATAACAAACGAAATAAAACCACTGTTAATAGCTTCCTGTCCGAGCGAAGGTCCTACGATATCTTCCTGAACAATACGTGCAGGAGCAGGCATTTTACCAGAATTTAATGTGTTTGCTAAATCTTTGGCTTCTTCCACCGTAAAGTTTCCAGTGATTTGTGAGTTGCCACCGGTGATTTCGGTATTCACGGTTGGGAAAGAATAAATGTATCCGTCCAACGAGATGGCAACAGATTTTCCAATATTGTCTTTGGTTAGGCGCGCCCAAATTTTAGACCCTTCCTGATCCATGCTCATGCTTACATTGGCATAAGCCGATGTTTGGCTAAAGTCGGCACGGGCATCGGTAATAACATCGCCTTCGAGTGGCGCACGACCATCGCGGTTCGTAACTTTCAAAGCTATCAATTGGAAAATTTCGCCACCGGCATCAATAGCTTTTACTGTCCAGCGTAATTTCAAATCGCGAGGAAGCACCTCTTGCACTTGCTTCATAGCAAAGTATGCGTTTATCTGAGCAGTATCTTTACTATGAGCCATACCCACCACTGGTCCGCGTCCTATTTGTCCGCCTTGAAGGTTGGGCTGTAGGCGTGCAAACAATGGATTTTCTTTTTTGAAAGCTTCGTTTTGTTTGGTAGAGTCTGTACTTACAACAGCTTTTTTTGTCAAGGCAGCTTTCAAACTGTCGGCTTTTGAAAGTGTTTTGGCAGCTAATGTTTTTGGTTTTGCAGCCAAAGTGCTATCTAATATTGTTGTATCGCGGTTAGCAGTAGCAGAGCCCATATTTCCTAACAAGCGGTTGGCATCGGCTATGTTGTTATACACTTCGCTGAAATCGTAGGTTTCCCAAAATTCGAGATTAGCCGAACCTTGTAGCAATTTGCGTACGCGCTCGGGTTCTTTTATGCCTGGTAGTTCAATTAATATACGTCCTGTGTTATTATTATCGCGTTGAATGTTGGGCTGAACTACTCCAAAACGGTCAATACGTGTACGTAATACGTTGAATGAATTGCTAATAGCGCCATCAATTTCTTTTTCTAATACCGAAACTACATCGGCGTTGCTCGAGTTGAGCGAAATTTTTTCTTTTAATTCAAAGGTGCTAAAAATAGTAGAAAGTTTTGCATTGGGGTCTAATTCGGTGTAGGCTTGTACAAACAAATCTAAATACTGTTTCTGACTATTTGTTTTTTGGCGTTCGGTAGCTACCTGTATGGCTTTTAAAAAATTGGGTGAGGTATTGTAGCCCGAAAGCGAATGGATAATATCTGCAACCGATACTTCAAGCGTAACATTCATACCACCTTTTAAGTCGAGGCCTAAATTAATTTCTTTTTCGCGACATTCTTTCAGCGTGTATGCTCCCAACCAAACTTTTTCGTTGGCTACAGAGTCTAAGTATTGGTACTCTTTGAGTTTATCCCCTGCTGCATATTCTTTCGCTTTTTTGTTATAGGTACTTGTTACAACAGTAAAGGACAGGTAAAATAGACACACCAAAGTGAGTGCTACGGCAAAAATCCTGACAATTCCTTTGTTTTGCATGGAAAATTTTATTTAAGATAAGACATTAATTAGTTCAATTTTTTCAAACGAGGTGCAAATATAACATTTTAATTAGTGATACCGTGCATTATTTCAAATATTTTTGCAAAAAGCGGTCTTGCTCCCACAGCAAGTGCATGATATTTTCGCGCGCCACATAACTATGCTGTTCTTTGGGTAGCAAAACCATCCGCACCGGAGCACCCAATCCTTTGAGAGCCTGAAAGTATCGTTCGGTTTGCAATGTAAATGTACCAGGATTATTATCTGCTTCGCCATGTACTAATAAGAGGGGCGTTTTCATTTTGTCGGCGTGCATAAATGGCGACATGGTGTTGTAAATGTCAGGAGCATCCCAAAAGCTGCGCTGCTCACTCTGAAAGCCGAATGGCGTTAAAGTTCGGTTGTAAGCGCCACTACGAGCAATGCCACAGGCAAATAAATTGCAATGAGTGAGCAAATTAGCAGTCATAAAGGCACCGTACGAATGCCCCCCAACAGCCACTTTGTTGCGGTCGATGTATCCCAATGCGTCCACAGCATCGATGGCAGCTTTTGCGTTGGATACCAGCTGATCGATGAAGTTGTTGTTGGGCTCTGTGCGCCCTTCACCAATTATTGGAAATGCAGCATCGTCGAGCACGGCATAGCCCTGTGTAACCCAATATACAAATGAGCCGTAATAAGGATAGGTAAACTCGTTGGGGTTGGCAGTTGTTTGTCCAGCACTGTTTTTATCCTTGTATTCGGCAGGATATGCCCAAATGAGGAGCGGAAGTTTCTTTTTGGGACTTGCTTGCACATCGGTTGCCGCGTATTCGGCTGGCAAATACAATGTTCCCGAAAGTTCCACACCATCGGCTCGTTTGTATTTAATGAGTTCTTTGTAAACGTTTTGAATACTTGCAAATGGATTTTCAAAATGTGTGAGCTGCACGGGCGCTTTTTTGCTCTTCAAGCTGCGAATAAAGTAATTCGGAAATTCATTTTTCGATTGTAAACGAACCAAAACTTCTGCTTTTTTCAGGTCGATAATATCAAAAATTTCTTCTTGCTTGTTGGTGTATTCCGACTGATAAATACGCTCTGTGGCGAGTGTTTCCATATTCAGTTTATCGATAAAAGGGAATTGCCCGTTGGGTGTAAAACCATCGCCAATCAAAAACAACTGATTGCCATCAATGGTCAATACATATTTTCCATAGTTGTTTTTTTGTGTTTCAAAGTTGCCTGGGTCGGCATACACATCCTGATAATTGCGTGCATTGAAAAGTCGCATATCTGATTGCGGCTTGGATGGGTTTATCAGATAGGTTTTGAGTGCTCGCGTATCGTACCATTGCTCGTTCAACACAGCAACATGTTCATTTCCCCACACAATATTGCCAAAGCGCAAGGTAGTTTTTGCCAGCAATAGAGGCTCTTTATCAAAAGGAGCTTCCCACATATAAACAGCATCCCTGAACGGGACTTCTTTAGCAGGGTCGCCGGCATCCAAAGCCTCTGCAAAAAACAAAGTGGCAGGCACGTCGGCACGCCAGCTGAGCCCACGTTTTCCTTGCCTCACTGCCATAAAGCCTTTAGGTAACACTTCGTTGAGTGGCAGTTCATTGAGCGTTTTTACCAATTCGCCGCGAAGGTTATACACAGCTTGCTTTTGCGCAAAGCGATACAGTGGCACTACATACGAGAATGGTTTTTGAATGGTGGTGCGTAGTAAAAATTGCCCATCGGGCGAAAATTCTTCGCCATAACTTAGTGCAGCAGGCAAAAATAGCTGTAAGCTACCATCTAAACGAACCTGCACCAATTCCGCTGTTGCCATGATTTCAAAGTTAGCTTCGTCGGTAGGATTTTTTAGCATATCCTGATAGGTTCGATTGGGAGCCTTGTTGCCGTCGCTTTCCGAAATGGTTGGACTGGTAGGTAGTGCCTTTTGTGTATCCAATAGTGCCTGTCGTGCGTTCGGAAATAGGCGAATCAGTACGCTTTGACTATCGCGAAACCAATTTATCGGGTTACTAAGCGCCGCATTCACACGTGCTTCAGTAAGCTTTGTAGCTGTTGCTTTTTTTAAATCGGCTACCCATAGTTCTGTGCCATTTTCTACGGTATTGGTAAATGCTATTTTTGTTTCGTCGGGAGACCAAACTACATTGGCAATGTGTGCCTGTGTGGGTAAGCCGCTGAACGAAATAAGTTCCTGGGCAGGAAGTTTGCGAATTTTTAAATTGCTGATGAAGTTTGTGGAGCTACTAATGTTGGTAATTGGATTCACACGTAAACCAGCCAAACTTAGCTCTGGTTGATTCAGCTCTGCCAGCGATTTGTAGGTGTTGCGATAGCTCAAAAGCAGTAGTGTTTTTTTTGAATTCATCGCTACCGTTGGAGTACGCTGATAGTCAGCAAGTTGAAGAATGTTCTGGGGAGGTAGTTGGTACGTTAGATTTTCTTGGGCATTTGCCATTGTTACAGCCATTGCAAGTGTTGTTAGTATATATTTCATTTTCAAAATTCTTTTTTGGGTTGCAAATATACCATCATTTTATGTAAAATATGTATCTTTGCACACATGAAAAAAATTGCAGTCATCACGATGGCACGAAACGATACTTTTTTTTTAAGCAGATGGATTGCCTATTACGGAGCTGAGTTAGGAGAGGAGAACCTTTTTGTTTACTTGGACGGTATGGATCAACCCGCACCTGACAATGCCGGAAAAACGCATATAATTCATTGCGAACGCGTTGTTGAACAAGTGGTTGCAGCCGAGAAACGCCGATTAGGATTTCTGTCGCAAGAGGCAGCTAAATTACTCCAAACCTACGACATCATCATCGGTGTGGATGCCGATGAGTTTTTGGTAGTCGATCCCGCTTGCCATAAATCCTTGAAAGAATACCTTAGCACGACTGAAATCAAAACGTGCCTTTCGGGCTTGGGAATGGATATTGGACAAAATTTGAATAACGAACCCACGCTCGACTATACGAAACCATTTTTGCAACAACGCACCCATGCCTATTTATCATCTCGATACACCAAACCATCCATTATTGCCGAAGCAGTAAATTGGGGTTCGGGCTTTCATCGTGTTAAAGGGCATAATTTTCACATTGATGCCAATTTATATCTTTTTCATTTTGGCTCGGTGGATATGGAAATGATTCGCATGCGTTTTCAGGACAAAGACCGCATGGCTACCGGTCGCGAAAAGCACATTCAAAAAAGGGCTCGGACCATTCAGCTCATCACCAAGCACTATGCTTTGAAAAGCGAAAAATGGCTTCAGGTGGCTCGTCGTATTCAAACTTTTGTACGCCCTCTATATGCCTGGAATAAACCCTCGATGGCAGGAATGAAAATGGTTGTAAAAGTTCCGTCACGTTTCCAATCAATTATCTGATTATGAATAATGCTACTCAGCCTATGGACGTAGTGATATCGTGGGTAGATGGAAATGATCCTGCTCACAAAAAAAAAATGCAGCCCTATTTGGCTTCAATAAAGCATATTACCGACGACATAGCAGGCACTACGCGTTATAACTCGGTAGGGGAAATTTATTATTGCGTAGCTTCTATTTTTCGTTTTGCACCTTTTGTACGCAAAATATTTATTATTACCGATAATCAAAATCCACATTTAGAGACCTTCATTCAAAAAAATTTCCATAGAAGCACTATTCAACTCGAAATCATTGACCACAGCGTTCTATTCAGAAGCTATGAACAGTTTCTACCTGTTTTTAATAGTCGCGCTATCGAAACATGCACCTTTCACATTCCAGATTTGAGTGAAAATTATGTGTATTTCAACGACGATTTTTTTCTGGTTCGCCCCATAAAGCACGAGGACTGGTATCGCGACAACCGCATAGTGGCGTACGGGCATTGGCGAAACATTTGGCTCGATAAACTGCTTTGGCTTGCTAAACCGCTCAAAAAAGGGCATAAACCTGTTGGTTTTAAGGATTCCATGCTTTTGTCAGCATTAAAATTAAAACGCAAGTGGACTTATTTTCACCTCGAACATATTCCGCATCCGCTAAAAAAAAGCGTATTGGAGGCTTTTTATGCAAAAAATCAGTCCCTATTTTTTTCCAACATATCACATAAATTTCGAAGTGCAAAGCAGTTCAACACGCAAGCACTGTATTATTTACTCATGTTCCAAGCCAACAGAGCCATTCTCACTTCTACAAAAGATGTATTTTTATACATCAAACCCGTGAGGCGTGGAGCGGGTTATATTCCTCGAAAACTACGCACTTTTGAACAGAATAAACAGATAAAATTTTGCTGCATGGGCTCGCTCGACATGGCTACCGATGCCCACAGAAACGAGTTATTAAGTTGGTTGCAGCAATTACTGAAAATTGAATTTTAAATGAACGCACATAGTCCCCTTATTACGGTTATTATTCCTATTTACAACGATGAATTGTATTTGGAAGATGCACTGCGCTCCGTTGAGCAACAGCATTTTACGCAATTTGAATGTGTTTGTGTAAATGATGGTTCGACCGATAAATCGGAGCAAATCATAGATAGCTTTGTGGAAAAAGACAAGCGATTCATGAAAATTAATCGTAGCAATGGTGGCGTATCGGCTGCCCGAAATACAGGTTTGGATGCTGCGTGTGGTGAATATATCTACATGATGGACCACGATGATTTGATACCGGCATACACGCTCAAAAATCTTTATGAAGCAGCTGTGAAACACAATGCCGACATGGCACGTGGCAGAATGATGATGATAGCCGAAGATTTTAGATTACAACAACTGCCTGTAAATAAAGAAGATAGTAAAGTGAACTATTATATTAATCCGCTAACCAACTATTACAGGCATATCCGTGGCAAAAACAAAAAATGGTACTATATCTGGATGTGTCTGTTTAAAAAATCGACCCTTAAAAACGTCCGTTTTGTGGAAGAATTACGCTCAGGAGGCGAAGATTTTTTATTTACTTTTGATGCCGTGGCTCGTATCAATAGTTTTGTTCAACTGAGCGATGTGGTAGCTTGCCACCGTTATTCAAAAATTAGCGTAACGTTAAATGGCTACAAACCAGAACTTTTTTTTGAAATAAGTCAAATTGTGATCCCTTATATTTACCAAAAATACTTCCTGAATACAAGCATTGACAAACGATTGTTGTGGTGGGTATATCGGAAAGAATCCTATGCCGTGTATCGCTTTTTAATTCGAAATGTTTTAAAACAAACTGATATTGAAACGTACAAACAGGCAACTGCAATTCTGAGCGGTTTGGTAGGTGAACCAGCTTTTAATGAGGTAAAAAAAAGATGGAATTTCGTACAAAAAATATTTTTTCATCTTATTTTGAGCCAAAAATATGACGTAGCCCGAAAATTTAAAATGTTCTCATAGTAAACCGGTTGCAAGTGTAAAAGCTTTGAAAAATATCTAACGAAGTATGATTTCAATCATTATTTGCTCACGACATTCAGACATATCGAGGGACTTAAAAGAGAATATAAAATCGACAATAGGTCTTGAATATGAAACTATTATAATAGATAACTCCGAAAATAAATACTCCATTTTTTTTGCTTATAACTTCGGATTCAGCCAAAGCAATTATCCTTATTTGTGCTTTATACACGAAGATGTAATTTTCAGAACCAACAATTGGGGCGTTAAATTAATCGAGCATTTACAAGTTGATAAATGTGGTGTTGTTGGCATTGCAGGAGGTAAAACTGTAACAAACATTCCTGCTCAATGGTCTAATGAAAACCGCTTTATGCATATCATTCAACATTATAAAAAGGCTAATGCTAATTCTTTTATACAGGAACCATTAGAAAATGAAAACCTTGCGGAAGAGGTTATTGTTGTTGATGGCGTTTTTTTAGCCATGCAGCGCACCCTCTTTTCCCACATTAAGTTTGATGAACAGATAGATGGCTTTCATAGCTACGATTATGATATTTCAATTCAGTCGGTCGTGGCGGGTTTTCATAACTTTGTAGTGTATGATGTGTTATTAGAGCATTTTTCGGAAGGTTTCAAAGATAAAAGATATTACACTAACTTGATAAAAGTATATAAAAAATGGGCAGCTTACTTGCCATTAGTTACTGCTGACTTATCTAATAATACACTTCTTCATATCAAAGAGATTGAAAATAGGAGGCTAAAAAAACTTATCCGTCGGATGGCTAAAACCGGTTTTTCGATTGATGAAATTACATCAACGTATTCATTTTTCATTGATATGCTTAATAAAAAAGGTATTTTTTTTAAACTCCGATTTCTTAAACAAAAGATTTTTTTTATCAAACTGTACAAATCTATCTTATTTTTTAAAAAATAGAAAAACTTCATTTGAATGGTACGAAAAGAGGCAACAAAAAAACTGATTGTAATTAAACCAAACGGGAACCATAGCAACCGATTGATTCAAAATGCTCATTTTGAAGTGTTTTGCAAAGAATATCAGATTGAATACCACAATTCAACTTTTTCGGACCTGGCACAGTATTACATAGAGCCATGCCATGCTGCAACAAATCGTTTTCTTCGGTTTTTGCAAATAGATTTACTTGGGCAGTTATTTCATCATAGTAAATTTGTGAAAAAAGTTTTCTCTCTCGTTTGGATAATTTCCAGATTCGGCATGCTCAAACTTGTTCGTTTCGACCGAGCAAAAGGAAATTGTGTAAACATCTTACTAAAAGCATTTGAAAAAAATGATGTGGTGTATGTGGGTGGTTGGGCATTTAGAGTACCCCAACTGGTTGAAAAATACAAAAATGAGATGCACAAGCAATACGCTTTGAAACCAATTTTCTATTTGAATAATGATTTTGTTGAAAATGTAGAGAAGTTTACCTTATCAGATTACATTATGGTTGGAGTTCATATTCGTAGAGGGGACTACAAAACATGGAAAAAGGGAGCGTATTACTACGAGGATGAAGTTTATAAAAATCAGATGGAAAGTATTTCAGACCAATTGATGCAGCAAGGAAAGAAGAAAATATTGTTTATTCTTTTTTCAAACGAAGCTCTTTCAATTCAACAGACTCCAAATTTGTTAATTTCTAAGGAAAATTGGTATATCGACCACCATCTCATGTCCTTGTGCCATTATTTAATAGGTCCGCCGAGCACCTTTACGCTGTGGGCAAGCTATGTGGGAAATGCCAAACTTATTTATTTACAACAGTGCGACCAAAAAATAAGTATCTGATTATCTTTGTTTTATACTGGTTCTGAAGCGTCAAGGCTATCTTGATGCACCACCAAAATGACAACAAGCAAAAAAACAATAGGATTTATTTCCCACTCAAAATCTCCCACCAATAGCTGTGCAAGGGTTATGAAGCACACAAGAGACATGATGAACCGAAAACGACTGCTTACGGAATAATAAGCCGAGAAGAATAAAAATAGTATCGTAACGAATCCCAATACGCCATATTCTAAAGTGCTCTGCAAAAATACATTATGAGCATGAGCATACTCTGCTTCGCCAATTTTGCTGTATTCGGGTAGCATAATATAGGCATTGGTGCTTACGCCAGTACCCATAAAGTGCGATGCTTTAACTTGTTCTACCGAAACGCGCCATATTTCTTGCCGTGGCTCGCGCTTGATGTTCGACTCACTTAGTCGGGGGTTGTGGTCAATTAAAGTGATGGCTACCAAAAGAAAAATAGTAGTCGAAATAAGCGTTAATAAACGACTTTTCTGCCAAAAATATCGAAAAATAAATACCGTTAGTAGTACAAAACTGCTGAGCATGCCCGTTCTGCCATCCGACAAAAATAAGTTGAGAACAATGACTACAAAGCCTATCGCAATGGCTATTTTTAGTCTTAAATTTTTTAATATTGCCGTGTATGCAAGCAAATAATAACCAAAAATAAGTGATAGATTGAGGTAGTAATTAAATTTCATGTGGCTATTCACATAGGCAATGCGAATGAGCCCGAAAAGCCCGTTTCTATCGTTGCGGCTAAGTATTTCGGCATTTAAATGCGATAGCAAAAAAACTCCCACAAAAAACGATGTGGCAATAAACGCCCAAGCAAAAAGCCTTAAATTATAATACTTATTCACGCCAAGCAATCCAACCACACCAAATATCAGAAAGGGAAGACGCTCCAACAGAAAACGAACAAAATAGGAATTGTTTTTTTCAAAAGATAGAAAAATAAACTGCAGCAGAAAATAAAAAATTATGGTGATAAAAAATCCTTGTTTGAGGCTGTTTTCCCAACGAAAATGTTGCCATTTTTTTTCGAGTATGGTTTCTATTACGTACGAAAGCACTGCTACAAAAACCGTAATGACCTGAATGATATTGATGTACAAAACAAGTTCTACCGCCAATAACAAGGTGCTGTAAAGATTGATATACCTGACGGTTTTCAGCAATTTACTCGCTGTGCTAATTTGTGAGGGCATAGAACTTAAATGTATTTCCAAAACATTTTAAAACTATAAATGAATTTGCTTAATTTATTTCGCTTGCGAAAATGGAGAATCTCCTTATTGAATTTCAGAAATACCCCAACACGCCTTTGTCGGTTGCCAAAACTACGGTCGTGGTAACTTTTTGCTAAGGCTTCTAAGGCTTTCTTTTCGCGTAAAAATTTTGCTGCTGGTGTGTGTGCAGCCAAACATTTGAGGCGCTTGTAGGTGTTTCTAATGCGTTCAGCTTCAGTTTCTGCTTTGCCACTGAGGGTGTTGTTGGCATGTTGACGATAGCGTACTAACGATTCGTTCACGTAGCCTACTTGGCCAATGAGTGAGGCTCTGAAAGCCAACCAGTTATCGAAGGGCAAATCGGTGGGAAAGGGCTTTGACAATTCAAACAATGACCTGTTTATCATGGCTGTATGCCCCGAAATGACATTGAAAAAGCTAAAGTTAAGGCAATTATTGCTTTTGGCTAAGTGCCTGAAGTCAGAGCTGAATCTATTCAGCGGGTTGGCATTTTCATCTACATATTCATTGTCGGAATAGACCATTGGCTTTTGCTTAATGGCATGAATAAGTTTTCGTACCTTGGAGGGGTGCCAAATGTCATCCTGATCCGATAAAGCTATGAATTCATTGGTAGTCAGTGCTATGGCTTTTTCAAAGTTCTTTATATATCCTATGTTTTCCGTGTTTTTAAAAATCTTGATCGTTGGGTGCAACAGACTGTAATCGGTCAGTATCTGCCAAGTGCTATCGGTAGAGCAATCATCCACGCAAACTATTTCGTCAATTGCCTCATAATCTTGTTGTAGAATGCTATCCAATTGTTCTTTCAGATACTTTTCACCGTTAAAGGTGCAAAGAGCAATAGATACTTTTTTCATTGCTTTTTTTTCACTCATTTATTTTTGACGCTTCAAATTTTCCAGTTTTTCCTAAATAATAATCTTTGAGACCCAAATAGATATACCTAACCTTTTGCCATTTACTCAATTTATCGTACAGTAAGGTTCGTTTTACTAATCTTCTCCAACGTTTTGCAATTTTTTTTGCAGCATTGGGGTAAATTTTTTTTAATATAAATGCATTTCGGGTTATGTAGTAATAACGTATTGGATTATAATTAGATACTCTTTTTAGCTTTCCAAATATATATATATCAACTGGCTCAGACCCTACAAAGTGCTCCAAAACAATACTGTTTACCCGAACTATTTGCAACTGATGTTGAGCGGTACGTAAGCAAATTTCTTCGTCCAACCAATCAATAAAAAACGATTCTAAAAAGAAGCCCATTTTTTCAATGTGGTTCAGTGAAATAATATTCCCCGAAGTCATTGCATAATCCACCTTTGTAAATAACGAACTGTAAGGTTTTGGATATTCTTCGGTGCGCGAATCGTAGCAAATTGGACAAAGTATTGCAACGTTATCAATTTCAGGGTATTTGTTAGCATCCGAAATAAATGAAGCTAAATTTGCATGTAGAAAATTACTGTCCTGGTCCATGGTAAGCAACCACTTAGCACCACCTTCTTTGGCAATGTTACAGCCCATGTTCAATGCTTTAGCCACGCCAATATTTTCATGATTGGCTTTGTAAATGATTTTTTCAGCATCAAAAATACCTAAAAGAGTACTATTATCCGTATCTGAATTATCGATGATGATAACTTGAGCTACATCCTGTTCGTAGCTAAGTATGTTGCGGGCTAATTCTTCAGTTGGGTTATACCAAATTACCAATGCGAAAAATTCTGAATGTTGAATCATTGGGCAGATAAGCTTTGCTATTTTATGTGAAACAATATTCCCTTTTTGCTTATTTTCAGGGCAAAGCCCGTATTATTTCCATACATGGAACCCGCATCGAGCCCTACCTGAATGCCAATATCTACATTCCAAATTTTTTCAAAATGTTTATTTACTTCCAGAAGCATGTTGGTTGAAGTACGTAATGTTTCGTTCGGATAGTCCGAATAGGTGCCGTAATTTTTTGTAAATGAGCTTAATATCCTGTAATTGTATTCGTGGTAATATCCTTCAACGCCTATGTGATGAACCTGAACGCGGTTGTTCAGAATCCCAATTTCTTTGTTTTTGTTGTAAATGGGTGAGGTGATGAAGGGCGTTCCTATGGTTCTGCCATAATGCGTCCATCCATTCTGATACAAATAATTGTTGAAATAACTATCGTTGCCGCCATACACTACGCCATCCATGTCGTGAAATGGTCCTGACTGATCTGTGGTATTTAAATATTCGTAAAGCACTTTTTGAATAAATGGAAATGCTTTGTTTTGTACTGTTATTCCCCACAAACCATCGGCTACGTTCACCGAATTCCAAAGGAAATCAACTGGTTGGTCTTCCGAAATGTTTTGCCAATAAGCTTTGATGTCATACTTGCTGAGCTTAAGCTCAACTTTAGCACTTTGCGACATGATGTGATTGCCTCCTACGTTAATTTGCTCAAACAAAGTAGCCGCTGATGAACCGCCTCGAGCTCGAAAAACGTTTATAAAGTCGGTGAAACCAATGGGCTGCTGTCCATATTCTCCTGGTACTATTCCTCCCCACTGAGCGGCATGCTCCAAACCATATTGTAGATGTATCGGACTGTGAATGCCGCCAACTCGAAGGTAAGCAAATTTGTGATGAAAAAGCAAGTTCTGCGTGTAAACCTGATCGGTAAACCAACCGTTATACATACCTCCTTTAACTTCTAACATTTTGTTTTTGAAAAACAAGGGGGTGAAATCTTCTATTCCAATGAATACTTTGGGCATGGGGCGAGCATTTTGAGAAAACAACAAACCGCCGCTCGATAAGGTTTCGTCCTGAGTGCCCTGAAATTCCTCACGCATGCCAACACTCGCGTTGAAAACCCATAAACGGGCATTCAGGTAAAGTTCGTGCAAATAGAGAGCACTTTGCTTATTGGATATACCTACATACCCCGAAGCAACAAAATTGTAATCGAATAGCTTGTCATTTGCCGATTTATCTTTTCGGATGGTGGCAAATAAATTCGTGTTGGTGGCGTCGAAAGGTACAGTTCCGTAACGATTGTTCTGAAACCAAAACGGCGAATTTCCAGTGGTTGCAGTCATACTATTCCAAAGGAGCTGATAGCGAATTGTATCACCTTCGGCTTTTAGTGCCGAAAGTAAAAAAGCCCCAAAAAATAGCAATATAGTAATCGTTCTCATTTTTACAATTCTTAAAAATCTCCAACTTGCTTTATGGCTCAAAGCAGTACAAGTCGTTGAAACGTTTTTGCTCGTTTTCGCCAAAACCAATATAAGCTTTATTACTCAATACAAATGCAATAGCATTTTCGCGCGCACCGTTTAAAGTGCCTCTTTTGTACCACACATCTTTTGCAGCATCATATTCTAATAGGTCATCAAATAGTTTCCCATCGGTGAGTGTACCACCAAACCGTCTTCCTGTAGTAACAAAATACCGATTGTTGAAAGCAAATGCAGATGCATTCAGTCGCCCATTTTCTGGTATCGATTTACGCTTTTTCCAGCTGTCTGTTTCGGGAAAATACTCCCACCATTCGCTGGAACTTTCCCTATCGTAACCTAAGCCAAAAAAGAATCGGTTGCCATCGCTGCAACTTGTACCTGCCGAACGAATTTTACCCGGATATTTGTTGGCTAATTTCTCCCACGTATCAAGTTTGGTGTCGTAGCGCCACACTTCGTTAAACACATAATTGTCCACCGAAAGCCCAAGCACATATATCCACTGTTTATAGGCAAAGCTGGAACAGGCTGCAACCGGAGCCGCTTTGTTGGGCGCTTTTTCGGGAAAATCAGCTTTTTGTTGCCAGTCATCTGTTAGGGGGTCGTACATCCAAAAATCCGAAAAAGTTACGGTGTCGGAGCTGTAAATGTGCACGCCTGAGTTGTAACCCAAGCCTACATAGCCTTTGCCATCAACCACTTCGGCAATAGCACTCACTCTGCCTCTACCGGGGAAATTGGCTTTGCGCGTCCACGATGCATCGTTGGGGTCGAACTGCCAGCAATCATTCAAAGCGGCACTGCTTTTGGCTTCTTGGCGCCCAAAGAGCAGATAAGCTTTGCCATTTGCTACAAAAGCAGTGGCTGAAGCTCGCTCTAAGCCAGCAGGTGTGGGTATAGACAATGGAGTTATGTTTGGAAAAGGCGAATCGACATATTCCGAACAGGAAATTAGGAGAAAACTCAAGCAGAGTAGCTGCATGATAAAAGCCCATAAGCGTTTTGTTGAGCTCAGCATCGGTTAGTTTTTATACACACGCACCCAGTCAACCTCGAGTTTACCTTCCGAACCGTGCGCTTTTTTGGGGATAAAGGAATTAAACACCAAGTACATAGCTTCTTGTGGTATGTTTGCCGATGTGCGATAAACAACCATATTGTTTAGCATCCATACGAGTTCGTTTTTACTCCATATAAGTGAGTAAATGTAAAACTCTGTTGGATTAATGCCGCGGATAGTTGTGCCATCTATAATATTTTGATAAGCATTACCAACTGATATTTTGTGTCCGTCGAAGTGGAAGATGTTGATGTGCGGTAATTTGCCATTGGCGCCTAACCAAAAAGCATGATGCACATTGCCTGAGCAACGAATTTTAGCCATAAACGTACCGCCTTGCTGACGGAATTCGGTTGCCGTGTTTAGCACATCGGAGCTGTATTCGAATTCCTTCATCAAAAAGCCTTTTGTTTGGTCCCAAGCCCGTGCGGTCAGTGTTTCTTTTTTGGTGCTGATATTTAGAATGCCATTAATTACGGTTACATTCTTGCCATCGTTGTTGGCTTGTTTTTCATTTGCAAACGAATGATTTCTTATAGTTTTCGGATTCTTGTAGTGAAACCCAAAGTCCCAAGCTGATTTGTTGAGCGTATTCCAATCGAAGCGTTCTTCAAAAGTGATTTGAAGTTTTTTATATGCCTCAAAACGTTCGGGCTTTTCGTTGATATAAAACTGAATATCAGGGTTTTTGTCTAATTCATAAAAACGTTGTTCTTTTTTGTATTCAGGTACTGTTTGCCAGCGATTTGCGTTTTCCCAAAAGGAATTTTGCGTTTTAAATGTATCGCTCCCCACTTGTTTTTTCAACTCATCATATTCTTTTAAAATAAATGAATTATGAAAACGGCAATAAATCTTATAATTTTTGGAACGTTCGAAGGCTTTAAATTCTTGCAGTTTCTGCGATTCTTTCACTGCTTTCTTATCTCCAAGCTGAATGTAATCGGGAGTTGCCTTAAAAGTAAGAAATTTTTCTAACTGGGCACTTTGAAGCATCTCGAAATACATTTTAATACCATGGGAGTGATGCAGTTTGTGGTAACGTTTTAGTACTTTATACTCTTCAGTATCCTTATACTTCCTACTTTGAAGCGTTTTTTTATTTTCTATAAATGCAGCTGATTTTACTTCTTTAAAAAGTAAATTGTACTCGGCAAGCTCTTTCGATTTAGAAACCTCTTCGTAGCGTTTCATAGCCGAAACAACCTCTTCGTCTTGTTTTTCGAGTACCGAAGTCGGGGTTATTTTCCCAAAAAGTTTTTTCCAAAACAGATTCATAAAAACAGGGTTTACATGTTAGTTATATTGAATTTATTGTTTCCAGTGTGTGTATGCACTGCTCTATATTGTCCACAAAAATCGGCTTGAAGTTTTCTGCTGGAATAAACATTTCTTCGCGCATGCGCTTTGTTTGCCGAATAATATCGTCGTAAAAACCATCTTGATTGAGTACTATCACTTGCTTTTTATGTTCACCTACTACGCCCGAAGCTATCACATCAAATAGTTCATCCATAGTGCCATAGCTGCCTGGTAGTATGACGAAGGCATCTGATTTCTCTTTCATTAACGCTTTGCGTGCATCCATTGTTTCCACCGTAATGAGCTCGGTGCTAATTAAACTTTGTCGGTTCATGCGCACTACTGCCTGTGGTATCACGCCAACGATGTGCCCTGCATGGTCGAACACACCTTGCGACACTGCCAGCATGGAGCCTCCCGTGGCGCCGCCAAATACGAGTACATGATGCCTTTGGGCAATCCAAGTGCCTAATTGATAGGCTACTTCTATGTACTTTTCGGCAATATGGTTGCTCGATGAGCAATATACGGCTATGTTCATTGTTTCGAGTTCATGTATTACTAAATGCGATATGTGTTTTTTAAAGAATAATCAGTCTTTTTTCTAACTGAAAAACAAGATTTACATAGTTTCAGATGGTAATTATTTTGTTATTCAAGTTTAATCTATCAAAATACAATTGTTTGATGCTATTCATGAAACTTGAAAAGAAAAAATATTTTTAAGCGTCTATTTTAGCATAAGTCGCATTTTCTTCGATAAACTGTCGTCGTGGTGCCACATCGTCGCCCATCAACATTGAGAACACGTGATCGGCAGATGCTGCATTTTCGATATTCACTTGTCGTAATGTTCTGTTTTCTGGGTTCATTGTGGTGTCCCAAAGTTGTATTTCGTTCATTTCACCCAAACCTTTGTAGCGCTGCGTGTGAATACCACCTTCATTTCCTGATCCATATTTTTCGATAAATGCTTGTCGTTGCTGTTCTGTCCAACAATATTCTTCTACTTTTCCTTTTTTACACAAATAAAGTGGCGGTGTGGCTATGTATAAATAACCTTGCTCAATTAATTCCTTCATGTGGCGAAAAAAGAACGTCATTATTAAAGTGGCAATGTGGCTTCCATCCACATCGGCATCGGTCATAATAATAATTTTATGATAACGTAGTTTTGCTATGTTTAGTGCTTTACTGTCTTCTTCGGTGCCAATTGTAACACCCAATGCAGTGTAAATGTTACGTATTTCCTCGCTTTCGAGCACTTTATGCTGCATGGCTTTTTCTACGTTCAGAATTTTTCCGCGTAAGGGTAAAATGGCTTGAAATTGTCGGCTGCGTCCTTGTTTAGCTGTTCCACCTGCCGAATCCCCTTCGACAAGAAACAATTCGCATTTTTCAGGGTCTTTGTCGGCGCAGTCGGCTAATTTTCCGGGTAAGCCACCACCTGAGAGTGGCGATTTGCGCTGTACCATTTCGCGTGCTTTGCGTGCTGCATGGCGTGCTGTGGCAGCCAAAATAACTTTCTCAACAATTATACGGGCAGATTTCGGATTTTCTTCAAGGTAATTTCCCAATGCTTCGCCCACAGCCATATCTACCGACCCCATTACCTCATTGTTACCAAGTTTAGTTTTGGTTTGTCCTTCAAACTGTGGCTCTTGCACTTTGATAGAGATAACGGCTGTTAAGCCTTCGCGGAAGTCATCGCCACTAATTTCTATTTTCAGTTTTTCGAGCATTTTGCTGTCTTCAGCATATTTTTTGAGCGTTCGCGTAAGTCCTCTACGAAAACCTGCTAAGTGTGTTCCGCCTTCTATTGTGTTGATATTGTTCACATACGAGTGGATGTTCTCGTTGTACGAAGTGTTGTAGGTCATGGCAATTTCCACCGGGGTGCCATTTTTCTCAGTTATTATATGTATCACACTGTCGATAAGCCTTTCTCGTGCTTCGTCAATATATTCCACAAATTCTTTTAACCCTTCGGTTGAATAAAAAATCTCCGATTTGAAATTGCCATCCTCGTTCACTACACGCTTATCGGTTAAAGTGAGGGTGATGCCGGCATTTAGAAAAGCTAATTCGCGTAAGCGACCTGCTAAAATATCGTATTTGTAAACCGATTCGATGAATATAGAGGCATCGGGCAAAAATGTTACCAAGGTGCCATTCGTTGTCGAGGTGCCTATTTCTTTTACTGGAAACTTTGGGAATCCACATTCGTATTCTTGCATATAAAGCTTTCCATTGCGCGATACTTCAACATGTAGTAGGGTAGAAAGTGCATTCACGCATGAAACGCCTACACCATGAAGTCCTCCCGAAACTTTGTAGCTTTCTTTGTTGAATTTACCACCAGCATGCAGCACGGTCATAACTACTTCCAAAGCTGATTTTCCTTCTTTTTCGTGCATATCTACCGGAATGCCACGACCATTATCGACTACTGTTATCGAATTATTTTCGTTTATAGTTACGTTTATCGTGTCGCAATGACCTGCCAAAGCTTCATCTATGGAGTTATCAACTACTTCGTAAACCAAATGGTGTAATCCTTTTACGCCAATATCGCCAATATACATGGCCGGACGCTTACGAACTGCTTCTAAACCTTCGAGAACCTGAATGCTACTTGCGCCATAATCGGCACTATCATTCATTTTTACTTCTTCACTCATTTTTTATTCTAATGCTTTTATTATTTTCAAAAAAAACATACAAATGTACACTAAAATTTTGAAAACAACAAATTTTTGGATGAGCGTCCCTTGGAGAACAAGAAAAAACGATTGCAATGGTTTGAAAAGGAAACTTCCGTATAATGCCGAAGCTACTGCTTGGCAGAAAAAAATATCCGATACCCGATGGTGTACATTGCTCAAATGCTGGTATGTGCCCTATACCAAAGTAGCGTTTGAACAGTTTCAGCAGTAAAACGTTAATAATATATTATACAAATAAAACATTATTTTTACATTTATGCAACAAAAACTATGACACAAGCTTTGCTAAAAATAGACCACCTAAGCAAAAATTTTGGAAGTTTCCAGGCATTAAATCAACTAAGTTTGGAAGTGTATCCGGGTGATATTTATGGCTTTCTCGGACCGAACGGTGCAGGAAAATCGACAACACTACGTATATTTTTAGGACTTATTTATGCCGATGGAGGTGAAATTACATTCAAAGGCGAAAAAATAAGTCGTTACAAACGCAACTATATCAACAAAATAGGTGCACTCATCGAACGTCCCGATTTTTATGGCAACCTCACTGCTTTTGATAATTTGAAAATTTTAGCCTCACTTTCAGGGGTGGAACAAATCAATAAACGAGTACAAGAAGTGCTCGAACTTGTTGGATTGTGGGATCGAAAAGCATCGAAAGTAAAAACCTTCTCGCAGGGCATGAAACAACGCTTAGGCATTGCGCAAGCTATTGTGCACAAACCCGAATTAGTAATATTAGACGAACCTACAAATGGTCTCGATCCACAAGGACAAGCTGATATACGGAAAATTATCCGAAACATCAATACGGAAGATAAAATTACAGTCATATTTTCGTCGCACGTGCTGAAAGAGGTGGAGGATATTTGCAACAGAATGGTTATTATCAACAAAGGCACAAAAATAAAAGAAGGTACGGTGAATGCGCTTATGCTCGAAAATGAATTACGCGTGTCGTTAAAAACCATCCAGCCCGAAAAAATGATGCAACTTTTGCAACAAATGGAATTAAAACATCAACTAATAAATGATTCCATCATTGTATGGATTACTGAACCAAACATTCCACAATTGGTAGAAAGAATTACAAGTGAACGCATTCAGCTCCTCGAACTAAAACAAAATCGGAGCTTGGAAGAGTATTTTTTAAAAGCCATTAATCAATAAATTATGCTTAAATTAATTCAAATTGAGCTATTCAAATTAGCCAAACATCCACGTACCTTTATTGGTTTTGGGGCGGTTGTTTTTATCGTTTTGGCATTTCAAACCATGATGTATTTCAAAGGAGAGGATTTATCGAACATGCTGTTGAGTAATTTACAAAGCGCATTCGAATTTACAGGTAATATAATAAATGCGAACATTTTGACTTATGTTACACTGAATGCCTTGATTATTCACATACCCATTTTAATTTGTTTGGTTACGGGCGATTTAATATCGGGTGAAGCCTCTTCGGGAACTATCCGGCTGTTGCTACAAAAACCTTACTCACGCACACGCATTTACGTTGCCAAAGTAATTACGGCTGTTATTTATACACTTATGCTATTAGCCGTAATGGGCTTACTTTCGTTTAGCTTGGGATATTTGCTTTTTGGTAATGGCGATATGCTGGTGGTAAGCGATAATATTGTCGTTATCGACGCTTCGGATACAGCGTGGCGTTTTGCAGGCGCATTTTTGATGGGTGCTTTAGCCATGCTCGTAGTCATGTCGCTTTCCATTCTGCTTTCGGCTTACTCGAGCAATTCCATTGTACCTATTGTCGGTACCATTGCCATCATTATTGTGCTCAATGTGTTATCCGTTCTGGGCTATTCATTATTCAAGGATATTATCCCATATTTGTTTACAAATCACTTTAATAAATGGCAGCTATTTTTCAGTTATGAGTTAAAAACAACCGAAATAATCAAAAGCATAGCTATTCAACTTTCTTATGTGGCTGTGTTCCTTACTGCTGGGTATGTACATTTTAAGAACAAAGATATTTTAAATTAAAAAATAAGTAAAGCATGAGAAATATATTTATTGCAATCAGCATATTATTAACATTCAACAGTTTTGCCAAAGACCTTTCGGGCGAAGAAACTATGCAAAAAGTAGTGGATAAACTACAAAAAGTCCCTGCTTACAAGTGCCAAATTTCCATTAAGGTGGATGTTGATTTTATAAAAATAAAGGAACGAAGTGGTCAAATGAGCTTCACACCGCCTAATGGATTCAAATATAACATCAAGGGATTTGCATTATTGCCCAAAGAAAGTCCTTTTCAACAATTTATAGATTTAAAAAATAATCGGTTTACTATTATTGATATGGATTACGAGATGGTAAACAACGAAAAAATGAGAAATATAAAACTCGTTCCGAACAACCCCGAAGATGAGCTCATTTTATCGCAAGTGTGGAGTATCCATTCCGTCATCTACACTTTAAGTGCATAAAAAATCCCATAAATCAGATTTGACATCTGTTTTATGGGGTTTTCAATTTAGTTGCTGATTGAATTATTTTTTGTTCAATTTCCAGTTATGCGGTAATAGCTCGTGGAGTTTTTGGATGTTGTGATCTTGGATACGGTTCAGTACATCGGTGAGCCATTCTTGTGGATTTACATTGTTGGCCATACAAGTACCCATGAGTGAGTAAATAATGGCAGTTCGCTC
>MNZK01000007.1 GCA_001873635.1 Porphyromonadaceae bacterium CG2_30_38_12 | reverse complement strand
GAATAGCAGGCTTTGAATATTTAAAAGAATTGTTAGTATATTTATGCATAAATGAGTTCATTAAATCCATTTTCTCCGTTTCGTTTTCTATAAAGTGAACCCTACCCTGACACACCACACTCTGAGCGCGCATCCGATAACTACAAGCCACGTGTATGTGCTGATACACAATTTCACCTTTGGTACAAAACATAACAGTAACACGATTGTCCCTCTGAATGTTCTCGATATGACTACCAAAGGGAGCAGAATGCAATAAAATACGATTGTTATGATACGAAAAATTCATTGGAATAGCGTAAGGAAAGCCATCTGCACCATTCAACGTTAACACACAATAATCACATGCATTAATAATATTTTCAATTTCGGACTGTTCTTTTATTAAAATAGTTTTCATCAACAAAATATTTTTGCACAAAAGTAGTGAAATAACCGTTTGGGATTCGCACGAAAACAAAATTTAATTACCTTTGCTCTTGAAACATAAAAACCCATTAGTATGAACAAAAAAATCTTCTCCCTAATCTGTGTATTATTCTTTACACTATCAGCTTTTTCGCAAGTAGAAAAAATGGTTGGACGATGGAAAACAATCGACGACAAAGACGGTACTACCAAATCCATTGTACTCATTTTCAAAGCCAGCAATAACAAATATTACGGTAAAATTGAAAAACTATTTAAAAATCCAGATCGCAAATGTGATGCCTGTGAAGGTGCAAATAAAAACAAACCCCTTGTGGGCATGACTATTATCAGCCATTTAGAGAAAAAAAATGGTAAGCTGACGAATGGCACCATACTTGACCCTATGAACGGCAAAGTTTACAACTGCAATATGAATTTGGATAGTGAAACGGGTAATTTGAAAGTGCGTGGTTCGTTGGATAAAAATGGCTGGATAGGTCGTTCGCAAACATGGCTACCTGTAAGATAAAAATGAACCGATTATTCTGCATCATTACATTTATTTATTTTATCGTTTGTGAGCCTACATTTTCGCAGCAAAACCAGACAGCCTCTTTTAAAATAATGAGTTACAATGTAGAAAATTATTTTGACGTTGTAGATGATAGCCTGACTAATGATTCGGAATACCTACCTGGTGGCATGCGTGGCTGGAATTACGAAAAATATATCTTCAAACAAGCTCAAATTTCAAAAGTCATTGCAGCATTAGGAGCTTGGGAAGGACCTGCTTTGATCGGGTTGTGTGAAGTTGAATCCGAAAAATGTCTGAAATATTTAACTAATTATGCGGGTTTAAAAAGCTTCAAATACAAGTATGCACATTTTGAGTCGCCCGATGCTCGAGGCATTGATGTTGCCCTTCTTTACCAGCCACTCGCGTTCAAGCTTATCCACAAGGAAGCCGTTTCGATTCACTTCCCCGATAACCCAACAATCAAAACACGCGATTTGCTATATGTTATGGGAAAAGTCCCAACGGGCGACACGCTCCATGTGTTTATGTGCCATTTTCCTTCGCGCTTGGGCGGAGCTTTAGAGTCAGCTCACAAACGAAACTATGTAGCATCGGTGTTGCACACAAAAACTGATAGCATATTAGGACGCAATAATAAGGCGAATATTGTCATCATGGGCGATTTTAATGACTATCCAACTGATGCAAGTTTACAAAAAGCACTTGGTGCAAAAAGGCTCGAAAAGCCTTATGCCTCCAACCAACTTTACAACTTCATGTATTCGATACACGAATCAAATAAAGGTTCGCACAAGCATGATGGTAGCTGGGGGGCATTAGACCAAATTATTGTATCGGGCAATTTGCTCACAAGCAAAACTTTTTATTGCCATGAGGCAAAAGTTTTCGATGCAGAGTTTTTATTAGAAAACGACTTGAAGTTTTTAGGCAAACAACCTTTCAGGACTTATAATGGCATGAAATATCAAAAAGGTTTTTCAGATCATTTACCCGTATATGTAGATTTTTTTATGAAAGACTTATGAAAGACATACAACTTTTTATTCCCTGTTTTATCGACCAATTGTATCCCGAAACGGGATTAAATGTGGTAAAAGTGCTCGAAAAAGCCGGCTGTACAGTTCATTACAATTCGGCACAAACTTGCTGCGGACAACCAGCCTTCAACAGCGGTTATTGGAACGAAGCAGGAGTTTTGGCAGCCAAATTTATGACTGATTTCGATGCGAACATGCCCATTGTTTCACCTTCAGCATCGTGCACAGGCTATGTTATTCATCAGTATCACAAAGTTTTAAAAGATAATATAGCCCTACTCGAAAAACATGAGACATTAAAAAATTCCATCTTTGAGCTATCCGACTTTTTAGTCAATATACTACATATTGAGAATTTGGGCGCCACTTTTCCACACAAAGTAACATTCCACGATGCTTGCTCGGCTTTGCGCGAACAGGGCATAAAAGACGAGCCTCGCAAATTGCTAAGTCAAGTGAAGGGCTTGGAGCTGATCGAAACTTCCGAATGTGAAACCTGCTGTGGATTTGGAGGTACGTTTGCGATAAAAAATTCTGATATTTCGGCTGCCATGGCCGAAAAAAAAGTATTAAACGCGTTAGAAGCCGGAGTAAGTTATATAGTTAGCACCGAAGCCTCTTGCTTGATGAATATTAACGGTTACATCAACAAGCACAGCCTAGCTATTAAAGGAATTCATTTAGCCGATATTTTGGCACAATTTTAAAAACAGAACGATTATGAACGAAACAATTACACAGGCAAACAAGCTATGCCGAGACACATTAATGGAACATTTAGGCATCCAATTCACCGAACTTTCGGCAGGGCACGTTGTTGCAACAATGCCTGTGGACTCGCGTACAGTGCAGCCAATGAGGCGCTTACACGGAGGAGCCACCATGGCTTTAGCCGAATCAATAGGCAGTGCCGGTTCAACATTTCTTGTTGACATCGAAAAATTCCAAATTTTGGGAGTCGAAATTAGTGGTAGTCATGTAGGAACAACTTCCGAAAACGAAGTGATTGGCATTGGCACCCTTATCCATAAAGGCAAAACTTCGCACGTATGGGAAATTGTAGTCAAAGACAAACACGATAAATTAGTTTCCATTTGCCGCTTAACTTGCCGAATTATTGCAATCAAAAACAAGTAGTTACAAAGCTATGGAATTAGAAAACTTGCGTACATTGCACCATATTTGCACCAAACAGCAGATACCTTTTGTTTCGTTTCGATTACCAGCCAAATCCGAAATAACCAGCTACATTCAACATCTTTCCATACCCCAAACTCTCGTCAGCTTAGATAATTTGGCTGACGAAATAGGATTTTTATTTTCCGCCTTTGCCCCCAGCGACACCAACAAAACATACCTTCTACAACCCGACAACATAATTTTGAATGGACAGGTTGAAACGGAATTTCTGACACAACTATATGAAAATAATAATTTTATAAAAACTCGAAATACTCAGAATAACTTATCTGCAACTACATCGATAGAAAGCTACGTATCGCAAATTAATGAAGCCAAAGCAGCTATGCAGCAAGGAAAATTAGTAAAAGTAGTACTTTCTAAAGTTTGCACCGAACACGTGCCTGACAATTTTAACATAGCAGCCATGTTTGAGCGGCTATGCAGCAAGTATACCCAAGCATTCGTTTACCTTATTCAAATTCCTGAAATGGGTTGTTGGTTAGGTGCTACACCTGAGCCGCTTTTAACGGTGGAACAAAACACCTATCGAACCGTTTCGCTGGCTGGCACCCAAATAGCCACCGGAAAAGCTATTCACGAATACACCTGGACAAGCAAAGAAATTGAAGAACAAGCCATTGTAACAAATTTCATTGCACAAAGCATAGCTGATTTAGGTATTGAAAACATACTGCAAAAAGGACCTATTAACTACCAAGCCGGAAACTTAATTCATCTCCAAACTATTTTTGAATTTAGAGCAAAACCATCGAGGCAGCTGATACCGTCCTTACTCAAAGCCCTACATCCTACCCCATCCATTGGAGGTTTGCCTCGCCAAGAAGCGCTCAGTTTTATCGAAAAAACCGAAAAGCACGACAGGAGCTACTATACGGGGCTATTAGGAAGCTTGCAAGCCAACGAAGAGTCGCAAATCTTTGTGAACTTACGCTGCATGCAATACACTGATAATCAATTAATTTTTTATAGTGGCGCTGGCATCACCTCTTCATCAATAGCTGAAAACGAATGGTACGAAACCGAAAATAAAATGCAAACACTAAAACAAGTTTTAGAGGAATAAATAATACGACTCCAAATCCAGCCATAGATTTTGTAAATTTAGATTTCTAACTTTTTTTCATATCTTTGAACCCTCTAAAAAAAGAAGTCTTTTATGACCACATCACCCCTAAAAAAAAACATTGCCATTGTAGCCGGTGGCGATTCGTCGGAAGTTATAGTATCGCTCAAAAGCGCGTCAGGAATCTATTCATTCATGGATAAAAGCCTTTATAAACCCTATATTATAACCATAGTAGGCAAAAAATGGCAAGTAGAAATTTCAGAACACGAACAGATAGATATGGACAAAAACGATTTCAGTTTCATTCAAAATGGCACTAAAATAACGTTCGATTTTGCCTACATAACCATACATGGTACTCCCGGCGAAAATGGTATTCTGCAAGGATATTTTGATTTGATAGGTCTTCCCTACTCCTGCTGTGGCGTATTGGCAGCTGCTGTTACATTCAACAAATTTACCTGTAACCATTATTTAAAAGGCTTTGGGATAAAGGTTTCGGAGTCATTGGTTCTTCGAAAAGGACAAAGCATCAGCAGTGATGAAGTAATCTCAAAGATTGGATTACCCTGTTTTGTAAAGCCCAATGTAGGCGGAAGTAGCTTTGGAGTAACGAAAGTAAAGACCAGAGAGCAAATTGAACCAGCCATAGCGTTGGCTTTTTCCGAAGGCAATGAAGTGCTGATTGAAGCCTATTTGGCTGGTACCGAAATAACTTGCGGCATTTACAAAACAAGAATAAAAAGCCAAATATTACCAGTTACAGAAGTAGTTAGTCAAAATGAGTTTTTCGATTTTGATGCCAAATACAAAGGTCAAGTAGAAGAAATCACGCCCGCACGTATCAGCGCCGAACTCACCGAACGTGTCCAAAAATTGACCTCAACAATTTACGATATTTTAGGCTGTAAAGGCATTGTACGCATTGACTACATTATTACCGAAGGCGTTGAAATTAACCTATTAGAAGTAAACACAACGCCAGGAATGACGCCTACCAGCTTTATACCGCAGCAAATTGCCGCAGCAGGGCTTGATATAAAACATGTTATGACTGAAATTATAGAAAATGAATTAGCTATTTAATAGGAACATTTTTAAATATGAAAACAGCAAACGAAATAGCGAACATAGTAAGTCGGGAAATAGAAAAATTAGACTGGTCGCTGCAGCCTTTGGGACTTTACGAACCGATAGCTTATGTGCTGTCGATGGGTGGTAAACGCCTTCGCCCCATGCTCACATTGATGGCTTGCAACTTATACACCGAGCAGATTGAACCTGCCATTGCACCCGCTTTGGGCATAGAGGTTTTTCACAATTTTACCTTGCTACACGATGACATTATGGATAGAGCCAATATTAGACGAGGCAAGCCAACCGTGCACAAAAAATGGAATGATAACACGGCAATACTTTCGGGCGACGTGATGCAAATAGCGTCCTATCAGCTTATTGCAAAAACACCTCAAGAGCATTTGAAAGCTATTTTGGATGTTTTTTCTTCCACAGCACGTGAAATTTGTGAAGGACAACAATACGATGTGGACTTCGAGCAGCGCAATGAAGTAAATGCAGACGACTATTTAGAAATGATACGGTTGAAAACAGCTGTTTTATTGGGTTGTGCCCTAAAAACGGGAGCAATTATTGGAGGCGCTGACGAGCACGATGCTACAAATTTATACAATTTTGGTATCCATATCGGATTAGCCTTTCAACTCAAAGATGACCTGCTGGATGTATATGGAAAAGAAGAAACTTTTGGAAAAAAAATTGGTGGTGATATTCTATGCAATAAAAAAACTTATCTGCTTATTCATGCTTTGGAACTTGCCAAAGGACAAGATAAACTTGATATTCAATCATTTTTGAAAAAAAATTATCCAGACCCTCAGGAAAAGATTACTTTGGTAACAGCCATGTATAACAAGCTGAAAGTTAAAAAAATATGCGAAGACAAGATGATGTTTTATTACAATAAAGCAATCGCAAATTTGGATAATATCCGTGTAGATTCATCTAAAAAGCAATCATTGAGAAATTTAGCAGAGAAATTATTGTACAGAAACGATTAATTTTTTTTATCTTTGTGGGCAATTAGCAATTGGCAATGCTTTATAAATGTCAAAATGCTGTATTTGAATTATTAATTCTCAATTTTATTAATTACTAATTCTTAGATCAAATGCCCTATCGCCGACTACCCAATACCGACCAAGCACGCCTTCGCACCCTGCGAACCGCTATCGATGAAAGTGAAACAAAATCATACAACGACCAAGTAATCAGTTATAAAACACTAATTGAAGCACGTAATTTTTTAACCCTTTTTGAAAAGCAATTACTCAATTATCAACAAACGCTCGAAAGCCAAGTGATGGCAAACAAACGATATCAACAAATTGTACACAACGCTCGCATATACATTTCCCATTTCATTCAGGTTTTCAACTTAGCTGTCATTCGAGGCGATATAAAAAAAGAAAACAAGTTGTTGTATCAGCTGGAACCCAACAACCACATTGTCCCTGATTTAACATCCGAAGCTTCTCTTTTGCAATGGGGGAAAAACATTATTAATGGTGAAAATGAACGGGTTAGAAATGGCGGACTACCAATTTACAATCCTGCGATTGCAAAAGTACAAGTGCATTTTGAAGTGTTTAAAGAATACAAATCAACACAAAAACAGCATCAGAATACAACCACACGTGCATGGGAGGAATTAGTAAAATTGCGTGAGAAGGGCGATGCCATTATTGTGGATATTTGGAACCAAACAGAAAATAAGTTTAAAGACGAAGAACCTTATGCGCGCCTCGCTAAATGTACGAAGTTTGGCATTATTTACTACTACCGCAAAGGCGAAGAATTACTAACTGCAACAAAGGTTTAAGTCATGACACCCGACATATATTTTCCGCCCGAGTGGGCTGAGCAACAATTCGTTCAACTCACTTGGCCTCATAACCAAACCGACTGGGCTCCCATGTTAAACGAAGTCAACACTTGTTTTGTACAGATTGCAAAAGCAATACTCAAATTTGAAGCTTTGTTGATTGTTAGTCCTGAAACAGAGCAAGTAAAACACCTGCTTAGTGGTTGCGATTTTTCTAAAATCACTTTTGCCAACATACCAACCAACGACACCTGGGCACGCGATCACGGAGGAATAAGCATTTTCGAGAAAGGAGTGCGCACCATTTGCGATTTCACTTTTAATGGCTGGGGAATGAAATTTGCTGCCAACTACGACAATCAAATCACCAAAACACTTTTTGAACAAGGCATTTTTGGCAGCGCAACTCGTTACAAATCTTGTTTGAATATGGTGCTCGAAGGTGGCAGTATTGAAACAGATGGTCAGGGCACTTTACTCACAACTAAAGCCTGTTTACTATCCGAAAATCGTAATGCGGCAAGCAAAAGTAAAATTGAAAAAAATCTCAAAACGCTGTTGCGTGCAAAAAAAATTCTTTGGCTAAAAAATGGTTTTTTGGCTGGCGACGATACGGATAGCCACATAGACACCTTAGCTCGTATATGCCCCAACAACACCATTGCTTACGTGCAATGCACCGACATAAACGACATACACTACCATGCACTCAAAAAAATGGAAGCTGAATTAAAACACTTCACAAATCATGCGGGAGAAAAATTTAATTTAGTACCGCTACCCATGGCAGATGCAGTTTATTTTGAAGGAGAACGTTTACCTGCAACCTATGCTAATTTTCTGATTATTAATGGAGCAGTTCTGGTGCCAACCTACCAATCAAAACGCGATGAACTAGCAGTCGAGCAAATTCAGCAGCTATTTCCCGATCGCAAAATTATCCCCATCGATTGCAGTGCATTGATAAAACAACATGGCTCGTTGCACTGCGTAACCATGCAATACGTTTAAAAAAAAATTATGAAAGTAGCATTAATTCAACAAACCAATACAAATAATTGGGCTGATAATAGAACAAAATTAACACATAACATTCGGCAATGCGCCGCACAGGGCGCTCAACTCATTGTGATGCAAGAGCTTCACAACAATTTGTATTTTTGTCAAACCGAAAATCCGGCAATTTTTGATCAAGCGGAAACAATCCCCGGAAATTCAACAAACTATTTTGGAAGCTTAGCTACCGAATTAAGCGTCGTTATTGTACTTTCATTGTTCGAGAAGCGTGCAGCAGGCTTGTATCACAACACAGCTGTGGTGATTGAAAAAAATGGAACCATAGCTGGCAAATACCGAAAGATGCACATCCCCGACGACCCCGCTTATTACGAAAAGTTTTATTTCGCACCAGGAGATTTAGGCTTTCAACCCATCTCAACTTCTTTGGGAAAACTTGGCATATTGGTATGCTGGGACCAATGGTATCCCGAAGCTGCCCGATTGATGACCATGGCAGGTGCAGAAATATTGATATACCCTACTGCAATTGGCTGGGAAAGTTCCGACAGTGATGCAGAAAAACAAAGGCAAACTGATGCCTGGGTTAGCGTACAGCGAGGTCATGCAGTAGCAAACGGCATACATCTTATTGCATGCAACCGGGTAGGCTACGAACCTGACCCATCGGGTGTTACGGGCGGAATACAGTTTTGGGGCAACAGTTTTGTAGCAGGACCGCAAGGCGAAATCATGGTGCAAGGAAGTCAAGAAAAAGAAGAAAATATTGTATTAGAAATTGACTTACAGCGCAGCGAAAAAGTGAGGCGCATTTGGCCATTTTTTCGCGATAGACGCATAGATAGCTTTGATGGCATTACAAAACAGTGGTTAGAGTAAATATAAAAAACAAATTATGACTAATATTTTAAAAACAATACTTATGGCTATTGCTACATTAGGGGCATCTTGTGCAAAAAATGGAGAAGAAGCAATTATTGGTAAACAACAAGTTCACGTGGAGCAAGGACGTATAACTCCGGAAGTATTATGGGCATTTGGACGTGTGGGAGGCTTGCAGGTATCGCCCAATGGTTCAAAAATACTCTATTCAGTTTCCTACTACTCGGTGAAGGAAGACAAGGGAAATTCTGAAATATTTGTGATGAATGCCGATGGCACCAACAAGCAACAAATCACCACAACTTCGGTGCGCGAAGCCGCTGCCAAATGGATGAATGATGGAAAACGTATTGCCTTTTTATCATCGGAAAGTGGCTCGATGCAACTCTGGACAATGAATGCTGATGGCTCTGATAGAAAGCAACTTACATCGCGTGAAGGAGGCCTCACTGACTTCCGGTTTTCGCCCGACGAAACGCAACTGCTTTTTGTGGCTGATGTAAAATATGGAGAACGAACGGTGGATAAATATCCTGATTTACCAAAATCAAAAGGCATTATCGTGCACGACTTGATGTATAAACATTGGGATGAATGGGTGGAAACCGTGCCTCATCCATTTGTTGCTTTATTAAACGAATCTGGCATAGAAAAAGAAAAAGACTTGCTGGATGGAGAACCCTACGAAAGCCCCATGAAACCTTTTGGCGGTATCGAACAAGTAGCGTGGAGCCCTGATAGCAAAACCATTGCTTACACCTGCCGTAAAAAAACAGGAAAAGCATACGCAATTTCAACCAATTCGGACATTTATTTTTACTACATTGCCACAGGCAAAACTGAAAACAAAACAACTGGCATGGTGGGATACGACCAAAATCCACAATTCTCGCCCGATGGTAGGTGGATAACATGGGAAAGCATGGAACACGATGGCTGCGAATCCGACAAAAACCGCTTGTTTTTAATGGAAATTTCTACTGAAAAAAAAATCGACATGTCCGTCAATTTTGATCAAAATGCCGAAGGCTTGGCTTGGGCGCCCGACAGTAAATCCATCTATTTTTTAAGTGTGTGGCATGGCGTTACCAACATCTACTGCGGCAACATTGCAACTGGCGGCATTGCTCAAATTACGAAAGGCGTTCACGATTACGAAGCAGTCGTTCCCACTCCTAATCAACTAATTGCTTTAAAACATTCGATGAGCAAACCAAACGAAGTGTATGCCGTCAATACGCAAACAGGAACTGATAAAGAGCTATCGTTTGAAAACAAAGAAATTTTAGACCAATTGCAAATGGGCAAAGTAGAAGAACGCTGGGTAACAACCACCGACAAGAAACAAATGTTAGTGTGGGTTATTTATCCTCCTCACTTCGACGCCACAAAGAAATATCCAACTTTGCTTTATTGTCAGGGTGGACCGCAATCAGCTGTAAGTCAGTTTTGGTCCTATCGCTGGAATTTTCAAATAATGGCAGCCAACGATTATATTATCGTTGCGCCCAACAGACACGGGTTGCCGGGTTTTGGCCAAGAATGGCTCGCCCAAATTAGTGGCGATTACGGCGGACAAAACATGCAAGATTACCTTTCGGCTATCGATGAAGTAGCAAAGGATTCGTTTGTAAACAAAGACAAATTAGGCTGTGTGGGTGCAAGCTATGGTGGTTTTTCGGTTTATTGGTTAGCTGGGCATCATCAAAAGCGCTTCAAAGCCTTCATCGCGCACGATGGCATGTTCAACTTACCACAACAATATTTGGAAACAGAAGAAATGTGGTTTGTAAACTGGGACTTGGGTGGTGCATATTGGGAAAAAAATAATAAAACAGCACAGAAATCTTATGCCAATTCGCCACATCTTTTTGTCGATAAATGGGACACGCCAATTTTAGTTATCCATGGTGAGAAAGATTATCGCATTTTAGCATCGCAAGGCATGGCAGCTTTCAATGCAGCTGTGATGCGCGGAGTACCAGCCGAAATGCTTATTTTCCCCGACGAAAATCATTGGGTGTTAAAACCTCAAAATGGTATTTTGTGGCAACGAACATTTATTAGCTGGTTAGATAAATGGCTGAAATAGAGCAATTCATGCAATAGCATGGTTAAAATAAAACCTTGAATTTAAAAAGCAATGTTTTTCCTTACCTTTTTCAAAAATTCCTGCATACGTTCTGAGTTTTTTTCGTCGATAATTTCCATCAAGGTTTTAAGCTCAGCGCGTATTTTCTCTACTTGACTGTGGGTGTGTGGGTTGAACAAAATTTCGGAAAGCAGGTAATCGTCTTCACTCAACAAGCCCTTGGCAATATCCATGTGTCGTTTAAAGGTGGTGCCGGGAGCTTCTTGAGGCACCATTACCGAAGCAAAAACAAGGGTCGAAGCAAAAGGGATGGATAATGAATAAGCAATCGTTTTGTCGTGTTCGTCGAAGCTATATTCAAAAATATGTAGTTTAAGTGAACTGTAAAGCTCATTAAAAAAAGTCTTGCCGGCACTATCCGATTCCGAAATTATGATTGCACTTTGTGAATTCAGATTGTCGAGCGTGGCAAAGGTAGGTCCAAACATAGGATGCGTGGAAACGTAAGGCATTCCAGTACTTTGATAGTACTCTTGAATACCTGTTTTTACCGAAGCAATATCGGAAAGAATACAGTTTTGTGGCAAAAAAGGCAACACTTTTAGGAAAGCATCAATAGTATATTTAAGTGTAACACAATTGATTACCAAGGCGGGTTGAAAAGCACGAATTTCATCATAATCCGTCATTCTGAGGGTATTAAAAACGAAACGCAAACGTTTGGGGTCGGTATCAAATAAAGCTACTTCGTGATTAATACAAAGCACATCCGTGAGAAAAGTGCCCATTTTGCCAGCACCGAGAACAAGAATTTTCATATTTTATCTAAAAAGTATTTGGGCTGCAAAGGTATAAATTTTTGCGCCCGAAAAAAAATATAAAACAAAAAGAATCCTTGAAACGATTACGATAAACAAAACAGATGAATAGCATCATTCAAAATTTACGCGCGACACTACAAGCTGCTGGTAATGAAAACCATCGCCAAGCCATGCAACGATTTTTTAAGGAACACATAACATGCTATGGTGTAAAATCAGCAGAAATTAGCAAAATTGGAAAAAGCTATTTGGCTTCAATGAAGAATATACCTAAAAAAGAGCTATTTGCACTTTGCAATACGCTTTGGCAATCGCCTATTTTAGAAGAAAACTTCATAGCATGCCAATGGATATACGCCATAAGGAAACAGTACGAAGCTGCCGATTTCTATGTTTTCAAAAATTGGATAGAGAATTACATTCATAACTGGGCAGTTTGCGACACATTCTGTAATCGTGTCATGGGCGATTTTATTCAAATGTATCCCAATTACTTAGTGGCATTAAAGGAATTTACAAAATCGGAAAACCGCTGGGTGCGACGCGCAGCAGCAGTTTCGCTCATTGTTCCTGCTCGCAAAGGGTTATTTTTAGAACCTATATTGCAAATAGCCGAAACATTAGTGAACGACACGGATGATATGGTGCAAAAAGGATACGGCTGGATGCTAAAAGTAGCTGCCACCAAGCACCAAACTGAAGTATTCAACTTTGTAATGATACATCAAAAAACGATGCCTCGCACAGCACTACGTTACGCTATTGAAAAAATGCCAAACGAATTAAAAGAAAAAGCTATGAAAAAAGAATAAAATGGTACTGATTAATGAATATAATTGCTAATTTTGTGTTTCATAATTAAATATTCTTCTGACTAAAAAGCTAAATGATTGATTTAGAGCAATACAACACGAAGTCACGAAGACACAAAATTTTATCAAAAACATTCATTCCTGAATTATAATTATATAAGACACAAAGCATAAAACATACATGTTTTATTTAAAGAGCATTATCTAATACATTCATAAAAAAATACAAGTATTTTTTTACTCCGTGTTTCCAGTAACGGGTATATAGTATGAGAGTCCGTTTCTTCGTGCCTTCGTGTTTAAACTTAATTTGTTGTATTTGAATAATATAAATACTTTTTCCCAAATAAACGCTATTGCGTATTGAGCTATGCAAACATTAAAAATACCTTTTAAACCCGAATTGGAATCCAAAACGTTGGCTGAAATTGCAGCTAATATAGACGAATTTGGCGTCAGTGAAATGATAGAACAGGTAAATTGGATACAACAATACCCCTACAAGCCACTCACAACATTCACTTTAGCGCGCAGCAAAACATCCCTATTTATTAAATTTCGTGTGCGAGGAAATTTACTCAAAGCAAGCTATTCAACCGATCAAAGTCCGGTACATGAGGACAGCTGTGTCGAGTTTTTTTGTCAGCTACCCAACAAAGATTATTACTTCAATTTCGAATTTAACTGCATTGGCACTTGCTCTGCAAAACGCCGAAAAAGCAGAACAGAAGCAGTTGAACCTTTCAGTTTAGAGGAGCTAAAAACCATCCAACGATTTCCGTCCATCGGACGAAGAGCATTTAATGAAATGCAAGGAATTTTTGAATGGGAACTAACCGTCGAAATCCCCTTTCAACTTATAGATATTGACGCAGAAAATATCCCTGAAAAAATTCGTGCTAATTTTCACAAATGTGCCGACGACACCGACAGCCCACACTTCGTAAGTTGGATGCCTATCCACAGTCCACAGCCCGACTTCCATCGCCCTGAGTTTTTTGGCGATATTTATTTCTGATTTTTTTATATTATCTTGCTCAAAGAAACATTCCATTATTTTGCCAAGTCACGAAATGCATCAAGTCCACTATCCAAATATGCCACAAACGAAGCTGGATCGTAATTCGCACCTTGAGGTTTTACCAATAGTTTTCCTTGCGGACTGAGTAATACATAGAATGGCTGGGAGTTTGCATTGAATTGCGCTGCCTGAAAATCGCTCCACTTGTTACCAATTGTTTTTATTTTCTTACCACTGTATGTCGAGGTAAACTTTTCCGATTCGGGCAAATCAGTCTTGTCATCCACATACAGTTGAATAACCACATAATTTTCGGATAAACGCTTAAGCACATCTGGTTTTGGCCATACAGAAGCTTCCATTTTGCGACAATTAACGCAAGCATGACCCGTGAAGTCAATAAACACTGGTTTGTTCACTTGTTGGGCGTAAGCTAATCCTTCGTTGTAATCGTAAAAAACATCCAATCCCAGCGGAGCATGAAAAATGTCGCTGTATTTGTGTTTTCCCGAATTGTGGTTAGAAGTAGTTTGAACACTAGTACCCGTCATAACAAAATCTTGTGTATTCATAGGTGGAAGAAATGCCGCAATTGAATTTAAAGGCGCTCCCCAAAGCCCGGGAATCATATAAACGGTGAACGAAAGGGTAATAATGGCTAACATTAATTTGGGGGTGGACACATGTTTTTCATCACTATCATTAGGCAATTTAATTTTTCCGAGCAAATACAAACCCATTAAAGCTGAAATAACAATCCACAGTGAAAGAAATAATTCGCGGTCGAACCAATTCCAATGATAAGCCAAATCAACATTCGATAAAAACTTAAACGAAAAGCCTAATTCCAAAAAACCAAGAATTACCTTAATAGTATTGAGCCATCCGCCCGATTTAGGCAATGCTTTCAGCCAAGCAGGGAAAAGTGCAAAAAGCACAAAAGGAATGGCTAAGGCAATGGCAAAGCCCAGCATACCAATAGCAGGACCGAGTAATTCGCCCATTGTAGCTGCTTGCACTAACAGGGTGCCAATGATAGGTCCGGTGCACGAAAAAGAGACTAATGCTAAGGGTCCCGCCATAAAAAAGATACCGGCATAGCCACTTTGTTCTGATTTGCTATCCATTTTATTCACCCATGACGAAGGTAATACCAACTCAAAAGCACCTAAAAATGAGAACGCAAAAGCTACCAATAAGAGAAAAAAGAAAAAATTAAAAATCCCATTTGTAGAAAGTGCATTGAGCGCATCTGCCCCAAAAATCACTGTAATAAGAAGCCCCAGCACAACGTAAATAACAATAATAGAAAGACCATAAATCAATGCATTGCTGATACCTTTGCGACGGGAAACTTCTTTTTTAGTAAAAAAGCTCACTGCCATTGGTGCCATTGGGAAAATACAAGGCATCAGAAATGCCGCAAATCCACCCAAAAGTCCTAATATAAATATGGTCCAAAGAGACTGCGATGCATTACCAGCCGACGAGCTTGTGGTAGTTGCAGTCATTGCTTTGGGAGGTATAATCTCCGAAGTATCTGTTGCATTTGCTGCTAATAAAGCAGTTTTTTGTTTGGTTGAATCAACTTTCGCATTGGATACCAACACTTTCGCTCCTTCCAACGCAATGCTAAATTCATAATCGGTAGGCGGCAAACACTGACTATCATCGCACATCATATAATTAACCTTCCCTTTTATAAGCGTGGCAGGTACATTCAATTTCACTTTTTGTGTAAACACCGCTTCATGTTCAAAGTAAGCTACGTCCATCTTAAAAGCTTTTTCGTATGCTTTATGGGGTTTGGGAGCTTCACTCACTTTACCAATCAATGCATAATCTGTCGAGGGTGAAAAGGTAAACGAAGTAGCCACGGGTCCACCTTCGGCAATAAATTGAGAATATAGATGCCAGTTTTTACCAATTTGGGCAGTAATAATCACTGCATTTTCAGAATTGTTGAGTTTGTTAGCAACCACACGCCATGTAACTGGATTTAATATTTCGGCATGTGCAGCCCCAAAAACAGAAAATAACAAAACGGTTAAAAGAATTTTTCGTGTCATAAGAAACTGAATTATTAACTGAAACGTTTTTTTAAAAAATAATTACATTTTCGGGATTCACAGGCTTACCAAGCTGCCAAAGCTCGAAATAAAATTGTGTCCCCGATTTATTATCACCATTTTCGCCTGTTACAGCTATCCCCTCCCCTGCGCGAATAACATCACCAATTTTTTTTAATAAACGGGTATTGTTTTTATAAATCGACAAGTAGTTATTTTCGTGTTGTACTTGAATGACCCACCCAAAATCGAATGTAAAAGCAGCATAAACTACTGTACCAGCCAAGGTGCTGATAACAGTTTCGTTAGGCGAAGTAATAATGTTAATGCCATATTGCTTTTCTCCTGGATTAAATGATGAAGAAATCACACCTTTGGTAGGACGAAAAAAAACCGACACATTTTCGTTGGTTTCAGCAGATAAAGTAGTGAGATTATATTTTTCATTATTCTCAAATTCCTCCACATACTTACGTTCTAAGCGCGATTTTTCTAAAAACTGATAGGCTGTTTCTTTCAACTTACTCGAGTCTAATTTTGCTATCGAGTCGGGTTTTAAATTGCCACGAATAACAGCTTGCATTAAATTTAGATAAGCATCCTGAAGTTCAACCTGATGTTTTAAGGAATCTACTGTCATCGACTCCGACAGTATGCGGGTGTGGCTACCCGACTCGCCATAACCAGGTAGATAATAGCGTATTGGGGTTGTAAAAATAAGCAAAGTAAGCAATATAAAAGTTGCAAAAATCAGCATAGAAGCATATACCAGCACTTTCAATCGTGAGAGTTGAATGTGCCACGATTCCTCCAATGTATTTTCGTTCAGCACCGAAACGCGATACTGAAAGCGAAGTTTATGCAAAAAAGAAGAGAATTGAGATGATTTTTTTTTCATCGATGCCAATCGCAAATTGTATAGTTTAGGCAAAAGTAAGTTTTTTCAACTTACTATCAAAATATAAGAAGCTCAAACCACATTTGGTTTGAGCTTCTTAACAAATTGTAATTGGTTTTTATATAATGGATCCCCCAATCATAAATACAGCTGCCAGCGATACGATGGCATATAATTCGGGGAAAGCTGACAAAATCAATGTTTTACCAAACACATCGTACCCTGAGCCAATTCCAGAAATACCGTTTGCGCAAACTTGTCCCTGACGAATGGCCGAAAAAAAGCCAGTTAATGCCAATGCTAAACCGCCTCCAAATACAGCCGCTGCAGCAGCCCAAGTCATTTCGGGCGATAAATGGCTTTTAAGTAAAAAGTAGCCAAGAAATCCGTACAGTCCTTGAGTACCAGGCAAAGCACTCAAAACCATATAGTTACCAAAAGCATCCGGATTCTTTTTCAAAGCGCCAATGGTGGCATTTCCGGCAATAGTTACACCATAAGCACTACCTACTCCGGCCATTCCTACCATTAAACCGACTCCGATATACGCTAAAATAATTGGTTCCATAATTTTTTTTTTATAAAGTTATTGTTGTTTATTTATTTTTATTTCGTTGCAAATATTATTTCAGATTAAAATAAAGTTTTCTCTTCCTTGTAGGCAGCGTAAGGACGATATTTTTTACCGCCACCTTCGAAACCAGCATTTTTATAAAATTCTACAAAAGTTAAACGCATGGGATGTACGAACGAACTTAAACTCGACATAAAAATATTCAATCCATGACCTACTAACAATATGATTATCATAAAAATAGGACTTAAAATAGGAATATTCCCACTTAGGTTTATAGCTAAATCGTTGAACACAAAGCCCATTACCGAACCAGAAATACCCAAAGCAAAGAGGCGCACATAAGATAGAATATCTCCCATCAAACCCAATACCATGTTGTAGGTATCCCAAAGTCCAGCTCCCATATTGATAAGTGGATTACGCTTGATATCATTCAAGAGGAAAACCATAATAGCGCCTAATCCTCCAAAACCGTAATACATGTATTTGCCAACTTCAACAGAAATTATGTTGAAATTTTGAAGTCCATAAGTTGCTGCACTTCCCAAAATAAGAATTAACCAGCCCAAAGTAGCAATTGAAGCTGCAAAACCAAATCGGCGAGCTTGATTTATGGCTTTTAAAACCATCCCAAACATAATCTGTACAGCACCAATTATGAGGGATGTATTAAATAATTTATCGGCATCGAGCATGTATTTTTTTGCATCTTGCAGCCAAGTAATGTCTGAATCAATCAAACTATAACCAAATATGTTCCCTGTTACAGCACCCATTAACACTGTGGACACACCAAGCCAAATGAGCAAAGAAAAGACCGGTTTTAAAGCTTCCGAAACTTTTGGACGGAAAATAATAGCTGCAATCACAAATATTAATCCGTAGCCAACATCGCCCAAACAAAGCCCAAAAAACAACATGTAAAACGGTGCAAAAAACGGCGTTAAGTCCAACTCATGATAATTTGGCAAATCATACAATTCGCCAATCATTTCGTAAAGTTTTGTGAACTTATTGTTTTTCAGCTTTATAGGCACTTTATCTTCTTCGGTTGGAATAGCTGTTTCGTAATAAACACCTATTGATTCCAAGTAGTTATTCAGAACGTCTTCTGATTCTTCGGGACACCAGCCTTCGAGCACCATTACCCGATTATCAGCCTCTGACTGGGTATTGAGTAATACTTTTGTTAAATTTATGCTTTCAACTATCTTGCCTTGAGATGCTTTCAATGATTTAAAATCCTCAATGGCAAACTTTTGAAGTAAAGATATTTGCTCCGCAATTTTTATTCGTATTTCAGCTATTTCTTCTGATATTTGTTCGGACGTTTTAGCAGCAAGCTTAATCGGGTCAGCATCAATTTCTATAATTTGCCCCAGTTTTGTTATCGTCAGAAAATAACGAGTGGTTCCAATTGTATCGATTTCGAAAGCATTGTAGAGCACTTCCCACTCCTGATCAAATTTCCGTAGATTACAGCTATAAAAATTAATGATCCAACCAGCATTTCTAAGTTGTTTCAATCTTTCGTGGCTGAATGAGCCCCACACCTCCATGCGATCTCGCTCTTTTTCAGCAATTTGCAATTTTTGTTCCAAAGCAACTTTTTCTGATAGAGCAAGTTCTACTTTATAAAGCAGTTCCATGCCATCTTTGCTTGAATCTTCAGGAAGAAGAATCGCATTTTTAGGTGTGCGTTTTTCGAGCTTAAGCAAAGCATTTTTAATGCGAGCAGACAATTGCATCTTGTCGCGTAATGCATCATTTTCGGCTATTCCTCCGACTTTTTCAATTACGTGTAATACGCCTGTTTCCCTGAGTTTTTCAAGAAATTCGGTGTATTGCTTGTGATACACCAAAAAGGTGTAGCGTTTCATTTTCAATATCATAACCCTGCCTCCTTTAGTTGTTGTTGACGAGATTTTACAATTTTCTGCGACGATTTTGAAAGGTTTTCTTCATCTTCCATAAAGCGTTTTATCTTGCGCACAGCATCTTCATAACCTGGAATTTGCACTTTTTCAAACAAGTTTACTTTTTGAGTGGTTTTTTTGCGGGCATATTCCAATAAATGCAGTTTCTGACTACAAAATTCGCGTTCAATACCCACTTGTGCCAGCTCTTTGAGTTGGGTCAATCCATCGGCAAACCATTTGGGTGAATTAAATAAACTGAACGGTTTGGTAGTATAAATCACTTCCTGCAAAACAGGAATTCGTACGCCCGCAATTTTTTTAACATCCATTTTCACATCGTCCACATGCAGTAAACTCGTGTCGTACTCGCCCCACAAAGCCAACATTTTATCGTAAGCCGCTATGCGTTGCTCCACTTCCTCTTCGAGCTTGAGTATTTCATCTTTTGCACGCTTCACTTCCACACGCAGTGCACTTTCCTTGTTTTTGATAGTAGGCAAAGCGCGCACACGCATCTTGAGATTTTTCTCAAGCAGATGCAATGATGTTTTGTTATATTGAAATGAAATTGCCATTGTTATTTGTTATTTTTCCGTATTAAATGCATTTAATTCATTAGTTTTAAATGTTATATAGATTGGTTCTGGCTTTTGAGCCTCCATTGAACCATTTTTATGCTTGATAGTATGTTTGATTTTTAAAACTGCCAAATTCAGTTCAAGCTTGTTTCAGTTACATCTAATGCTTCGCTCAAAACATCTGAAATTAATTCTCCACTGCGTTTGAGTAGTAATTTTTGCTTTGTTTCTTCAGGCAAAGTAACCAACTCGCCAATATTACGAGATAATTCTCTTGTTTTGGTAAAAGTTTCAATAATGTTAATTGTCGTTTCGGTTGCAACTTGACTTTTCAGAATTGTTGCAAGCATATAAAGTCCTTTCTCTGTAAATGCTTTAGGAGCAATAGAAGAAAATTTAAGTTTTTGGAGGTGGTCAAATTTTTTGACCACCTCATCTTGTTCTTCACTACTGAGTTCAAATACGTATCCGAAAGGAAATTTTTCAGGATTGTTTTTTACAGCCTGATTCACTTCTTTGGTTTTTACACTGTATAAATAGGCAACATCGCTATCTAAAATTACTTTTTGATTTCTAATAATGAGAATTTCATCTTCTACATTACCTATCCATAAAATTTCAGTCATCAGTATTGGTTTAATTTGCGGTAAAAAATTTTGACCGCAAAATTTATATTCTAATTGCAATTTTTAAATTAATTACTTCCAATATTTCTGTATTAACTCCTGCTTAATATTCACCTCTGCCGGTTTAAAGTGCTCTCCAAGGATTTCCCAAGCCACATCCAACATAGCGGTGGTGTCGATATTAACGTCGATAGCTAACAGTTTGGTTGAATAATCTTTTGCAAATGCCAAAGTGCGCTCATCATAATCAGTCAAATCGAAACCATTCTCCAATTTCGTTTTCGCATTAGCAGCATCGGCAAAAAGGCGTACAGCGGCATTCATTACTTGTGGATGGTCTTCGCGTGTTTTTTTGCCAATAACCAACTGTTTCAAGCGCGAAAGCGAACGGAACGGATCGACAATAACTTTTCCTACATCCGAATCGCGACGCAAGAACAGCTGACCCTCCGTGATATAACCTGTGTTGTCAGGAATAGCGTGTGTTATATCGCCCCCCGAAAGTGTAGTTACTGCAATAATCGTTATAGAGCCACCTGCTGGGAATTGTACTGCTTTTTCGTAGATTTTTGCCAAATCGGAATAAAGCGAACCGGGCATCGAGTCTTTCGAAGGAATTTGATCCATACGATTCGAAACGATAGCCAACGCATCAGCATACGAAGTCATATCGGTAAGCAGTACAAGCACTTTTTCGTTTTTATCAACGGCAAAATACTCAGCTGCTGCCAATGCCATATCCGGAATTAACAAACGCTCTACAGGCGGATTTTCAGTTGTGTTTACAAAACTGACAATTCGGTCGAGTACGCCCGCATTGTTGAATACATTTTTGAAATAAAGGTAATCGTCGTTGGTCAAACCCATACCCCCCAATATAATTTTGTCGGTTTTGGCACGCAATGCTACATTAGCCATTACCTGGTTGAAAGGTTGGTCGGGGTCGGCAAAAAATGGAATTTTCTGACCTGAAACCAGCGTATTGTTCAAATCGATACCTGCAATACCGGTAGCGATAAGTTCTGAAGGTTGCTCACGGCGAACAGGATTTACCGAAGGACCACCAATTTCGCGTTCCTCACCTTCCACCTCGGGACCGCCATCAATCGGGTCGCCAAAGGCATTGAAAAATCGTCCAGCCAACTGCTCACTCACTTTCAGCGAAGGTGCTTTGCCTAAAAAAATTACTTCGGCATTAGTCGGAATACCTTCTGTTCCCTCAAAAACCTGAAGCGTTACTTCCTCACCCATAATTTTTACTACCTGAGCCAATTTGCCATTTACGGTAGCCAATTCTTCGTTTCCAACACCTGTTGCATTTAGCGTACAAGTAGCTTTGGTAATTTGTATTATCTTGGTATAAATTTTCTGAAATGCTTTTGTTGCCATTTTTCGTATATTAAGGGTCTGACGCATAGCGGCTGACCCGTTTGTTTCTTACTTTTAGCAAGTCTGACGCATAGCGGCTGACCCGTTTCTTAGCAGGTCTGACGCATAGCGGCTGACCCGTTTCTTAGCAAGTCTGACGCATAGCGGCTGACCCGTTTGTTTCTTACTTTTAGCAGGTCTGACGCATAGCGGCTGACCCGTTTCTTAGCAGGTCTGACGCATAGCGGCTGACCTGCATTGGCTAATCAAACTATCTTAATCCATATTCTTCAATTCTCTCTCTATTTATCAATTTTCCATTCCGTAAACCATATACATCTCGAAAAGATGAAAACTCCCAATCTTCAGGGTTTTTCACTAAAACAGCTCGTACTGGATTATTGTGAATGTAGTCAAAACACACTTTAGGATATTCATTTTCACTAAAATGACGATTTAATAAAGTACTACCATTGGTATTAAAAAAAGAAGGCGTTATTCCATTACATGTTGTAATACATTCCGATTTTGTATTCGGTCTAAATAAAGAGCCACTTCTTTTTTGCTGCTTATTTACTAACTGTGTATAAGAGCTTAACATTATTCCTATCGAAAAATTCAACGTATGATCTTTCGAACAATGATTTTTCAGAACTTGGGTCTGACGCGAAGCGGCTGATACA
>MNZK01000012.1 GCA_001873635.1 Porphyromonadaceae bacterium CG2_30_38_12 | reverse complement strand
TTTATTACTCTTAATTTTCACAGTACAAATGTAGCTATTTTATTCAAAAACACATAAAACCTAAACGCCCATACCAATGAATACGAACAAATGCATAAAAAAAAAAACTAATCTCAAACACTTTTAAGGAAAAATCTCATTTTATTCGTCAGTTTTGTGAATCTAATATACAGATATGAAACATACATTATTATTTATCCATTTTTTGTTTCTAATCGTCTATGCCAATAATCAACAAGCAAATGCTGCACCTAATAAATCGCTATTTTTGCCCTAGTAGGTATTTCTATTGCGAATGTTTTCTCTATCATTTTCGCTATGGCTATTCAGCTTCGTCCCGACAAAGTAAACGAAATTTCGGGATTGATGATTACTTCCATTTTTGGTGGTGCTATTATTCCATTTGTAATGGGCATTAGTTCCGATGCAATGGGTTCGCAGACAGGTTCAGTATTGGTTATTTTGGCGTGTGCGTTGTATTTGGTGTTTTGCGCATTTACGATTAAGACAGCAACTAAATAAGTACGAAAATGAGATATAGCAGCATACTTGTAGCAGTTATTTGCCTGACAATAAGTATATCCCCGATTTGGGCTCGTAAAAACGTTAAAAAATCAGCTACATCATCTATTGTTACAGTAGGCAATGGCGCATCACAATTAGCCATCGATTTGCAAGGAGGCGCCATAGTCGATTTTCATGTAACGAATTCAACAGTCAATCCATTTACTTGGAAAGTTACTAACGAACAAATGCCTGCTAATAACAAAAGCGGCGCTATTTTTCAAGGACATTTTCTGTGTACCGGTCGTTGGGGAGCACCTACCGAAGGGGAGATGAAAGCCGGTGTACCGCACAACGGACAAGCATCGCGCGACAAATGGAAGGTTTTGAAAAAAACGCCCACATCAGTAGAGATGTATATCAAAGCGCCATTGGATGGTATCGAAATTACCCGAACGGTGAAATTGAATAAAAACGAAAATGCTTTACGAGTAACCGAAACATTTTATAACTACACAAGCATCGGTCGTATGTTCAACGTGGTGCAACATGCAACTGTCGGTGCACCGTTTTTGGACGATAGCTTGCTTGTTTTTACGAATGCTGGTAAAGGATTTATGCAACATTTATCCTATCCGTATCCAAATCAATATTCCTATAATTGGCCTATGGCGTACAACAGTACTGGTGCCGATTCTATTGATTTACGTCTCTCCGACACACCGGATAGTTATGTTTCTACGCATATTTTTAAGGATAGCATTGGCTGGGTTGTGGCTGTTTCGCCTACTTACAAACTGAGTTTGGTGTATGCATGGAAAACTTCGGAATATCCCTGGATAAATATTTGGCAAGAGCGCGTAGCTGGAAAGTTGTGGGCAAAAGGACTGGAATTTGGCACTGCCGGTATTGGTCGTTCGTACCAGGAGTTATTCATGCACAATACGAGTTTCGGGAGTCAGAATTCTTTTGTATTTTTGGATGCCAAAAAAAAACTCATTAAAAGCTATCAATGTTGGCTTGTAAATGAGACTGACAAAACTGAAATAATTAAAAATCTAACTATAAAATGAAAATTAAAGCATTAATAATAAGCATTTTATTCATTATTAGCAATTTCTCGCAAGCACAAAATAGCTGTTCGCAGTCCGAAGTAGAAATGCGCTTGAAAGCTCGAGAGTTGGTCAAAAAAATGACCTTAACAGAAAAAGTAAGTCAAATGGTTTACACTGCACCTGCTATCGAAAGGCTCGGCATTCCGGCTTACAACTGGTGGAACGAGTGTTTGCATGGTGTAGCGCGCGCTGGTAGGGCTACTGTTTTTCCACAGGCTATTGGTATGGCAGCAATGTGGGATAAACAGCAAATGTTCCGTATTGCCGATGTTATTTCGGACGAAGCAAGAGCAAAACATCACTATTTCGTAAGTCAGGGAAAACGCAATATTTATCAGGGATTAACATTTTGGACACCCAACATCAACATCTTCCGCGACCCGCGTTGGGGGCGCGGTATGGAGACTTATGGCGAAGATCCATATCTGACCGGTGAGTTAGCTGTTCCTTTTATCAAAGGTTTGCAAGGAAATGACCCCAATTATTATAAAGTAATTGCTACAGCCAAACATTTTGTAGTGCATAGCGGACCGGAGGCATTACGCCATAGCTTTGACGCCCGTGTAGTCGATTTCGATTTTTTGACCACCTACACACCGCAATTCAAAAAAACGGTTGAAAAATCTGGCGTTTATTCGGTAATGTGTGCTTACAACCGCTTCAGGGGCAATCCATGTTGTGGCGATCAATTTTTAGAAAATCTCTTGCGTAACGAATGGGATTTCAAAGGCTATATTGTTTCGGATTGTTGGGCAGTGAAAGATTTTCACAACAAGGGTGCACACGAAGTTGTGAAAACAAAAGCCGAGGCTGCTACCATGGCTGTAAAAGCAGGTACCGATTTGAATTGCGGCGATTCGTATCCGGCATTGACTGATGCTGTAAAAGAAGGCTTAATAACTGAAAGTGAACTCGATGTGAGCGTTGAGCGACTCATGCTTGCCCGATTGAAATTAGGAATGCTTTCCGAAAAAGACCCTACACCCTGGAGCAAGATTCCGTTGCGCATTATTGATAGCGAAAAACACAAAAAATTAGCACTCGCAACTGCTCAAAAATCGATAGTTCTTTTGAAAAATAAGAATAATATTCTTCCGTTGCAAAACGATATCAAACGTATTGCTGTGATTGGTCCGAATGCCAACGATGTAGATGTGTTGCTCGGGAATTATCATGGCTATTCCGATTATTACAGTACTGTACTTGAAGGAATAAAGAAACGCAATCCAAACTCGGAGGTGATGTATGCTGCTGGAAGTAGATTAGCAGATGAATTACCGCTATTCGATGTCGTACCGTCAGCGTTTTTGTTTGTTGACGAAAAATTAACTGAAAATGGTTTGAACGCGGCATATTTTGCAAATAAAACATTCACTGGAGAACCCGAATTGAAACGAACCGACAAACAAATCGACTTTAAATGGTGGGGAATTAGTCCCGATGCCAAACTGCCTGTCGATTCATTTAGTGTACGTTGGACTGGGGTTTTAGTGCCGCCGGTTTCGGGGAATTACTATTTGGGAGCCGATGGACACAGAGCATACAGTTTGTTTGTAAACGATAGTTTAATTACTTCGCTCAACAATCCGCATCACAACCACACCGAATATGGCACGTACTATTTAGAAAAAGGTAAAATGTACAATATTCGTATGGAATTTGTGCAGAATAACTCCGAGCAGGCATTCTTTAAACTACTTTGGGATATGCCGGGTCGAGATTTATTAGCCGAAGCGGTAGAAATTGCAAAAAAATCGGATGTGGTAATTCTGGCAGCAGGGTTAAGTCCGCTGCTCGAAGGTGAAGAAATGAAGGTAAAAGTGAAAGGTTTCAAAGAAGGCGATCGCGAAAGTATCGACTTGCCCGATGCACAAAAGCGATTAATTGAAGCGCTTTCCAAAACAGGAAAACCCATCGTGTTGGTATTGCTCAACGGTAGTGCCATAGCATTTCCCAACGAAGCAAAAAAGGTGAATGCCATTGTCGAAGCTTGGTATCCTGGGCAGGCTGGTGGTGAGGCAATTGCATCGGTTTTGTGGGGCGATTACAATCCAGCAGGGCGCTTACCGGTTACTTTCTACAAATCAGTTGACGACTTGCCTGCTTTCGACGATTACTCCATGAAAGGACGCACCTATCGTTATTTTGATGGCAAACCGCAATACGGTTTCGGCTACGGGTTAAGTTACACTAAATTCAAATACAGCAACCTACAACTATCTAAAAATGAATTGGATAAAAACGGTTTCGATGTAAAATTTGACATTACAAATACAGGAAGTATATATGGCCACGAAGTTTGTCAGCTCTATTTGCAGCAAAAAGGAAGTAAAGCTATTAGTTTGCAGGGCTTTGAGCGGGTAAACCTCGCCAAAGGTGAAACAAAAACAATTACCATGAGTATCACACCCGAAAAACTTGAAGATATGACGGGACAAACGGTAGATAAGCTATCGGGAGTTCAGTTCAGGTTGATAGTTGGAGGTGCTAATCCGCGAACCAAATCGAAAAAGCTGAAATCAGAATTTGTTTTAAGCAACAAGTATCAGTGGCGATTCATCGTTTTATAAAATTGCTGTTCGTCATGCCAATAATACCATGAAAAATCATTATCGTAATGATAATAGTTGTTATCACGTGGTCGATTACGATTGTTTGAAGGGGCATGTTCGTAAAAAAGAAACCGCACAGGGCTATTCCAATGAATCGGCTTGGTCGCGCGGTCAGGCATGGGGATTGTATGGCTATACTGTTTGCTATCGCGAAACGAAAGACAAAAAATACCTCGATTTTGCCGAAAAAATTTATAACTTCATTTTTACAAATAAAAATATGCCGTCCGATTTAGTTCCCTATTGGGATTTCAATGCTCCAAACATTCCGAATGAACCACGCGATGCATCCGCAGCAGCTGTTATTGCTTCGGCTTTATACGAGCTCAGCACTTTTGACAAACCGGAATACAAAAAAACTGCCGATAAAATTATGACTTCGCTATCGAGCGATAAATACCGTGCCATTTTAGGTACAAACGGCAATTTTCTATTAATGCACTCCGTAGGCAGTATTCCTCACGAAAGCGAAATAGATGTGCCGCTGAATTATGCCGATTATTACTTTTTGGAAGCGCTTGTGCGAAAAAATGAGTTGGAAAAAAAGGTATAGAAATAATTAGTTTAGCTATTGGCAACACCCAATTTTATTAAGGGTTTTTCGTGTCTCAAGCTTAAAGTGTTTTAAATTCAACCATTTAGCATCGCTCACCATTTTTATATGCTGTTTTAGTTTATCCAATTGATACATGAATTGCTGCCAAATGTGCATTTTTTTATTTTTCAAACATACTATTTGTTATTGACAAATAAGACAATAAGCTGCATTGGTAATAAAACCGCCCAGCGTAGTCATAAAAATTGATGGAATTTATAAGCTCCGTTTTTCAATGACTGTCCGGCTTCATTTCCATTAAAGTCGGTTCTTTGGTCTGAATCTGCTTTTTCAAACCATTAGTCTTGTCTTTTGCCGACTTAGATTGCCCCGAGGGGCGACTCATTTTCTTTATCCAACCATCAAAGGTATTGGGATGATAACCATGCTCTCGACTATAATCGGTACGGCTCAAACCACTACTGCGCCAATCTTCAACTATCTGGCTGTACTCTGCCCAGTGTTTTTTTTCGACCTGTCTGTCAGTCGGTTGTGCGTTGGCTTATTTGTGTCGGCTTATTTATTGAAATTTCTTTTATTA
>MNZK01000047.1 GCA_001873635.1 Porphyromonadaceae bacterium CG2_30_38_12 | reverse complement strand
CGAACTGCCATTATTTACTCACTCATGGGTACTTGTATGGCCAACAATGTAAATCCACAAGAATGGCTCACCGATGTACTGAACCGTATCCAAGATCACAACATCCAAAGACTCCACGAGCTATTACCGCATAACTGGAAATTGAACAAAAAATAATTCAATCAGCAACTAAATTGAAAACCCCATAAAACAGATGTCAAATCTGATTTATGGGATTTTTTATGCTGATGGATATGTAGATGGTGGAAGGGATACCATACACGGTGCTATTTACAGCATTGGGTATAGGTGGCAATGTGTTGATGCATGGCTACTTGGGCTATCCAATGCATGCCAACATTGGCTGGATGTTTCTGACTACTATACTTTACGTACTAGCGTATCAAGCATTAGGCGTGTTGATTATTGGCATTACACCCGTATTGCGCGATGGAGTTACGCTGGCGGCATTTTATGGGTTGTTAGGTTTTACCTTTGCCGGATTTACATTTCCTATTGAGCAAATGCCTTATCCAGCACAAATTTTCAGTTTTCTATTCCCTATCCGTTATTATTTCAAAATCTATGTCAATCAGGCATTAAACGGTCTTGATATTGGATATTCAATCGGTTTTATGCTTTCGTTAGTAGCCTTTTTGGTGTTGCCATTGTTCGTGTTCGTTCGAATCAAGAAGGCTGCCATTTACCAAAATTTTCCAATAAAATAGATGTTATGAAAAATTCAAAAGAAAATACATCAACGATGATGAGCATCTTGTCGCATAGTACAGCTATGTTTCACATCTTTGTAGATGAAATAAAAAACATATTCAAAGATCGCGGTGTCGTTATTCTTGTAATATTGGCTGTGCTGGTTTATCCTTTGTTGTATTGTTCGCTTTACCTGAACGAAACCTTAGTGGATGTGCCCGTGGTGGTGGTAGATGCTTCGCACACAAGGGCTTCAGCAGAATTTACCAGCCATTTAGATGCTACACGCGACGTAAAAGTTGCCTACAAAGTCTGCTCCATGCTGGAGGCAAAGTTATTGTTCAACAAAGGCAATGTGCATGGCATTATTCATATTCCTGCCAATTTTGATAAAAATATACACACTGGCGAACAAGCTGTGGTGTCGGTTTATAGCGACATGAGCAGCTTTTTGTATTATAGAGCCCTGATACTTGCAAGCAATTACGTGTCGTTAGATATGGGCAAAAACATTCAAGTACAAAGGCTTGCAGCGCTTGGAGTTACGGGCGAACAACAAGCTTGTATTTCGAACCCCATACCTTACGAGAGCGTCATACTATATAATCAAGGAATGGGCTTTGCAAGTTTTCTGATGCCGGCAATTCTGATTCTGATTATTCATCAAACCTTGTTTTTTGGCATTGGTATGGCAGCCGGTACAGCACGCGAAGAAAACCGTTTTCACGTATTAGTGAGTTCTTATACGCATCGTGGAAGAACAATTCGCGTCATACTTGGAAAAGCTTTGGCATTTTTTTCAATTTATTTGTTCTGGTCAGTCTATTTATTAGCTTTCATTCCGTGGCTTTTCAACCTGCCTCATAGTGGCAACCCGCTTGTTATGCTGCAATTTATAGTTCCATTTCTGTTGGCAAGCATATTTTTCTCGATGACAGTGTCGGTATTTGTTTCAAGTCGTGAAATACAAATGGTTTTACTCTTGTTTTTTTCGCTAATACTCTTGTTTCTAAGTGGCATTTCGTGGCCTCAGTCTAACATTAGTCATTTTTGGAAAGCCTTTGGTTCAATATTTCCTGCTACTTTTGGCATACAGGCTTACTACAAGATAAACAGCATGGGAGCTGGCATAAACGAAGTAAAAACAGAGCAAATAGGCTTATGGCTACAAACGCTTCTTTACTTAATAACCACAATCATAGCTTATTATTGGCAAATTAACAAACAACAAAGTAAAATTAAATTAACACAGAAATGTTGAAAGGAAACCTTGCCCACGCTATCCCAAAATGAGATAGAAGAAATAATTGCACTTATTATTTAATTATTTTTTTTACAAAGGAACCTCTTTCAGTTTTTATTTTTGCAAAATAGATTCCCTTAGCCAATTTACTTACATTGAGCTTTTGCGAAGAAGAAACCAACACTCTATTTCCGTCAAAATTGAAAATTTCAATTTCAGCAATGTCATTTCCACTTACAAACAACCATGATTTTGCTGGATTGGGATATAACGAATATAAATTTGCTAACTCTGTTTCATCAATGCCCGCAGGCGTTGAAGGTGTCCACTTGATTGATATGTTAGAAAACCCTGAAGTAGTAGAAGGGCTAAGCGTCTGTTCGGCATTTCCTTTTACAAACTGGAAACTTGCTAAATTCTGCTTTTTACCATCATTATCCGTCAGCTCCATTTTTAGTGTGTAAGTACCATCTGCCACCAACTCCTGCAACCTGTTTTTCCCATTCCAAGTACAAGTGCGTGTTCCATGGGACATTTGCGTTGCTCCAGTTACGGCATCTACGGTATTATATGGAGAGCCTGCAATTGTAGTTTTAGTTTTCCAGGCTAATAAATATTGTTTTCGCTCAGAAGCGAATGCCAAAAGTGTTTTCAAAAATTTGCCACTACTATCTTCGACCCACATCGAAGACACATTTTTAGTGCCATAATCAGAACTCCCTGTGCCACTGGTTGTTGCCGATATGGTAAGCGTTCCAGCTGTTTGTGCGGACAAGCAATATACTAAGTTTGTAAAAGCAATTACAAAAACTATTATTTTAAAATTTTTCATTGTGTTGTTTTACTTTGTTTTATTTTATTTGTAAGTAAATGCTAAGTTAATGCTCACGTTAAAAGCAGATAAATCAGTGCTGCGCTTATACATTGCAGTTCTCAGTTCAATGTATTTGAAAACAACAACGCCATATCTATCCAAAAAGGGACGTGAGCGAAGCAAACCATAAGCTGGATAATACTTTAGCCCAAAGCCAAATTTATGAGCATTTAAAGCCGACAAATCATAGTCGGAAGTATAATAAATGGTTGAATTGGGTTCCGAAGGTGCAACGTGCACATTTTTGGGTGCAAAGTATTTAGATCCTGATTGTGTATGAAAACGATAAAAAGGCGCAATGGTAAATGAGGAATTTAACTTCAAGGGGGTTTCCACCTCCAACGAGTGAGCATTGATGCCAAAATCATCGGTATAATAACGATAATAAGTGCGTAAAACCAAAAAATCAATAGGATAATAATTTAAGCGTACTCCGAAAGGTAGTTTTAAACGGGATGCGGGTAATCGTTCAATGTCCATTTTGAAATCTTCCTTTCCCACAAAATAGACACTGTGAAAAGGGGTGGACAGCAAACCTGTCATGTAAATAAATTCGGCAGATAGTCCGATTTGCAATCGTGGATTAATTACCTGAGATAAAAATAATTGCGCATTGAAAGAATTTCTATTAGGCGTGCTAAGATTTTTATAACCAAAAGCTTCTCCCAACCAAAATTCGGGATAAATCAAGGAGTTACTACCATCTTTTCCTAACCATTTGTCAAAAAAGGCTTGTCCTGTTAAATTTAATTCTGTATTCCCTTCGTTCCATTCTTTGGTGATAGAAACTCCTGCGGACAATGACTCATAATCAAATTCTTTAGAATAGCCACCACGAACTCCGTAAGTTTCGCCTCGTTTCAGGTTTTTTCGGTTGTAACTTAAAGTACCATAAATGCGTACATCATTAACTGATGCAGAAGATACGTTTGAATCAATGTTGTCAGTAGAAGCCGACGTATAAGCATCGGCACCGCCATAAAAGCCTATGGAATTGATACTGTCTATCGGCACATTTACAATAAAGACATTGGCAAAGTCAGTTAAAGCCTCCGTTCCTACTCCACCTGTAACGGGTGAATTGTTACCATCTTGATTGTAGTAACTACTTAAAAAATTAGCCTCTATTTCACTGCTGTTGGGTTTCGTTTTGAAACTATTCATAGTCGGGTTTTGAATTGTATCCAACTCCGAATTAAAAAGTTCCTGCGATGACACCGACGGCAAGCAAAGCGTTAGCGCAAAAACGAAAAGTAATTTCTTAATAATCATAATTCTGTGCTATTTTATTAGTTACATCCACAACCACCACCTACTTTGCCACCGTTGGCGCCCGAGGCACCTTCGCGGTAGGTTTCGTAATTGGTTTCAAACATTTCTATTTTTTTTGCCGACAATTCCATTTCAACATCGTTGAGATACATTTTTTGGTAAGCTTTAACAGACATACAACTGCTAAATGCAAAGCTAAAAAATAATCCACCTAAAAATAGCCATAACAGTTTTTTCATTTGTAGTAATTTAATTGTAATTTGTCGGAAGTATGAATTTTGTCGTTGGCATCAACAATTAAACATTCCACCTCATTGAGTTTATTTATTAGTTCGATTCCTTGGCTAACCCCAAGTACGCAAATGGAAGTTGCAAGCGCATCGGATAATTCAGCATCGGGACAAATAATGGTAACACTCTTGATATCGGTAATCGGGTAGCCCGTTTTTGGATTAATTATGTGCGAATATCTCTTTCCATTATTACTAAAGTATTTTTCGTAATCGCCCGAAGTTACTATAGATATGTTGTTTAACTGCAACCAAGCTAATGGCTTATTAATGTTTTTTGGGTCTGCAATTTGTATAGACCAACCAGAGGGGTTATTGCTTACACCCCAAGTCAGCAAATCGCCACTTGCATTGACAATACCACCCAGCACGCCAGGTATTTTCTGCATTTCAACTTTGGCTTTGTTGGCAGAATACCCTTTTCCAATAGCACCAAATCCTATTTTCATTCCTTTTTCTTGCAGAAAAACAGTATTATTTTGTGCGTTCAAAATTATTTTTTCCCAATTTATGTGCTTTGCAGCCTCCTTAACTACAATATTATCAGGCATATCATGTTCATTCTTATCAAAATTCCAAATTTTGTCCATCGATGCAAAAGAAATGTCAAATGCACCTTGCGTCAATCCAGAAATTTTATTGCAGCGGTAAATCAAATCGAAAAGTTCTTTATCAACTTTTACGGGAGCAATACCTGCCATTTTATTTATGGCTGAAGTTTGTGTAGCTGAATCCCACTCACTAATCAGGTTTTCAATACGTTGAATCTCAGCAATACCAACTTCAATGGCTTTTTGAGCAGCTTTTTTATCTTTTGCAGTAGCGGTAATTTCAAATCTACATCCCATCAACTTCAAGATCTCTTTTTCTGCTATTATTTTTTGAGAAAAAACAAAAAAAGTTGCTTGCAGCAATAAAATTGTAACAAAAAATTTGAACATAAATTATTTTTCTATTTTACTTAACAAGGCGTTGCACTGCTCAATAAATACTTCCGTAGTTTGTTGTTTAAAATTTAATTGACCTGTAACTTTACCATTGGGGTTAATAATAACTATATTTGGGAAAAAGCCCGATTTGTTATATTTATCTGCCAATAACTCATTTTGAGTTTTCTGTTCAGGTGTCAATTTATTTTTTGCCTGCATAGGGAAATCTAAATAAAGGAGAGCAAAATGTGTTAGAAGATATTTCTGAAAAATATCATTTAGAAGAATATCATGCTTGAACATCATGCATGGCTTGCACCAATCTGAACCTGCAAAAATGAGCATAATTGGAACTTTATTTTCAACAGCATAGGTTTTAGCTTCCCCCGAGTTTGTAAACCAAGCCTTGTTTTGACTAAAACCTACTACAGAAAAGCAAAAAAATAGAATTGCAATTTTATATCTGATCTTCATATTACGTATAATTATCAATTTAATAAGGCATTATCCTTTTTTGTATTAGAAAATACATCTTTGATTTACCTAAAATGTAATCATAACAACTTTATAACTAAAATTGTTTCGTACGATATGCTACTCATTTTCCTATATTGTGTTTCCTTTTTTGTAAACCTATTTCAGGACTATACAAAACTCATTAACCCATAAATAATAAAATAAATGCACCCTACAATTAAAGGAGTTCTTTTCTATATGGACGGCGTTTTAGTCGATTCCGAAGAATTTATTTTTGAAGCCGCCAAACTCATGTTTGCCGAACACGGCGTAAGTGTAAAACCCCAAGATGCTCTGCATTTTGTGGGAACGGGTGAGAATCGCTATATCTCGGGAATTTGCCAAATAAATGGCTTTACGGTGAATATCGAACGAGATAAAGCACGCACTTACGCCATTTACGTAGAAATAACACGCGGAAAACTTCAAGCTTTGCCCGGCGTTGGTTTATTTATCAAACAATGCAAAACAAAAGGGCTAAAAATAGCCGTTGCCAGTAGTGCCGACCGCATTAAAATCGATATAAACCTTCGCGAAATAGGTCTCGACGCCACCCTTTTCGATGCTGTAATTAGTGGTGAGGATGTAGAACTGAAAAAACCATTTCCAGACATTTATTTACTTGCTGCCAAGCGCATTGGAGTTGAACCAGAAGCTTGTTTGGTAGTGCAAGATGCCATAAGTGGAATAACTGCAGGCAAAGCAGCAGGTTGCAAATGTTTGGGACTAACAACCACTTTCCCAGCCGACAAACTGAAAGAAGCAGATTGGATATGTATGGATTTGAGCGAAGTACCGTATCACTTACTCCATTTACACATTTAGCACATAAAAAAAATCCCAGAAATCAGATTTGGTTCCGATTTATAGGATTTGCAAGTTGGTTAATGATTGGTTTAGGCTTTGTTAGTTTTCCAGTTGTGTGGTAATAGCTCGTGGAGTTGTTGGATGTTGTGATCTTGGATTCTGTTCAGTACGTCGCTTAGCCATTCTTGGGGATTTACTTGGTTGGCTATACACGTACCCATGAGTGAGTAAATAAATGATTTTTTGGCACGAAGCGCTTTTATTTGGTCGATGGTGTAATTGGCTTCGGTGGCAATACCTCCTGCAGGATTTGCACGGTGATGGTACTTTCGTCGATAAACAGGTGGTCGAGTAGTTTTATTTACTTCCAAATTTCTATGTAGGATGCTATTTCAAAACTTTTCAGCCCATTTTATATCGCTTTCTTTGCACTCGGTTTTGCATCGAAATTCCTTGTATGATCATTACCAATTCAGCCCACCAGAGGTGGTAACTTTAAGAGAAACACTTCGCCACTGAGTGGATTGCAATGCATCTGCCCCCGAACCACTCCACACAGGGCATCAAAGCCTTTGCGCATATCAACACACTCACGGAAATAGTAGTAGCTTAGCGAATCACTCAGCGCAAACATAACTCCGAGCGATAAAGATGAACAATACGCAATAAATCTTCGGTTACCGGCAGCGAATTCATGGATAAAATACGCCATTGGGATAATGCAACTCAAAGCTGGGAGAAATCGCCATCTGCCTGGTACTTCATTTTTGACCTGTTAATCATCTTTGTTATTTTACGACAAAGGTAATAGTGTCAATTTAATCCCGAAAGATGGGGGTAGCGGAAGGGATACGAAGTATTAAATTAATTCAAGTGAAAGCAGATTTGAATGCTTCGAATTGTATGTTCTAAAACATTATTTTAAACAGGTACTTTTTACAAAAAAAACTGTCTTTACTACAATACAATCAACTAACTCAAATATTTTTCGTATGAAAGTAATCAATAACATGAAACTGCTTTTTTTAACGTGTATAGTTTTTCTCAATATTAACATAAATGCTCAAAATGCTAAGTATTTCATATTGAAATCACCAAATGGATCATTAAACGTGGAAATCTCATGTGATGAAAAGATAGAATATAAATTGCTTCACGATGGCGATATTTTATTAGAAAAATCAGATATTTCGATGAAACTTGAGGGTGGAAATAGTTTTGGAATACACTCGAAATACATAGGCTTTTCCAAACAAAGCGTCAACAAAACATTTGCATCGAGCATTTATAAAAAAAATCAGATCACAGATGCTTTTAATGAAATTACATTAAAGTTCAAGGATGGTTTTCAACTCATTTTCAGAGCTTATGACGATGGTATGGCTTACCGTTTTGTATCTACTCTTAACAAAAGATTTGTAGTTGAGAATGAACAGGTAGTCTATAACTTCCCCTATGAACCAAAACTTTATGTTCCTTATGCTAACACGGAAAAACGTACCATCGAGTCTCAAATGGCAATTTCTTTCGAGAATGTGTATAAATACATCAAGCTATCTGAATGGGAAACAGATCGGATTGCTTTTTCGCCACTTTTAGTTGAATATGAAAATGGTAAAAAACTCGTCATTGTCGAAGCCGACCTCACAAATTATCCGGGAATGTTTTTGTATGCTGAAGGGTGTAAAAGTCTTAAGGGTAAATTTGCAGCATATCCAAAAAAAGCAACTTTGGGTGGTTATAACAATTTACAACTCTTAGTCAATAAACGTGAAAGTTATATTGCTAAATATGAAAATGGGAATGTTTCCTTTCCATGGCGTACGCTAATTGTCTCAACAAAAGATAGTGAATTGGCGAACAACGATATGGTGTACAAGTTAGCAACTCCCTCCTCGTCAGATATGGATTTCACATGGGTTAAACCTGGAAAAGTAGCATGGGATTGGTGGAATGATTGGAATATCTACGGTGTAGAATTTAAATCGGGAATCAATAACGACACTTACAAATATTATATTGATTTTGCTTCAAAATACGGCATTGAATATATTATTTTAGATGAGGGTTGGTCTGTAAAAAACAAAGCGGATTTGTATCAAATTGTACCTGAAATAAACCTGAAAGAGCTGATTACATATTCAGAAAAGAAAAATGTAGGTCTTATACTATGGGCAGGATATGCGGCATTCGAAAAAGATATTGAAGGAGTTTGCAAGCATTATTCCGAAATGGGAATTAAAGGTTTTAAGGTTGACTTTATGGAACGAGATGATCAGGTTGCCGTGAATTTTCATTACAGGGCTGCCAAAATAGCTGCACAGCATAGGATGTTGCTCGATTTTCATGGCACATACAAGCCAACAGGTTTGCAGCGTACTTTCCCAAATGTAATAAATGTAGAAGCTGTATATGGTCTCGAACAAATGAAATGGGCGAAAAATTTAGACATGGTTAGCTATGATGTAACAATGCCTTTTATTCGAATGATTGCAGGTCCGGTAGATTACACGCAAGGAGCTATGAGTAATGCAACTAAAGAAAATTATCGTCCATCAAACAGTGAACCAATGAGTCAAGGAACCCGTTGCAGACAGTTAGCAGAATACATTGTTTTTGAGTCGCCACTGAATATGCTCTGCGATAATCCGTCAAATTATATGCGTGAACCAACGTGTACAAAATTTATAGCGGAAGTTCCTACCGTATGGGATAGCACAATAGTTCTTGATGGTAAAGTAGCCGAGTATATTGCTGTGGCTCGTGAAAAGGGCAGCGTTTGGTATGTGGGCGCAATGACCAATTGGGATGCACGCAATTTAAATTTAGACCTATCATTTTTAGGAGCAGGAAATTTTAAAGCTGTGATTTTCAAAGATGGCGTGAACGCTGATAAAGCAGCGCACGACTATAAAAAAGTAGAAATAAATATACTATCGGATAAAAAATTAAATATTCAAATGGCTCCTGGTGGTGGATTTGCAATGAAAATTTCAAAGTTATAAGCACATAGCTACTATTAACTCATATATATATTTTAATGTTTCAGCTTTTTCAAATAAGTAAATTTCACTATATTTGCCCTTTGTATTTTGAAAAATCTAATAATCACCTATTTTGAGTCACGAAATAAATATCAACGAGCAAATACTGATTTACGAATTAAAAAAAGGATCGTTAAAAGCATTCAATGAAATCTACCGAATGTATTCAAAACGTCTTTATAACTACAGCGTTCAGTTCACGAAATCTTCCGTGGAAGCAGAAGAAATTGTGCAGGATGTGTTCGTTAAGATATGGCAAAGCAGGGAAAAAATACTTCAAAAAGAGACATTGCGTTCGCTTCTATTTATAATGGCTAAGCATTTGCTTATAAACGCTTATCGTTCTACAGCAAACCATCTCGTTTACGAAGAATATGTTGACTATTTAGATGTGGTATCGACCGAAAATGCACACGTTCGTATGGAATATGATGAATTTGAATCGAAAGTGTATAAAGTAATAAAAGAACTACCTCATACACAACAAGAAGTAATTGCGTTATCACGTTTTCAAAATCTGACAAACAAGGAAATTGCACAAAAACTTTCGTTGAGTGAACAAACTGTCAAAAATCAACTGTCATTGGGTTTGAAAACATTAAAAGACAAAGTAAAATATTTATGGATTATTATGATCGCTTTTATATTTAATTATTTTTCATTTTTATTTTTCATTTTAGGTACTCTTGCTCAAAAACATTGTCTATAAAATAAAATTCGCTTAATGAATGATTTAGATTATAAATTCAGAAAAAACACATTGTCGCCAAAGGAACTTATTGAGTTTAGAAAAAAGCTTTCAGAGATGGACGATGAAAATCTCGAAGTACTTTTGAGAGAATCCTGGAACGATGAAGAGCATGATACGACTTTAGTTTCCGCTGAACAACTGAATAGGATAAAGGGCAGCGTTGATGCAAATATAGGAATAGAGTCGAAACACATTTCTTTTTACAAACTTGCCATGAGAGCAGCTGCCGCTATCTTACTCCCATTATTTGTATTTTCTACGATTTATTTATATCAACAGAATAGCGAAATTAGGTCTGAAGATCTAATTGTTTCGACGCAACAGCATGAGAGAGCTACTATAACTCTTCCCGATGGAACGAAAGTAACGCTCAATACTCAATCAAGTTTAAGTTATAACCCTAAGACTTACAACCAAAAAAATCGTGAAATATATTTTGATGGTGAAGGGTATTTTCAGGTATACAAAAACCTCAATCGCTCGTTCATAATTAACGCTAAAGGTTTACGAATAAAAGTATTAGGTACGGTTTTTAATTTATCAGTCCGACAGATAGACAACTCAGCAGAACTCAGTTTAGAACAAGGGAGCGTCTCCATGCGTTCTATTCAAACTGGTAAAGAGTTCGTTTTGAAGCCAAATCAGAAAGCAATTATGAATCAACAAACGGGCAATATAAAAGTTGTTTCTGACGAAAGCATTGTTGACGCATCAGCTTGGAAAAGAGGCGATATGGTATTCAGGAATACTCGTTTTTTAAGTATGATTAAAACCATAGAAGAAAACTATAATATCACGATTATTGTCAATTGCGAAAATTGTGAAAGGGATAGCTTTACCGGAACAATTCCAACGAATGATTTAAACGAAGTTTTAGAAATATTAGAACGTTCGTATCGTTTTAAAGCCAATATTGAAGGTCGACAAGTTACTTTTAGTTTTAATTGAATTATTTTTTTAAGTACATAAGTACTTGTATTAAAATAATTTGAACTAAATTTCTGATAGATTTTTATCTTACACATTTTTACTAATAGGTTTTAAAATCAGTTAGGACAAAATTTAAATAGTATAAACTAATTTCCATCCTTGTGTTCTCAATTATTGTCTTTGCCAGTTGGTTCTAAAACCAATCACTCAATAAAATGCCCCAATATTATTTTTAATTCCGGTTATTATATAAATACGGCGTGCATTCTCGAACAAAACATACATTTCAATCAAAATATATGTTGTATAACAGCTTTTATTTTTGGTACTTTTGAAGTATCGTGATGTCTTTATTATTACAACATGACTTTTATATCACTCTCTGTTAACTTATATAATTAAAAATAATGATGATTAAACACGCAAAACTAAAGCAAAGTTTCTTATTGTTAACTTTTTTTCTTTTATGTCTTTCCTCAAAAGTTTATGCGCAGGAGCAACTTATCACATTAAAGTTGAAAAGAGCATCACTCACAGAGGTTTTTAAAGAAATTGAGAAACAAACAACCTACCGTTTCGCATATCGCGATATTGTTATAGATTCAAAAAAGGATATTAGTGCTTCGGCAATAAACCTATCTGTATCGAAAGTGCTTAAAGATGTTTTAAGTAATAAAAATTTAGATTTCAGCATTATTTCATCCAAATCAATTGTAATTTTCAATAAAGCAGGGACAGAAATAAAGTCGACTAAAGGAAAAAAAACAATTTCAGGAATTATAAAAGATGCTACAGGAGAGCCCATTATCGGAGCAAATATTACCATTAAGGGCGCTCAGGGTGGAACTATCACCGACATTGGGGGTAATTTTGAAATTGAAACTCACCCAGATGCAATCATTACCGTATCGTATATTGGATACTTAAATCAAGAAATTAGTGTGAAGGGTAAAGATGCTCTGACCATCACTTTGCAAGAAGATTCGAAAGCTCTTGATGAACTGGTGGTGGTGGGATATGGGACTCAACGCAAAAGCATCATTACAGGTTCTATTTCGAGTGTAAAAATGAAAGATGTTGAAAATCAGCAAATAGGACGAGTAGAACAAGTATTGCAAGGACGAACTACGGGTTTGACTGTTGCTTCAAGTTCAGGTGCTCCGGGTGCTGCATCGACTGTGCGTGTACGTGGCGCAACATCGTTAAATGAAGGAGCAAACGAACCTCTGTATGTGGTTGATGGAGTTGTTGTTGGAAGTGCTTCTATCGACTATCTGAATACCAATGATATTGAATCGATAGAAATATTGAAAGATGCTGCATCTGCGGCTATTTATGGTGCTCGTTCCTCATCGGGCGTTATTCTGATCACTACCAAAAACGGAAATTTGAATGACAATATCAGCGTCAAGTACAGTGGTTATTTCGGCACTCAGTCTCCAGCCAAAAAATTGGATTTACTTAACGCCACTCAATATGCTGAGATAATAAACGAACAACGTACCAACACCGGACTCGGTGCTATATTTCCTGACCCTCAATCGTTCGGAACTGGAACCGACTGGCAATCAATCATTTTTAATAATAATGCTAACATTCAAAGCCACGAACTCAGTATTACAGGTGGAACTAAAAAATCTACTTTTTTTCTTTCATTCGGGCTTTTCGATCAAGAGGGAATTGTAGCAACAGATATTTCAAAATACGAAAGATATAATATCCGTTTAAATTCTTCGCACAAGATTAAAGATTGGTTGTCTATCGGACAAACATTGGGGTATTCACGAGTTAAAAACTTAGGTGGTGTTTCGGGGAATGACAATTTTGGAGGTCCATTAAGTTCGGCAGTAATGCTCGATCCAATTACAAAACTTTACGAAACAGACATAACTAAATTGAATAGCGCACCTTATGCAACACAAAATGTAGTAAAAGACAACTATGGGAATTATTACGGAATTTCGCAAAATGTGTCGCAGCAGATTTACAATCCTATGGCGTATATACACACGCGTCAGGGCAATTATGGTTGGTCCGAAAGCATGGTGGGGAGTTTTCATGTGGAAGTTGTTCCTTATAAAGGTGTTAAATTCAGAACAACCTTAGGTACGCGTTTAAATAACTACGGAAACGAATCTTTTATTCCAAAATACTATCTCAATTCGAGTCAGATAGTAAGCGAAACATCATTTAATAGAAGTATGAACAAGGTGTTCAATTGGAATATTGAAAACACACTTACTTATCAGAATAAAATCGACAAACACGATTTTTCAATTTTATTAGGGCAAGGAGCTTATGTGGACGGAACTAATACATTCTTAAATGTAACCTATTATAACTTGCCTGTGGATAATTTTAACGATGCCACAATGAACTACAGTATAAGCAACGATAACATCAGTGCATTTGGTGGTGAAGCCATAAAGCACACCGTATCGTCGTTCTTTACCAGAGCTACTTATAACTTTGCTGAAAAATATCTCTTCACAGGTATCGTTCGGCGCGACGGCTCCTCGCGTTTTGGTTCAAATTATAAATATGGCGTTTTCCCTTCGGCTTCATTAGGATGGGTACCATCGTTAGAAAGTTTCTGGCTCAAAAACAATGTACTTGAGTTCCTTAAAATAAGATTTTCGTACGGGATTACTGGAAACGATGCCATTGGAAATTTTAAATATGTATCAACAGTAAGTGGCGGTCGTAATTATATATTCGGCGACGATTTTCAACTCGTAGGATACAGCCCCGATGCTCCAGCAAATCCTGATTTGAGATGGGAAGAAACAACACAATTAAACCTTGGATTTGATGCCATCTTGTTTCAGAATTTTCGTCTAACTTTTGATTCATACCGAAAAAAAACCTCTGGGATACTTCAATCAATCACCATTCCGAAATATATGGGAGCAACAGGAACTCCTTCGGGTAATGTGGCGGATATGGAAAACCAGGGAGCAGAAATCGAACTTAGTTACCGCAAAAGAATAAATAAAGACTTTGAGTTTGGTATTTCGGGAAATGCATCTTATTTGAATAATACAGTTACCTTCTTAGGAGCTGGGAAAAAGTATTTAGAAGATGGCGCTTTGTTGCAGAATAGTAGTTATCCTATTACACGAACTGCTGTGGGACAAGCGATTGGTTCGTTTTATGGCTTTAGATATTTAGGCATCTTTCAAAATCAGCAACAAATTGATACCTATATAAATGAAAATTCTGAAAAAATACAACCTTATGCTGTGCCTGGTGACTTTATCTGGGACGATTTGGATAAAAATGGAAAAATTGATGAGGATGATCGTGATTTTATTGGCGACCCCACTCCCGACTGGACTATAGGTTTCAACATAGATTTTACTTGGAAGAAATTCGATTTTTTAGTATTTGGACAGGGTGTTATAGGGAATCAGATTTTTCAAGGAATACGACGCTTAGACATTCCTACTGCCAACTGGCAAACAAGTGTTCGTAATCGTTGGCATGGAGAAGGTACATCTGACAATTATCCAAGATTAGCTTTGTCTGATGACAACAAAAATTTTTCGAATCCCTCTACTTTTCACTTGGAAAGTGGTGATTATTTTAGAGTCAAAACAGTACAGTTAGGGTATTCGCTTCCAAAAACCCTTATTCAGAAAATTGGCATCAGCCATTTAAGATTATATGTAAGTGCTAACAATTTATTGACTTTTACAAAATATACAGGCTACGATCCCGAAATAGGTGGAAGCAGTTATGGTATTGATCGTACCATTTACCCACAAGCCCGCACATTTATGGCTGGCTTAAATTGCGATTTTTAATTATACTAACTCAATTTTTCTTATGAAAACATATAACAATCATATCAATAGATTATTGATAATAGCTTTAGTGGCATTGTCAATAGCCATTAATTCTTGTAGTGATTCATTTTTGGAAGTAGATGCAAAAGCAACTCAAATAGAAAACAATTATTACAAAAACGCTGATGAAATATGGAATGGTGTGGTTGCCGCATACGATCCTATTAGTTGGGAAGGCGGCACAGCACATACAAATTACTGTTCAATCACAAGTTTGATTGCAGCCTCCGATGAAGCAAATGGCGGTGGTGGCAGTGCCTCTGATGTGTGGTATTTACAAACAATGAATAATTTCACGCTTTTAGATCCAGCAAATGGACCGCAAGGTGCTTATTGGGAAAAACTCTATGCTGGAGTGTATCGCAGCTGTTTAATGCTTTCAATTTTGAATAATACCAATGTAAATGATTTATCGAATGAACTAAAATATCGATATTTAGCAGAGCTCCATTTCTTGAGAGCTTATTATTATTTTGATTTAGTGCGTTTGTTTGGAAAAATTATTTTCTATACTGAACCACTTACACCCGATAAAATGTATCAACAGACTCAAGTTGCTCCAAGTATTGTGTACGAACAAATTGAAAAGGACTTAATTGCAGCCATCAACGAAAGCAATTTACCCGACAAAGTCCCTGCTGCAACCGAAGGAGGTCGTGTTACGAAAGGCATGGCTCATGCATTACTCGGCAAAGTTTATCTTTATCAGAAAAAATGGAGTCAAGCAGCAGAACAATTGGCAATTGTAAATGCAGAACCCGAACAGAGTAATCGCTTTGGTTATAAATTGTTAGATAATTTTAGTCAAATATTCAGACCCGATAACCAATTTAACAGTGAATCTATTTTAGAAATTAGTCATGCTTCAGTTGGTTCACAATGGAGTCAACAATATAAAATCGAAGGCAATATGGTGGCAATGATGGTGAGTCCACGCAGCTACAATGGTCCACTCTATGATTCTGGATGGGGAGGATGTCCTATTAGAACCGAATTTTACAATGATATGAAAAACGATCCTCGCTTAGATGCAACCATCATCGATATGAATAAATTAGCTACTGAACATGGAGCTACTTACAGTCAAAGTTATGACAATACAGGGTATTTTGTAAAGAAATTTGCTGCTTTAAAGGAGTTTGCAAACAAAGGGGCTGGCCCAAGAGCTTTAAATTACCCTCAAAACTATATTGAAATTAGACTTGCCGATACATATTTAATGGAAGCAGAGGCAATACTCGAAAGTACAAATGGTGATGCAAACAGAGCCCTTACTTTATTATCTGCCGTGAGAGCACGCGTTGGATTAGCACCGGTAGCAGCAACGCTTGAAAATGTTTATAACGAACGTAAATTAGAACTTGCCACAGAGGGACATCGCTGGTACGATTTAGTGCGCACTGGTCAGGCACCAACTATATTGGGGAGAAACGGATTTGTAGCCGGAAAAAATGAAGTTTTGCCTATTCCTTTGGAGGAAATGACAAATACCAAATTAGAACAAAATAATTATTAAGGAGTTATGGCTTAACATAATTTATAAGCTAAAAACTTATTCGTATTTTAGTTAAGCAAAAAATTTACAAACACAAAAAAATCGCAAAAAGACTTATAGTATAATGAGGTCAAAGTTAAAATACATTTTGGGTGCATCGCTCGTTTCTTGGGGCGGTAGTGTTCTGCTTGCTGCCGGTAGTAGCGATAAACCGAACATTATATATATACTTGCCGATGATTTGGGTTACGGAGAGTTAGGATGTTATGGACAGCGAAAAATAGAAACGCCAAACATTGATAAACTTGCCGAAAAAGGGATGATTTTTACGCAGCATTACTCCGGTTCGGCGGTGTCGGCACCATCGCGCAGCGTATTGTTGACAGGGAAACATACAGGGCATACTTATATTCGTGGAAACGACGAGCTTTCATCGAGGGGTAATGTATGGAATCATCAAGCTGTATTTGATAATCCCACTTTGGAAGGACAGCGACCATTTCCTGCAAATACTAAATTGCTACCACAATTGTTCAAAGAAGCTGGTTATCAAACTGCTTGCATTGGCAAATGGGGTCTAGGATATCCCGAAAGCGATAGCACTCCAACTAAAATGGGTTTCGATTTTTTTTACGGATACAATTGTCAACGTCAGGCACATACCTATTTTCCGGCATTTTTGTATAAAAATGAGGAGCGGGTATTACTCAATAATAGCATACTGCAACCAGGAACGCCTCTTAGCCAGGGAGCTAATCCGTATGATGCCAAGAGTTATGTGAACTTTAACCAAAGTGATTATTCTCCCGATTTAATGTTTAAAGAAATACTTTCTTTTGTTGATAAAAACAAGCAAAACCCTTTTTTTCTAATGTGGAATACGCCGCTGCCACATGTTTCGCTACAAGCACCCGAAAAATGGGTAAATTATTATGTGAAAAAATTTGGTGACGAAAAGCCTTTTTTCGAAAAGTCGCTTTATTTTCCAAGTCGCTATCCTCGTGCAACTTATGCTGCAATGATTTCGTATTTGGATGAATGGGTTGGTAACCTCATCGATTTTTTGAAAAAGAGTGGTCTGTATGAAAACACGGTAGTCGTTTTTACGAGCGACAACGGTCCATCGTTTCAAGGTGGCGCTGATCCGGTGTTTTTTGATAGTGCAGGTCCCTTCAAAAGCGAACGAGGTTGGGGGAAAACCTCCTTGCACGAAGGCGGAATAAGAGTTCCGATGATTGTTTCGTGGCCGGGTAAAATAAAAGAAAAATCTTTCTCCGACCATATTTCTGCATTTTGGGATGTAATGCCCACTTTTGCCGAAATAGTAAGGGTTAAAAGCCCCGCAACGGATGGAATAAGTTTTTTGCCTACTTTATTGGGTAAAAAGCAACCGAAACATAAGTTTCTCTATTGGGAGTATCCTGAATACAATGGCACTATTGCCGTTCGGAAAGATAATTGGAAGGGAATTATTCAAAATGTAAATAAAGGAAATAAAGAACTTGAATTATTTGATTTGAATTCCGATCCACAGGAAATGTTTAACGTGGCATCAAACCACCCTTCTATTGTAAAAAAAATGAACGAATACATTCAAGAATCACATACTGTTTCCGGTGTCGAAAGATTTCGGTTTCCGTTTGAAACTAAAAAACAATGATTGTAAAAGATATTCAGCTATCAGTGGGAATCTTTTCGATGGGTTTGTGCAGTTTTATAAATGCACAGACAGTCGAAAGGAAACCTAATATTTTGTTGGTTGTAGCCGATGATGCTTCGTGGCGGCATTTTAGTGCTTATGGCTGTCAGTGGGTCTCTACGCCGGCTTTTGACAGAGTGGCAAAAGAAGGTATTTTGTTTCAAAATGCCTATACTTGCAATTCGAAATCATCGCCCTCGAGAGCTTGTATGATAACGGGGCGCAACAGTTGGCAGTTGGAAGAAGCTGGTAATCATTTTTCGTATTTTCCTGCAAAATTCAAAACATATCCCGAAGTATTGCGTGAAAGCGGATATTGGGTTGGCACTACCGGCAAAGGATGGGCTCCTGGCGATCCGGGTACATTAAACGGTAAAAAGCGTGAACTGACAGGTAAAACATTTAATAAATACACTGTAAAACCACTCACCAAAGGTATATCAAACATCGATTATGTTCGGAATTTTGAAGATTTTCTTCAAAATCGCCCAGACAATTACCCTTTTTGTTTTTGGTTTGGAAGTTTTGAGCCACATCGTGATTATGAGTTTGCATCATCGCTCAAATATGGAAGCAATAAATTAAGTAAAATTGATAAAGTTCCTGCGTTTTGGCCTGATGTAGATTCCGTACGAACCGACATGCTCGATTATGCTTTTGAGATAGAATATTTTGATGCGCAATTGCAAAGAATGATTGAAATTCTGGAAAAAAGCGGTGAATTGGAGAATACAATCATTGTGGTAACATCTGACAATGGGATGCCTTTTCCACGTGTGAAAGGACAAGCGTATGAGTATTCAAACCACATGCCGCTTGCCATAATGTGGGGAAAAGGAATCGAAAATCCCGGTAGGACGGAGAATGCTTTTGTCAGCCTTAATGATCTTTCGCCCACATTTTTGGAGGTAGCCGGAGTGGATGGCGAAAAAAACGGGATGCAAGCGATAGTGGGTAAAAACCTCACGGATATTTTTCAGGATAAAAAAAATGGGAAAAAGGACAGAAGTTATGTGTTGATTGGGAAAGAACGCCACGATGTGGGTCGTCCGCACGATCAGGGTTATCCGATACGAGGCATTATAAAAGGCAACTATTTATATGTGAAAAATTATGAACCATTACGCTGGCCTTCCGGAAATCCAGAGACAGGTTATCTGAATGTTGACGGTGGTGCTACAAAATCATATATACTAAATATGCCTCGCCAAAATACCAAAGATACATATTACTGGAACTTAAATTTTGGCAAAAGGGTAAACGAAGAATTGTATGATATCAAAAGAGACCCTGAGTGTATGAATAATAAAGCCAATGATTTTTTGTTTCTCTTCATCAAAAAATCATTAGCTCGCCAATTGCACAAGGAGTTGTTGCGTCAAGATGATCCTCGTGAAAAAGGCAATGGTGAAACATTTGACAATTATCCCTATGCCGGTGCTGAGATAAATTTCTACGAACGATTTATGCGAGGCGAAAAAATCCCTACCTCGTGGGTGAATGATACAGATTATGAAAAATGATTTTAACAGAAAAGCAATAAAATAATGAACAAATTAAATTACATATTACTCGCCTTTATAACTATCATCAGTTTCGAGGCTTATGGAGTAGCTCCTTTTTCGAAGGGAGTGAATCTAAGTAAATGGTACGAAGAAAGTGCGATCGAAAACATTCAGTTTTCAAAATACACGAAAAACGATTTTGAACAGATAAAGAGCCTTGGGTTCGATGTGATACGCCTACCAATTAATTTGATGTACTTCTCCGATGTTACAACCAATCAGATAAATCCACTGCTGTTCGATATTTTAGACCATCCAATAGCTTGGGCAGAGGAATTAGGGATTTACCTGATTCTTGATAACCATACCCTTTTCGACAATGTTGAAAAAAGATATGTAAATAGTAATAATGCTTTTGATCAAATAAAATTTCAAACTGCGCTTACAAGCGTATGGAGTCAAATGGCTGATTATTATAAAGATAAATCGGATTATATTGTTTTCGAAATTCAAAATGAACCGAACAATCCGATGACAACAAGTGTGTGGTCTGGCATTCAGCAGGCAGCTATTGACGCAATTCGAGCCAAAGACACCAATCATTATATAATCGTTGGTGGAGCAAAATCTAATAGTTTGACTGAAATGATGGCGCTACCAATATATGCCGACTCCAAAATTATTTATACGTTCCATTTTTACGAGCCAATGGTGTTTACACATCAGGGTGCTAATTGGGTAAAACCATCGGCAAGTAGTTCTTTGGGCTCGCTTCAGGGTGTACCGTTTCCTTACAACGCATCGACAATGCCTGCTGTACCCGAAGGATTGAAAGGTACTTGGGTAGAAGATAATATGAAATTTACCTACCCCAACCAAACGGGGAATGTGAATTATTTAATAAACGAAATGTCGCGCGCAAAAAATTTCGGTTTGCAAAAAAACGTCCCTGTATTTTGCGGTGAGTTTGGCGTGTATGATAAATACGCCGCTACCGAAGATAAAAACCTGTTTACAAAAACTGTACGCGAGGAATTGGAAAAAGGCGGTGTCGCTTGGTCGGTATGGGAATATAAAACGGTATATCTCAAAGATGGGTTTGGATTATTTAAGAAAAATACCTATCAACTATTTGAACACGATTTAAATACTTCATTACTTACTGCATTGGGTTTAAATATTCCTCCACAAACACCTTATGTGAAAGAACCTGCTAAAAATGGATTTTTAGTGTATAATGATTATACCGCAGCCAATGTATCCAACACAAGCGGAAAGGGTGGAGGCATAATAGATTTCTACAACGCAAACGAAAAAAGTTATGGCAAATACTCCATTTTCTGGGCTGAATCAAATCAATACGCACAGGTTAGTTTCACTTTTAGTCCGCTGAAAGATTTAACCTGGCTGCGCAACAATGGTGCTTATGTACAATTTGATATTAAAGCAAAGTGTGCGCGTGATTCGGATAATATTGATATTCGATTATTAGATAAAAACAACTACAGATTCAAATTTCCGGTGGATAAAAATCTAATAAAATGGAATAGTGACGAATGGCAAACCATACAGGCTCCATTGAAAGATTTTTATCTGGCAATGAGTGGAGTTACTTTCGATTGGACGAATGTGCTGGATTTAGAAATTGTAAATGAGTATGGCGACTTCAAAAATAAAACAGTTTGGATTGATAATGTGAGTGTTGTTAGCCCCAATTCAACAGCGATTCCTGCTATAGTAAAGAATAAATTAAAATTTAAGATATATCCAAATCCTTTAAATAAGAATGCACAAATTGACTACGAGATTGATAATATTGAACAAGTAAATATCAACATATATACTGTTTCGGGGCAAAAAATTATGGAGGTTGTAAATGAAAAGCAGAATAAAGGGAAATATAGTATTTCTTTACAACATATAAATAATTTCAAACCTGGAATTTATTTCTGTACATTACAAACAGAGTCAGGAAATTCAACAATAAAATTCACAAAATAAAAATAATCTCTTATTTATAATACTAAATATCTAAAATCATGAAAAAAATTACAATTTTATTAGGTTTATTTTTCGCTTTATCCACCGCATTTTCTCAGGATACAGTCAAAGTATTTACCGAAAATCTTAATTTGACGGACACCGTATATAAATTATCACAAGGGAGTGTGAATGCTGCTAACCCGAGCTATTTATATTACATAGCCAATAACAATAGCAGACTTCCGGTAGCTACATCGCCAGTTCACAAAGGGTTACACTCAATGAATCTTCGTTATGTTTCTAAAGGTACAAATTGGATAGGTCAAATCAGGCTAAAGAATGAGGGTGAGACTTTTGCCACCGTACAAGACCTCACTCTATACGAAACTTTAAATATTTGGTTTCTTTCCGATCGAATCTTGACTAACGCGGCACTCTTGCCCAAAGTTGCATTAGGTCCTCAGACTGGAGGAATAACAAATACACTTGCATTAAATGATTATTTGACAGGTGTTACACAGATAAAGGCAAACACTTGGTACGAAGTAAAAATACCTCTTTCGGACTATGTCACCAACTTGTCGAGCTTTAGAGATAAGGTTTATAAATTAGAATTTAGCCAAAACGCCACAAGTACAGATACGGTTAATTTATTTGTTGATGACATTGTATTTACAAAAAGTCAAATCTCTACCGATTTAATTAAAAAATTTAACAGTCAGTTCTTATCAATTTCGTATAAAGAGGGTCATTTGATTTTTTCAAACTCCGTCAGCAAAATAGATGTGTACAATTTACTCGGGAAAAACATCTATTCAAAACGAAATAACACAAGCAATCAGATTGAAATGAAATTAGAAAAAGGCATCTATATTATCGCAACTGAAAAAGGAATTAAAAAATTAATTACTCAATAAAAACAACAATTTAAAAATTTA
>MNZK01000036.1 GCA_001873635.1 Porphyromonadaceae bacterium CG2_30_38_12 | reverse complement strand
TGTATCGTTACTAAAAATTTTTATATTATTTTATTTAATCAATTTTATGATGTATTTTTGCATGAATCTAATTTCTTTTTGCATAAAATTGCATTTTCACACTTCAATATATTTCAATGAATCCAATTATTATTAGTAGTTTTGATGATTTTAATCAATATGTAGGAAAAGAGTTGGGCGTTTCCGACTTTATTCAAATCACACAAGAGCAGATCAATATGTTTGCCGATGCTACCCTTGACCACCAGTGGATACATGTGGATGAGGCTCGTGCCAAGGCTGAAAGTCCTTTCAAATCTACCATTGCACATGGTTATTTGAATGTTTCAGTTTTACCACATTTGTGGGAGCAAGTTGTAGAAGTTCGTAATTCAAAATTGACGGTGAATTATGGCATCGAAAAATTACGTTTTATGCAAGCTGTTACTGTTAATAGTGAAGTGCGCATACGCGTGAAACTTTTATCACTTGTTAATTTGCGAGGTATAACAAAAGCTGAAATATCGGCTGTATTGGAAATAAAAGACAGTAAAAAACCTGCATTAGAGGGTATTATCGTATTTTTATATCATTTTTGAAAAAAAAAACTGATAGCAATTTCATTTGCTATCAGTTTTTTTTTATTCAAGTTGGTAAATTATACCCAGTCGCTGGTGGGTGGGCAAGTACATACCAAATTTCTATCTCCAAAAGCATTATCTACACGAGCTACATTTACCCAAAACTTATTTTCGGCAACCCATGAAGTTGGATAAGCTGCTTTTTCGCGGCTGTAAGGATGATTCCATTCAGAACTTACTATGGTATATTCCGGGTGGGGAGCGTTCAACAATACATTATCAGTTTTATCGGCAACGCCCGTTTCAATTTCCTTAATTTCGGCAGCAATACAAATCATTGCTTCAGCGAAACGGTCTAATTCATCTTTTGATTCACTCTCGGTAGGTTCTATCATCAATGTTCCATGAACAGGAAATGATAGGGTAGGAGCGTGGTAACCATAATCCATAAGGCGTTTGGCTATATCACCCTCGGTAATGTCCGAAGTAGCTTTAAAATTACGTGCTTCTAAAATTAATTCGTGACCTACACGTCCATTTTCGCCTGTATAGAGTACCGCATAATCTGTTTTAAGTACAGTAGCCAAGTAATTGGCATTTAAAATTGCGTGTTGGGTGGACGAGGTTAAGCCTTTTTCGCCCAACATGCGTATGTAGCCATAGGTGATAGGTAGAACCCCTGCACTGCCATAGGGCGCACCCGATACCGTATTTTTACCATAGGTTTTACTTGGTAAAAATGGTTTCAGCTTTGCCGTAACACATATTGGTCCTACGCCAGGACCACCACCGCCATGCGGAATTGCAAATGTTTTGTGTAAATTAAGATGGCATACATCAGCGCCAATAGTTCCTGGGTTTGTCAGTCCAACTTGTGCATTCATGTTGGCGCCATCCATATACACCAAACCGCCATTCTGATGGATAGTTTGACACATTTGTGTAATGGCTGTTTCGAAAATTCCGTGCGTTGAGGGATAAGTAATCATGCAACCGAGCAATTGCGATTTGTGAATTTCTGCTTTTTCATTCCAATCGGCAAGGTCGGTATTTCCTTTTTCATCGCACTTTATCACTACAATTTTTAATCCTGCTTGAGCAGCCGAAGCGGGATTGGTTCCATGCGCCGATTCTGGAATGAGTACAATGTTTCGTTGCAATTCGCCAATGGACTCTAAATAAGCCTTGATGGTAATTAAGCCGGTATATTCGCCTGCAGCACCTGAATTAGGTTGTAAACTACAGCCATCGAATCCTGTTATCGTAGCTAAATAGCCTTCTAATTCAGCTACTAATTGGTTGTATCCTTCTGTTTGGCTTTTTGGTGCTAAAGGGTGAATGCTGTTCCACTCGGGTCGGCTTAAAGCTAACAATTCGGAGGCTGCATTAAGCTTCATAGTGCACGAGCCCAACGATATCATACTATGCGTGAGCGAAATGTCGCGTCGTTCTAATTTTTTAATATAACGCATGAGTGTTGTTTCGCTGTGATAGCTTTCAAAAACTTTATGTTGTAGGTATTTTGATGTACGCTCAAAACTTTCGTCAAACGAGGTAATAGTTTCAATATCATCATCTTCCACATAAACAGCTGTGTTGTCCACCGTTTTTGCTAACACTTCTATCAAGGTGTTGATGGCTTCGGTATCCGTTGTTTCATCGAAACTTATACCGAAAGTTCCGTTTTCGAAATAGCGAAAATTAACTAAGTTTTCTTCGGCAATTTTGCGTAATTTGTCAATAGCTATTTCTTCGGGTAAATTAACTTTAAGGGTATCAAAAAAATTATCATTTTCTTGTGAATATCCATATACAGGAAGCAATTCGTTGATATAGCTTGCATAACTATGAATACGTTGCGCAATGGTTTGAATACCTTTGGCGCCGTGATACACCGTGTACATGCCTGCCATGGTTGCCAATAATGCTTGGGCGGTACAGATATTTGAAGTTGCTTTTTCGCGTTTAATGTGTTGTTCGCGTGTTTGAAGAGCCATTCGATAAGCCAATTTCCCGTTCGTATCCTTACTAATGCCAATGATTCGGCCAGGCATATCGCGTTTATATTCTTCGCGGGTTGCAAAATAGGCGGCTGCCGGTCCGCCATAATTCATTGGAATTCCCCAACGTTGTGTGGATCCAAATGCAATGTGAGCACCCCATTCGGCAGGTGGGGTAAGCAACGCTAAACTCAAGATGTCAGCAGCAACAGCCACTTTACAATTTACTTCAGCTGCATTTTTTACAAGCTCATTGTAATTTTCAATATTTCCATCGTTGTTAGGATATTGTACAATGACCCCAAAAAAATTGCTGTTAAGCTTTATGAAATCAAAATCGCCAATTTCTAATAATATATTTTGCCCTTGAGCACGTGTTTTCAATAAGGCTAATGTTTGAGGAAAAATATTTTTATCCACAAATAGTTTGTTGGAACCAGCTTTGATTTGTTCACGGCTTCTAAGATTAAACATCATTGTCATGGCTTCGGCAGCCGCTGTAGCCTCGTCTAACAGCGATGCATTGGCTAAGGGGAATCCCGTAAAGTCGCTCACCGCGGTTTGAAAATTTAATAATGCTTCCAAACGTCCTTGCGAAATTTCTGCCTGGTAAGGTGTGTAGGAGCTATACCACGAAGGGTTTTCAAATATGTTTCGCTGAATGACTGCCGGTAAAAAAGTGTTGTACCAACCTTGACCTATGTAGGTAGTGAAAATTTTATTTTTTAGTCCTAAATTAGTTATTAATTTTGCATACTGACCTTCTGAGAGAGCTTCGGGAAGTTCAAGAGCTTCTGTTAGGCGTATGGAGTTTGGAATAGTTTGTTCGATGAGTTCGTCTATGCTACTCACGCCAATTTGATTGAGCATGAGCGCTTTGTCTTTTTCTGAAATGCCAATGTGTCTGGCTTCGAGCATATCTTTCATTCTGATTGTTTACTTTTTGTTTTAAATATATACTTCCAAAAGTTTTGTTTTGGTTTCGGGGATAATTTCTATTTCGTTCAAACATGCAGGAATTAAAACAGTATCACCTTTCACAACAACGAGTTTTTCAGTGCCAGCTTCGAGTAAAAACTTACCTTCTGTGCACATGTACACCACAAACGAATCGGTGTTGCCGTAATTGCGTGTGAGTGCTTTGTCGCATTGAATCATGTTTGTTGTGAAATATTCGCAGCTAACTAAGGGTGTGAGTGCGTTAAGAATGGGTGAATATTGCGTTTTTGGGTTTTTACAAGCATTGAAATCGATAACTTCCAAAGCCTGCTCGGTATGAAGTTCTCGTTCGTTGCCGGCATCATCTTTGCGCTTAAAATCGTAAATACGGTAAGTAATATCGCTGCTTTGCTGTATTTCGGCTACAACTATGCCTTTACCAATGGCATGTACCAAACCTGCTGGAATAAAGAATACATCGCCAGGCACTACGGGTACGCCTTGCAAAAGTTCTTCAATCATTTCATTTTCGAGTGCATACACATATTGTTCTTGCGAGCAATCTTTGCGGAAACCTATGATGAGTTCTGCTCCTGGGTCGGCATCTAAAACAACCCACATTTCGGTTTTTCCTAATGAGTTATGTCGCTGTGCTGCTACTTCGTCGCCAGGATGAACTTGTATCGAAAGATTTTCGTTGGCATCAATCAATTTGAAAAGAAGTGGAAAAGAGTGGCCAAAAGTATCAAAAACTTCGTCGCCAACTAAGTCGCCCATATAAATTTCAATCAATTCGGATAGTTTGTTGCCGGCTAAAAAGCCATTACTCACAACCGATTCTTCATTTTCAATGCCCGAAAGCTCCCAACTTTCACCTAACTTAGCTGTTAATGCATCTTTGCCAAAAAGTGTTTTAAGTTTGGTGCCACCCCAAATTTTGTCTTTGAGTATTGGTGTGAATTTTAATGGATACAGTTTATTGTTCATTTTGTTTTGCTAATTTTTGTTCCCATACCCATGCACTTCGTAGTGTTTCCTCTACGGTTTCTTCACATGTCCAGCCAAGTATTTCGTTAGCATACGACGGATTAGCCCATACTTTTTCAACATCGCCACTTCGTCTGCCAACAATTTTGTAAGGTACTTCTACTTGATTTACTTGTTGGAATGTTTCAATAATTTCCAATACGGATAATCCACGTCCGGTTCCCAAGTTGAACGTTTCAATTTGCGATGCTATTTTATTTTCTAATAGGCGTTTAACAGCAATCACATGCGCTTTTGCTAAATCAACAACATGGATGTAATCGCGAATACAGGAACCATCGGGTGTGTTGTAATCGTTTCCAAAAACCGACAACTGTTTACGCAAGCCAATGGCAGTTTGTGTTACAAAAGGAAGCAAGTTGTTGGGTACGCCGTTAGGCAATTCGCCAATTTCAGCTGATGCATGTGCACCAATGGGGTTAAAATAACGTAGAATAATACTTGATATCTCGGGTACAGCATGCAAGGAATCGTGAATAATTTCTTCGCCAATTTGCTTGGTATTTCCGTAAGGCGATTGTGCTACTTTGATGGGGGCTTGCTCGGTTACAGGCAAGGTGTCGGGCTGCCCATACACAGTGCATGAGGAAGAAAATACAAAGTTTTTAACCTTATGAATGGGCATTAATTGTAAAATATTAATTAATGACACCAAGTTATTGCGGTAGTAAGCCAGGGGTTTATCTACCGACTCGCCCACAGCTTTGAAAGCTGCAAAATGAATGATGGCATCAATGTCGTGGTATTTTTCAAACATTCGATCCATACTCACATAATCTACACAATCTATATTTTCGAAAGCTGGACGAACGCCAGTTATTTTTTCAATTCCATTCA
>MNZK01000115.1 GCA_001873635.1 Porphyromonadaceae bacterium CG2_30_38_12 | reverse complement strand
ATTTGAGTTTCGTAGCTACAAATATAATACTTTTGGACTTTTCTATTTTTATTTCTAAAAATTGTTCGGACAGTTATGATCCAAATTATAATATTTTGTTTGGTATAATCTCAGATCGTTAGCACCCATGTGTTCCAAAATGGAACATGTGCTATCCTCAGATAATTCCCCACTTTCATAAATATTCTTTAAATGTTTGGTTATAGCAGGTCGTTTTGTTCCAAAGAGTTCGGCTAATTGATTTTGAGTTAACCAAACAGTTTCATTTTCAATCCGTACTTCTAATTGAGTCGAATTTTCAGGCTGATATAAAATGATTTCTCCTTCGACTTTCATTGGCACATTGACTTATTGGTACATTATTAAATCTTCCACTCAAACCCATCTTTTGTATCTTTTATCTCGAAACCAAGCGCTGTCAGTTCGTTTCTGATTTTGTCGCTGGTTGCCCAATCTTTGTTGCGTTTTGCTTCCAGACGCATATTAAGTAATAATTCGATGGCTTTTTTGTAGGCTTCATTTCCTGCTGAGGTTTCAGTTTCGGATTTTAAACCCAAAACATCTTCAATAAATAGTTTAAAAACATCTTTCAATTCTTTTAAATCTGTTGCCGAAATTGTTTCTTTACCATCATGTATCAAGTTGATTGCACGTAGCGCATCAAACAAATGTGAAATGGCAATAGGTGAATTAAAATCATCATTCATTGCTTCTTCGCACTTAGCTCGAAGTCCAGCTGTTTCGATGGAGGATGTGTCTGAAAATGATAGTTTTTTTAAACGGTCATAGCCTTCCATTAATCGACTGTAGCCCTTTTCTGATGCTTGTAATGCCTCATTCGAAAAATCGAGCGTGCTGCGATAATGTGATTGTGCCATAAAAAAGCGAACGGTCATGGGCGAATATCCTTTATCCAACAAGGGATGACTGCCGGTAAAAAGCTCTTTGGGCAAAAATCCATTACCTGCACTTTTAGACATGCGTACTCCGTTTACAGTTAGCATATTGGTGTGCATCCAATAGTTCGCAGGTGCAGTGTGAAAGCAGGCTTGCGATTGTGCAATTTCGTTGGTGTGATGTGTGGCTTGTAAATCCATTCCACCACCATGAATATCAAAGGTGTTGCCCAGATACTTTGAACTCATTGCCGAACATTCCAAGTGCCAGCCAGGAAAACCCCATCCCCAAGGCGAAGGCCACTGCATAAGTGTTTCAGGCTTTGCTTTTATCCACAATGCAAAATCAAGTCGGCCTTTTTTCTCATCTTGTCCACCCAATTCACGTGTGCCTTCGAGTAAATCTTCTAACTTGCGATTAGTCAAAATGCCGTATTGAAAATCCTTACTGTATTTTTCGACATCGAAATATATGGTTCCCGATTTTTCGTAAGCAAATCCAGTTTCAAGTATTTTTTTTACAATTTCAATTTGTTCCGAAATATGACCAGTAGCAGTGGGTTCGATGTTTGGTGGTAATGTATTGAAAATGTTCAAAATTTCGTGAAAGCCGTTGGTGTATTTTTGCACAATTTCCATAGGTTCCACTTGTTCCAACTTTGCTTTTTTTGCAAATTTATCATCGCCTTCGTCACGGTCGCCTTCCAAATGCCCAGCATCGGTTATGTTTCGCACATACCGAACTTTATAACCCAAATAAATAAGGTAACGATAAATTAAATCGAACGAAATAAATGTACGGCAATTGCCCAAATGTACATCGCTGTAAACGGTTGGTCCGCACACGTACATGCCCACTTTATCTTCGTGGATAGGTACGAAAAGTTCTTTCTTGCGTCTTAAAGTGTTGTAAATGTATAAGTTGTGTTCCATATGTTTAAAATAATGTTCCTGTTTCTCCTAATTTTACTTTTCCAAGATGTTTGTATGCCAATTCTGTTACTTCGCGTCCACGTGGTGTGCGCTTCATAAAGCCTTCTTTAATAAGGAATGGTTCGTAAACCTCTTCTATCGTTCCTGCATCTTCGCCAAGTGCAGTAGCAATAGTGGTCAATCCTACCGGACCACCACGGAATTTATCAATAATGGTATTCAAAATTTTATTGTCAATTTCGTCCAATCCGTATTTGTCGATATTCAACGCTTCCAATGCATAACAAGCAATATTCATGTCAATTTTACCAGTACCTTTAACCTGTGCAAAATCGCGTACTCGTCGCAATAAGGCGTTGGCTATGCGTGGCGTTCCACGGCTTCGTCCGCCAATCTCTACGGCTGCATCGTTCTCAATAGGCACGTTAAGCAAGCTTGCCGAACGTTTTATTATTCCTGTAATTACTTCAATATCATAATATTCAAAGTGACAATTGATGCCGAAACGTGCTCGAAGCGGAGCAGTAAGCAAACCACTGCGTGTAGTAGCGCCAATGAGTGTAAACGGATTCAAATCCAACTGAATAGAACGGGCACTTGGTCCTTTATCTATCATTATATCAATGCGATAATCCTCCATGGCAGAATATAAGTACTCTTCCACAATAGGACTCAACCGATGAATTTCATCGATAAAAAGCACATCGTTGGGTTCTAAACTGGTGAGTAAACCCGCCAAATCGCCCGGTTTGTCCAATACAGGTCCCGAGGTGATTTTAAAACCGACATTTAGCTCGTTGGCAATAATGTTCGATAGTGTAGTTTTGCCAAGTCCCGGAGGTCCATGTAGCAACACATGATCAAGTGATTCGGTACGCATACGCGCTGCCATCACGAAGATTTTCAGATTTTCGACAATTTTATTTTGTCCCTGAAAATCCGAAAAAGTCAATGGTCGTAAAGCGTTCTCGAACTCCTTTTCGCCTTTCTGATTGTTTCGTATATCAAAATTTTCTTCCATTTTTGTTTATGTCTTGCAGAGGCGCAAAGGCGCAATATTTATTTTCTCAAAATAAGAATATGTTAAGCATGATACATTATCACTAATTTGAGCCATAGCGTTTTTTCAATAAATGAATATATAAGTTGTTTACAACTCGTTTTATACCATCTTTTATTAATTCTTCATTGAAATTAATTAGTAATCCTAATTTCATTTTCGTTAATCTCAAATAAGTCAAAAAGTTGTTTAAAATGAACGGGAGCTAATTCTTCAACAGATTTTAATTTAATAATAACTTTGTCTTCAACAATTAAATCAGCTCTAAAGCCTATTTCTAACTTAGTCTCATTTCAAATTAAAGGAACTGTTTTTTGACGTTCGTCCTTTAATCCATATTTTTTCAGATCTTGAAACATTATTTCTTCGTATTCGGATTCCAAAAGCTCAGGACCAATCTTAGTGTGAATTTGATAAGCAACATTCACTATAATTTTGGATCATTCATTTTCATCCTTTTGCACTTTATTTTAATTTCACGTAAGAGCGCTAAGTTGCAAAATATATTGTTTTGAAATACACTATTTGTAACGAAATTATTCAATATTAGTCAAATAAGCCAATTTTCTAAAGCATGAAAAATCGTTTAAGATTTTTCCTTGTGAACTTAAAAGATATTGTTTTCATCGCGACTTCGCGTCTTGGCGTGAACTTTATCTTGTTAGACTCCTGAAAACCTCTTCCATACTTCTTTCCACCTGCTTCATCATCAATATCTTATTTTTAGTTTTTACTGCAAAGTCAAATAGTTCAGTTCTAATGTCGGTTGATGCCAGAACTACGTACACATTATTTCCTTTGGGAGTTATTGACGAAATATTCTTAATGCCTGTGATTTCTGCTTCATTCAGAAACGCCACTTCAAACTGTAAATTATTTTCATCGAACAGATTAATTTTTGAAATATCGGGATAATCAGCCACAATTTCACCTTTGTTTATAATCAACACTCGATTACATATAGCCTTGATTTCTTGCATAATATGTGTGCTGAAAATCACCGTACGTTCTTTTCCCAACTCCCGAATCAGGTTGCGTATTTCTTCAAGCTGATTCGGATCAAGTCCGGTAGTTGGTTCGTCTAAAATCAATACTTTCGGATTTGGAATTAATGCCTGAGCCAAGCCCACTCGTTGCCGATAACCTTTGGAGAGTTGCCCTATTTTCTTATGAAATTCTGGTCGCAAACCAACTTTATCAATCAATTCATCAATTAATTTCTCTTTTCCTTTGTTAATGCCGTATGTTTCAACCACAAAATTCAGATATTCTTTCACATACATTTCTGTATAAAGAGGATTTTGTTCGGGCAAATATCCAATCAATGCATTTGTTTTTAAGCTGTTTTCAATCACTTCCATGCCACAAACTTTCACCGATCCTGTGTCGTACGACAATGCACCAGCAATAATTTTCATGGTTGTCGTTTTGCCGGCACCATTCGGTCCCAGAAAACCAACTATTTCACCTTCACCAATTTCGAAGCTGATATTAGTTAATACAGTTTGCTCTCCGTAGTTTTTCGAGAGATTAGATATGCTTATTGACACTGCTATTCGTTAATTGTTTTAATTGGCAAAAGTACTAAAACTCAATCATTTTGAAAAATGTTTTTTTTTATTTTTTGTAATTGCTTAATTCCTTAAATCCGAAACAAATTTAGCAGTACTTTTAAATGCTTAAGCCTGTGCGATGCCTCTTTTCTTTTTATATTAAAGGCAGCCCCAACTCTTTCAAAAATTCGTTGTGTTTGTCTGTATTCGTTTTAATGCTTTCGTTTATCAAAGTCAGCTTTGAATTTACCGTTTTCAAGTCAATTTGAATTTCGTCAACGGATGTACTTACATATCTTGAGATGTTCAAGTTGTAACCATTCTTTTCAATTTCGTCCATCGAAACCCTGCGTGCATAACGTTCAATATGCTCTGGACGATATTTATAAGTATCCACAATTTTTTGAATATCGTTGGGTTCATCGCCTTCGCCCTCTCGTAGTGTGTTTTGACGTTTACCTTTTTCATAATGCTCACTTGCATTGATAAACAGCACATCATCTTGTTTTTTGCATTTTTTCAAAACTAAGATACAAACCGGAATGCCTGTGGAGTAAAACTTTCAAACGATTCATTTTCGATGTACCGAAAACCCGATTCAAGTGTATGCAGTAAATCGCCATTTTGCGTCCTTGCCAATTCGGTTATATTACTCCACAAGTGGTGTGGCTCAATAACATAATGAATTTTACGGCGCATTTGCTTTTCAAACTCAACTACATCAGCTTCATTTGCAGCGTACCAAACACCCAAAGGTGTGCGGCTGTCATTGTCTTCTAATTTTGGAAAATCAGAACCTAATTCCTTTTTGGCTGATTCTTCGTAGTTGTACGATAGATATCGAAGGAAAAGAAACGAAAGCATATAATCTCTAAAATCATCCGCATTCATTGCACCTCTTAAATTATCTGTTATATCCCAAAGGGTTTTACCCAGTTGTAGTTGTTCTTTGTTTGTCATAATATTTTTTATCAATGTATTAATGTCGTCAGGGGCGTAGCCCTGAAATCTTTGTAGCAAATTCGTGCACAGCATAAAGGGGCGTTAGCCCTAAAATCTTTGTAGCAG
>MNZK01000072.1 GCA_001873635.1 Porphyromonadaceae bacterium CG2_30_38_12 | reverse complement strand
TTGATTTAATATGTAAAATAATTGAATTAATCATCTGTTACACAGAATGCAAAACCTTAAGTTGCTATAAATCTGTATAAAAATCCCTTAAATACAAATACTCAACTTAGTTACCTAAATAAATATACGATTTTCTTCTGATTATTTTTCCCTTAAAATCATAATCTTCATTCCCAAAATTCACAATAATACTTTTACCCGACGAGAAAACAGATTCCTGCACTTTATGGTCGGGCGTAATGAATCGGTGCGAAACCATCTCGTCGTAGCCAATTTGTTGTAACCAAGGACAAATATTCCGGTAACTTTCAATAAATGTTTGTTTGTAGTTTTCCCAACAACTACGGTCGATACTCCACAATGGTGCATTTCCATACAGCAGATTAAACAAGTCCTTTTTCCACCAAATTTCGGGCGTGTGGTGATTGCAGTCTTCCCAACGCCACGAAGTGACTATGGCATCGTGATACACTAATTCGAAAAGTGGCACACGGGTATATTCATTGATGGAAAATTTCAGATAAGTATCTGGCGCAACTCGCGAACTTAGCATTTGGGTGGGACGGGGATTGTTGCGCCAATTGCCATAGTAATAAATGGTTCCTTTTTTCTGAATATCAGAATTGAACCAGGTGCGTTGAAGCGTCATCATGCCATGCGCATACACACTGCTGGAACCGGCAAAATCGGCACCCCATTCTGCTCCCATAAACACATTGTATCTGTCGACCACCAGATTGATATACTTTACCATATTTTCGGCATATTGCTGACGAGTAGCCGGGTGTAATTTGCTGTAACACTCGTACAAACCATTTGCCTGACTAACATCCAAAAAATACGAATCGTTGTTATAAACGGCATGCAACGGATCGAGCCGCTTTGTAACTTGAGGTTGAATGGCTACCGGACAGTTATAATCGCCAAAACTATTGGTATAAACCGAACCATCTTTTTTGCGGGCTACATTGTAATTGTATAACCCTGGATAATAATTGCACCAGAAAGGCGTTTCGCTTCGGAAAGTTTTTTCGCTTAAAGCCGTATCTCGTTTGTGGGCATCGGTAAAACAATCATACATTCCAATGGCATAACCGAGATTTTTTATTTTTTCGGAATACCCATTTTCAGGGTAAGGCGTGTGATTGGGGTTCCAGAGCACCAGGGCTTTATCAATTCCCGATACTTTCATTTCGTTGGCAAATTCGGCATTTCGCCCCGTATCCCAAACGTAAATATGCACCGCTCCAACCATTTTGGCTATCGAAGGCGTTTTCTTTTGACGCTCGGCCAACGACAGCACATTGTTTTTCTTCCAGATATAATTACGATATTCCTTGCATTGAGCGACATAGCCACCTTCATCAAAAAAGACATATTTTAGTTTTCGTTCGTAACCAAACTTGCCCATCGTCGATTTCCAAACGGGACGGTAAGTAATCAAACCACCTTCGCGGCGGGTTTCTATTGCTGCATCGTAGGGCGTTTCAAGAATAGCCATATATCCGGTTTTAAAATCGGTATCGGTTATTCCCATCCAAGCCATTGATAAGCCACCCCCACAATAAAAACTGGTTCCGTTGCCCAAAGGATATTCGGTATCGGTTACGGGCAATAATAGTCCTTCGCCATCTGTTTGCAATAAATAATGGTTTTTATCGGGCGTTACAAAGGCAGAAGGATATGCTAAATCATCCATTTCCAACTTATTATTAGAGCTTACAGAAACCTGAAGACTAGACTTTGAGCTCAATGTGTATTTTACATCAAGGAGCATTTTAGCTTTCAATTGAATATATAAAGAGCTATCTTTTTGCTGCACTTTAACGACAGTGTAGGGTTCATTTATGGGTGCTTGTTTCCAAATTTTACCACAACGATTATCCTTAACACTTAGTAAAGCACTTTTATCATCGAATTGAACTTCAAGGTTTGAATTAGAAAGAGTCCATATTTTTGCATAGCTTTTGCTCATAAACAATGCTAGGAATATTAAAACAATTATCGATTTTTTCATTATAAATACAGTTTCATTTTAAGAAAAGATTACATCAACGTTTCAATAGCTTCTTTAAATCGGAAATATACACACATCGTGTTCCGTTATCAGTTCCATTAAAAACTACGTAACGCCCCGATTTATCCCATGCGGGATGTGCATCAACACGAAATTCGAAGTTGGTTATTTTCGGGAGTATGATTTCTGCAATGTTCCGCTCGGTTTGTTTTTCGACATTAATGAGACGGATGGGCGTTTTTCCGTCGGCTAAAGGCATTTCACCGGAGTATGCATCAGTAATAATAAAAGGCAAACCCTTAGGGTGATAGGATGGGTGCCCTGAACCTACAGGATAAACCGTTTTCAGATTTGTTCCATCATATTTCACCGTAATAATTTCGATACCAGGCTTTCCATCCACATTCAAATTCATCGAAAGATGTTCCCCATCGGGCATCCAATTTACATGGTGACCTCCTTTTGACCATTGTTCATCGGTTATGGCGGTGCGTATATCTGTACCATCGGCACGCATAGTAATTACCGCTCGTTGACGTTTACCATCGAGCTTTGGCAGCCAATCAAGCACTGTAAGCAGTCGTGTTCCCTGCGGATTCCATTTCACCTGAAAACAATAAAACTCAAAATTTTCGGGATTTGCAATTTTTACAGAAGGTATTGATTGCTCGTATAACTGACTTATACTGATAAGCATACGGCATTTGCCGGTTTTTACATCGGTTATGTAAATGCCATCATTATCAACAAGGCCTTTGTTTCGCTGATTCAATTCGTTAGGAATAACAACGCCATACCCAACTTGCGCATATCTTGATTTTTCGAGATTATAACTCGCCAGTTTTGTTCCATCGGGTGAAACCATAAACACCGTACCTTCCATACGGCGTGCAGCACCAGTAAATGGATTTAGCTGCACAGCAAACCCTTTCCAACTCAGCGTATCTACATCGTTAAAATAAAGCTCTTTGTCCGATTTTCCCCACTGAATATTGGCAGCTAATTGCATTTCGAAACCCCGTGATTTTGCAAGCACTTTTTCCTTTCCTGTTTTGATATTTACCAAAACCACTTCCCCAGAATCCCCAGGTTTAGGCGGCACCGTTTCGGAAGGAAAACGAAACAGCGCAATATACTTGCCCGATGGACTGATGGGCGATGTGTCGAAAAACCGATGAATAATCCGACCGGTACTTATTTTTATTACAGGACATAAAGAATTAACTTGAGCAAAAATGCTCAACGAAACAGTCAAAAGACTGGAAATAATAATTTTTTTCATTGTTGATTATAATTATTTCTTTAACTTCACTACAACTTTTTCTACTTTTGAATCTAGTAAAACTTGCCCCATTTGATTATCAATTTTCCCAGCAGTGACGCTCAGAATATTATTCTCAAAAATGGGCAAATTCAACAAGACTTTGTTTGTTGGTTTACTGCCATTTAATGTCAACTGTACGGTTTTCTTGTCCAAAAATTCGATACGAATATTCATTCTTCCATTATTGCTGATGGGGTAATTTTTTATCTCTGTAACTTTGCCGGCTTTGCACCATTCGTCGATATAGCCACGACCAATCAGTACGCGCCCATCGTAAAATTCAGCAACCAAGGCATCTAACAAAGCCTGCGTTGCACCCGACTGTCCCCATTGGTGCGGACAGCAATACCAGTTATTATTTACATCCGGATGCTTACCAGACCAGGAGTTATTTGGGTCAGGTGCTTGAAACATTTCCCAAAATCCGTAAGGTGCACTTTGTCCGTTTTCTAACATATACTGATAGGATTTTATGGCTTCTTGACGGTAATTTTTGCTCAGTAATCCCGAAATACAAAACGCAGCATTGTAAGTTGACGATACACCGTTGCCATAATCTACCCAAGTACCAATATTATGGGCTGCAAAACCTTCATTTTTCATTTTTGAGAATCCCCATTGATAGGTTGAATCAATTCTGTCAAAGATAGGACATTCATAGTTGCCACCAGCCAAGTAGGTATCCCAGTTCATGCCAAACCAAAACGGAGTAGCCCAAAACGACGATCCTTTTTTCATAACATGCGGCATTTTTTCATTGGGCAATTCCAGCGAAGCAGGAATGTAGTTCATACCACTTTGCGCAGTCATTTCATTCAAACGTTTGTTGATATTTGCCATTAAAGTGGAATAAGCATTTTCGGCTTTTTTCTGCTCCACTTTATCCCCTTTTAATTTTGCCAGGTATTTATAGCAAGCAAAACCTGTCAGAGCCGATTCGTTATCCCATGTCCACAATCCATCATCGTCAATATCCCAAGTTGAATTAAGAATGCCTGTTGTTGGATTCAAGTCCTTGATAGTTTTGGCGTAAGCCTCAGCACATTTTTTGTAAACATAGCCACTATCCATATCCAGTATTTTCACATCATTGGTTTTTTGCAAATATACCGACACCGGCAAACTCCAACGATAGTATTGATCGTGGTAATTCCCAACGCCCTGACCCATGATTTTTATTTGCTCGTAGCCATTATCGTAATACCCGATTTTGAACAAAGTATTCAATATTCCTAAATAATCGTGGTTGTACATTACATCGTACCCAAACTCGCCAGTATGGTAATTTGATGAACCATCTCGGGTAATCAATGTGTACACAAAACCCATTCTGTACGCATTATTAAGTTCTGAATCAGGTGTGTTGATAGAAACAATTTGAGCCAATTTAGCCTCCCAATGCGCTTTCATGTGTTCAAAATGACTGTCCCAACTCCCGGCAGCAACAATTTCATCTGCCGAAGGACGTTCGTAATCATTGCCAAAACGGTCGATTACCACCGCATAATCAAAATGCACTTTTTGTCCGGCAGCTACTTTTCCGTTACCCGATTTATTTAAAGGCGTTAGAATAATAGATGCTCTTGGCGAAATGCTGACTTCTTCTTTGGTATTGTTTTCAATCGTCACCCGACTGTAAGCTACCACAAAATTGTGCTTATTGATGGTAACTTTATCGGCAAAGGTTTCGATACTGACTGCACATTTTTTCTCTTCAAATTCGGTAATAAAGCTGGGTAAATAACCGTTGCGCGGATACCACTTGAACTTTCCGGGCGCAGGATAGGCCGAAATCATAAAAGTAGCCAAGGTATTCACCCCATCACGAATAAAGAACCAGCCATTGTCTTTGAGAATTGCCGCATCTTTATCGCCTTCCCAACCAATAATGGTGGAATTGCCCTGCAAAATAGCGTGTTGACCTGGATGAATGTGTTGGGCGTTGGCAATGGATAAAAATACAGCCATTGCAAGAATAAGTGATAGTGATTTCATACATTTTAGAATTACCCCCTAATCTCTTACCTTTGGAGGTCAGTTAAGATCAGTTTAACACATACATCGAAGCTTATAGGGGAAAAGTGATGAATTAGATTGTTGGTGAATTTTGCGTGAATACTAAATGATTATTTGGCAAAATAATCATTTAGTATTTTGTTATAAATATAATGTTTAAAAGTATATCCACAATGCAAAATCACTTATATGCTTACAAAACAATATATAAGACTTATTCATGTGCTATTGTTAAATCACAAA
>MNZK01000013.1 GCA_001873635.1 Porphyromonadaceae bacterium CG2_30_38_12 | reverse complement strand
TGGAAAAAAAGAAAACATTATTTTTGATAGATGCTTATGCTATTATTTACAGGGCATATTATGCATTTATCAGAGCACCACGTGTAAACTCGAAAGGTTTAAATACCTCTGCTATTTATGGCTTTGTAAATACCTTGGAAGATGTGTTACGGCGCGAAAAGCCTACACACATTGCCGTTGGATTTGATCCTGCCGGTAAAACTTTTCGCCACGATGCTTATGAACAATACAAGGCACAACGCGAAGCAACTCCCGAAGACATACGATTGGCTGTACCTTACATAAAAAAAATAATTGAGGCTTACAATATACCAATTGTTGAAGTTGCTGGTTTTGAGGCTGATGATGTGATTGGTACCATGGCTAAATTAGCCGAAAAAGAAGGTTTCGACGTTTACATGCTTACCCCCGATAAGGATTACGGACAGTTGGTTTCGGATCATATTTTTATGTATAGGCCGAAACATACGGGTGGTTTTGAAATAATGGGACCTGCCGAAGTGAAAGCTAAATATGACTTGGATAGTCACGAACAAGTAATTGATTTACTTGGACTTATGGGCGATTCTGCCGATAATATTCCTGGATGTCCTGGTGTGGGCGAAAAAACTGCGGTTAAATTGTTAAAAGAATTTGGCAGCATTGATAATTTATTAGTCAATACCCACCAGTTGAAAGGTGCTCTGCAAAAGAAAGTGGAAGAAAACGCTGATCAAATCAAGTTCTCGCGCTTTTTGGCAACTATCAAAATTGACGTTCCACTTAGTTTTGACGAAAAGGAGTTGGAGGTGGAAACTGTCAATGAATCAGAACTCAAAGCATTGTATGACGAACTGGAATTTCGTACCATGGCACAAAATAAATTTGGTGCAAAGCCATTTAGCTCGTTACCGCCAGATATGGTAGGTTCGAGTATTCAGTTTGTAAAACCAAAGCCTGCTAACGGGCAAATGTCGCTGTTCGATGAAGCGCCCGCTATCTCTCAAAAGCAAGTCCCACCATTAGAGCCTGTGGAGGCTGGGGCATTAACGACCATTAAAAATACGGCACATAACTACCAATTGGTAGATACAAAGGTGAAACGTGCTGATTTAATTTCGAAACTTTTTATGCAACAATCAGTTTGTTTTGATACCGAAACAACAGGTTTAGATGTGTTTACGGCCGAAATGGTGGGTATGTCTTTTTGTTTTGCCAAAGGTGAAGCTTATTATGTTACTTTGCCTGCCTACTATGAGGAGCAAAAAGCTATCTTACATGAATTTAAAGCATTTTTTCAGAGTGAACATATTGAAAAAGTAGGTCAAAATATTAAATTTGACCTTTTAATGCTCGAAAATTATGATGTTTCACTTCGTGGGAAGCTATTTGATACAATGATAGCACATTACCTTATTCAGCCTGAATTGCGTCACGGCATGGATTATTTAGCCGAAATATACCTGCATTATCGCACCATTCACTACGACGAAATTGTAGGTAGTAAAGGTAAAAGCCAGATTGATATACGGTTTGTGGGCTTGGATGTGCTATGCGATTATGCTGCGGAAGATGCTGATATTACATTTCAACTCAAGCAAATTTTAGTAAACGAAATAAAACAAAACGGACTTGAAAAACTTTTTTACGAAATTGAAATGCCGTTGATGCGGGTATTGGCTACTATGGAACGTAATGGCGTGCGCATTGATGGTAGAGCATTGGCACAAAGCTCTGAGATTTTAACGAAAGAATTGATTGCATTAGAAAAAGAAATACAAGGCTTGGCGGGATACGATTTTAATGTTTCGTCGCCGGCTCAGGTAGGCGAAATCCTATTCGATCGTTTGAAATTAGATGATAAAGCTAAAAAAACCAAAACCGGTCAGTATTCAACTGCCGAAGATGTGTTGGAAAAAATACGCTCCAAACATCCTATTATAGGTAAAATATTGGATTATCGAGGACTTCGTAAATTGCTGAGTACGTATATTGATGCGTTACCTCTGCTCATTAATAAAAAAACTGGAAAGGTACATACATCTTTTAATCAGACAGTTACATCTACGGGTAGGCTTAGCTCTACGAATCCAAATTTGCAAAACATTCCTATCAGGGATGCGCAAGGTAAAGAAATTCGCAAAGCTTTTATCCCCGATGAGGGTTGTTTGTTTTTAAGTGCCGATTATTCGCAAATTGAGCTGCGTATCATGGCGCATCTCAGTGGCGACAAAAATATGATCGAGGCTTTTAATAGCGGTCATGATATTCACACTGCTACCGCTGCTAAAATTTACAAAATTCCATTGGCAGAAGTTACTTCCGACATGCGAAGGAAAGCTAAAACAGCTAATTTCGGCATTATCTATGGTATTTCAACTTTCGGTTTAGCCGAAAGATTGGCAATTCCGCGCTCGGAAGCAAAAGAACTTATTGATGGCTATTTTGAAACCTATCCAGGTGTAAAAAATTATATGAATGATGCTATTCAGCAAGCAAAAGAACGTGGTTGGGTGGAAACTATTTTTGGACGAAAACGATTTTTGGCTGATATTAATTCGCAAAATAGCATCGTGCGGGGCTATGCCGAGCGCAATGCTATCAATGCACCCATTCAAGGCTCTGCAGCCGATATTATTAAAATAGCTATGGTTAATATTCAGCAGCGCTTGCAGCGCGAGCAACTTACCACCCGCATGACTATGCAGGTACACGACGAATTAAATTTCAGCGTACCTCAGGGCGAAGTAGAAGCAGCTCGGCAAGCAGTAGTAGAAGAGATGCAACAAGCAATTAAATTGCACGTTCCGCTTATTGCCGATTGTGGCGTAGGCACAAATTGGTTAGAAGCGCATTGATGCAAAGCATTGGTTTAATTGCTGTTATTGCGTTTTTGAACGTTGTAGTAAATTTTCATTTGATTGCCCAAAATTTTCGTAAATCCTTTTACATCATCGGCACTCCAAGCGCGATTTACTTCACCATATTCGCCAAAATCAGTTTTCATTAAGTCGAATGTGCTTTCAATGCCAACCAAGGTGTAGCTGCGTGGACGAAGAATGATTTGAACTGTTCCAGTTACATTTTGTTGCGAACTTTGTAAAAATTGCTCTATGTCGCGCATCACCGGTTCTAAGTATTGTGCTTCATGTAGGAACATACCATACCAGTTTCCTAATTGGTCTTTCCAGTATTGCTGCCATTTGGTGAGGGTGTGTTTTTCGAGCATTTTATGAGCATTGATAATGAGTATAGGAGCTGCTGCTTCAAAACCTACACGCCCTTTAATGCCGATAATCGTATCGCCAATGTGCATGTCTCTTCCAATACCATATTTATTAGCTATATCTTCTAAACTATTTATTAACGCTATTTTATCGTTGTTCTCGATGCCGTTGATAGCTGTAATTTCGCCATTTATAAAACTAATTGAAACGGTTTCTTCCCCTGTTTTGTCAATTTGGCTCGGGTAAGCTTCGTCGGGTAGCGTTTGTTCCGATTTTAAGGTTTCCTTTCCTCCAATGGAAGTTCCCCACAAACCTTTGTTAATGGAGTATTCCATTTTTTTGAAATCAGCCTTAAAACCGTGTTTTTGTAGGTAATTTATTTCGTATTCGCGAGTTAAAACCATGTCGCGCGTTGGCGTTAAAATTTTTATTTCGGGAGCAATAACGTCAAATGTGAGGTCAAAGCGTACTTGGTCGTTTCCAGCCCCCGTACTGCCATGAGCTACATAATTTGCGCCAATTTCTTGAGCATATTGGATAATGGCTAAGGCTTGAAAAATACGCTCGGAGCTTACCGAGATAGGGTAGGTGCCGTTGCGAAGTACATTCCCAAAAACCATGTATTTAATACTTTTTTCGTAATACTCCTTGGTAACGTCCAAGGTTGTGTGTGTTGTGGCTCCTAAACGATATGCTTTATCTTCAATAACTTTCAACTCATCAGCGCTAAAACCACCCGTGTTGGCAACGGCAGTATGCACTTCATATCCTTTTTCTTGAGCTAAATACATAGCGCAAAACGATGTGTCTAAACCTCCGCTAAATGCTAATAATACTTTTTCCTTCATTTTATTTATGCTTATTTCTTTTGATTTCCTTTGTTGGTATTTTCTTTTGCAGGATCAAATAGCATGCCCGTACACAAGCAATGTTTGCGATTAGTGCGTTGTAAGATGTCATAGTTTACGCAACTTTGGCAGCCTTTCCAGAAAGATTCATCGTCTGTCAACTCAGAGAATGTAACAGGTTTATAACCCAGTTCGGAGTTGATTTTCATTACGGCAAGCCCAGTTGTGAGCCCAAAAATTTTGGCATTGGGATAGCGCTCTCGCGACAAATCAAAAGCCATACTTTTAATACGCTTCGCCAGACCATTGCCACGATATTTATCCACTACAATCAAGCCTGAGTTAGCAACAAATTTTTTATTTCCCCACGATTCAATGTAACAAAATCCAGCAAATTGATCACCTTCTAAAGCTATAATTGCTTTTCCTTCTTTCATCTTTTGCTCAATATATTCTGGCGATCGACGCGCAATACCAGTTCCTCTTACTTTCGCTGCTACAGCAATTGTGTCTAATATAATTTCTACATAGCCTAAATATTTTTCATCGGCTATTTGCACCGTAATGTTATCAACGGTTGTATTATTTTCTGTCATTTTTCTCCAAGTTATTTTTCTCCAAATTATTTTTCGGCAAAAGTGTTTTTCATCATGTGCAAAATGTCTTCGCGTTGAACACCTTCGCGAGGAACAACCAAAATTGTATCATCGCCTGCTACTGTCCCCAATACTTCATAGGTAGCTTTGTTGTCAATGTCCCATGCAATAGCACTTGCGTAGCCAGGTTTAGTTTTAACAACTGCCAATTGCCCTGAAAACTCGACACTTAAAACTGCACCGTACGAAATGGTTGGATTGGCCGTAGGAATTATGGGTAGGGGCTTGTTATAAACAGGCAAAATGTATTTGTACAAACCGTTTGATAAGGGCGTTTTTGATACTTTTAGCAGTTTCAAGTCGCGAGATAAGGTGGCTTGCGTAACTTCGCATTGTCGCTCAATGAGTATTTTTAACAGTTCATCTTGGCTACCCACAACTTTTGAGCGTAATATCTCGGAAATTATTTGCAGTCGGTTTCGTTTATTTTTCATGTTTTGCAATCTGCTATTTTGATGGATTTTAATTGGCTAAGTTTATTTCACTATTCTTTTAGATTCTTTGCGTCTAATTGTATATATATTTATAAATAATGCATATAAATTGAATTTTGATGCAAATATACGGTTTTTATGCGAAATATCAAACAGAAGTCTGTAATTTTTTTGTTTTGTTCTATTTGGCGTCATTCTTTTGGCATTAGTTTAAGCCTGTTGAGCTGCGCCTGTAAGTATATAACTACGATTTTCATGTAGCGTATTTTAATACTTCTGCGTTCAGTTTTGTTTTTTATTCGTTGTTGCGTGGTTAAGATTTTGGAAAATATAATAAGAAGAGGAAACCACCGTAGAAATTCCCTCTAAAGAACTAATTTTGAAATTGCAAGACAAAATTTGATTCATGAGCAAAGATAGTGTGTACTTAATGAACGCAGTCAGGTTCATTTACGTAAGCGAAAATTATATATTGAACAGTGCCTTGATATGCAGAACTGAAATGTAACACCTCTGAAAGGTTTATAGAGGAAAGATAATATTTATTTACATCATATCATAACTAACATAATATTAGTTACCTACACAAAACGACATAGCCCCATTATATTAATCTGTCAAAGTAGAGCTAAGTAAAAAAAAGATTCTTGTGAGTATGTGTTGCCGTTTTGAAT
>MNZK01000082.1 GCA_001873635.1 Porphyromonadaceae bacterium CG2_30_38_12 | reverse complement strand
TTTGCCTCATGTGGGATATCAAAAAGTACAACTGATAAACCATCAGGTTATCAAAAAAGATCCTAAAGTTATGTTGGATGCAAGCGCTTTAGCCCAAGGGCTTTCAGCCGATTTGGTTGCTAAGCTTTTCGAAAAAAATGGCTGTCTCAATTATATGATTGACATTGGTGGCGAAATTGTTTGCAAAGGTAATAATCCCAAAGGTACGCCTTGGCAAATAGGGATTGATAAACCTGTGGACGACCCCGAAAATGCGGATAGTGAATTACAAACTGTGCTCAACATAAGCAATGCCGCATTCACTACATCCGGAAATTATCGGAAGTTTTACTACAAAAATGGAAAGAAGTATGCCCATACTATCAATCCAAAAACCGGTATGCCTGTGTTACATAACTTATTGAGCGCCACAGTAGTAGCTCCTAACTGTATGATTGCCGATGCCTATGCAACTTCGTGCATGGTACTTGGGCGCGATGAAGCATTAGCATTTTGTAAAAAACTCACAAATGTTGATTGTTACCTTATTTACACCGACGAAGCAGGTAAATATCAGACTATTTACACAACTGGCTTTAAAAAATACTTAAAAGAATAATTTTTTTATTACCAATATATTAACTACTTTTGCAGTCCGAATTTCAAGTATGAAAAAACTTTCAATTATTACGCTTTTTTCAATAGTTTTATTTGCTTCATGTGGTGAATATCAAAAGATTTTGAAAAGTACCGACCCCGAATTCAAATACACAAAAGCGGTTGCGTATTTTGATAAAAAAGATTTTATGCGTTCAACTACCTTATTCGATGAGGTTTCGACCTACTTCAAAGGTACAGAGCGCTCCGAAGATGTGTTGCATTATTTAGCAAAATCTTACTTAGGTCAAAAGGACTATTTTACAGCAAGTGAATACTTTAAAACTTATGTAAAAACTTATCCGAAAGGGAAATACATTGTGGAATCAAAATTTATGGTTGGCTATTGCTACTATTTAGATTCGCCCGATGCCCGCTTAGATCAAACAGCAACATTGGATGCCATTGCAGCCTTTCAAGAGTTTGTGGATGTATATCCCGACAGTGAACGTGTGCCAGAGGCAATGAAATTATTAGACGAATTGAATGATAAAATTGCCTATAAGTATTTTCTAAACTCCAAATTGTATTTTAATTTGGGAAATTATATGGGAAATAATTATGAATCGGCTGTAATTACAGCCCAAAATGCTTTGAAAAGATTTCCGTCCAATAAACACAGAGAAGAATTGTCGCTACTTATTTTAGAAGCAAAATATCAGCAAGCTGTGCAAAGTATTGAAGAAAAAAAATTGGACAGATACAGAACAACAATTGATGAATATTATAATTTTGTAAACGAATATCCCGAAGGTAAATTGCGCAAGCAAGCCGATAAAATTTTGAATGAATCAAAGAAAATTGTAAAAGATTAAAATAAAGCACCATGGAAACTAAAAAATCAAGCATCCCAACCAGCACTATTTCGCGTGACATGAGCGAAATGAGTGAAAACATTGGAAATGTTTACGAAACAGTAAAAATAATTGCCAAGCGCTCCAATCAAATCAGTGTGGAAGTTAAAGCTGAATTGGACAAAAAATTGCAGGAATTTACCTCGATAAACGAAAATATAGAAGAGGTTTTTGAAAATCGTGAGCAGATAGAAATATCTCGTTTTTACGAAAAACTTCCTAAACCTGTTTTAGTAGCTACTCAGGAATTTATTGAAGATAAAATTTATTACCGTAATCCTATTAAAGACAGTAAATTAAAGTAATCGGATTGGTTTTTAAAACAACCATCAACACAATACACACAAAAAGCAAATTAAGAGCTGTTAAGTTCTAAATTTGCTTTTTTTTTCTCAAAGTGCTTGCTAATCGCAACATTTTCGTATTTTTGCCGTATAAATTTTTAAACACAAATGGATATGCTAACAGGTAAAAAAATTATTTTGGGAGTTTCGGGAAGTATTGCAGCCTATAAATCGGCACAATTAGCTCGTTTGTTAGTAAAAGGCGGCGCTGAAGTAAAAGTAATAATGACCCCTTTGGCTAAAGAGTTTATCACGCCGCTCACTATGGCTACTCTATCAAACAACCCTGTTTTAGTCGAATTTTTCAACCCTGAAAATGGTGATTGGAATAGCCATGTGAGTTTAGGGATGTGGGCTGATGCTTATATCATTGCACCAGCTACTGCCAATACAGTAGGTAAAATGGTGCAGGGAATAGCTGACAATTTATTGCTAACAACCTATTTATCAGCTAAATGTCCGATATTTGTAGCACCGGCTATGGATTTGGATATGTTTACCCACCCTTCCACCAAACACAATTTGGATATTTTGAAATCCTATGGCAATTTAATTATAGACCCCACTGTTGGGCAATTGGCAAGTGGTTTGGAGGGCAAGGGGCGAATGGAGGAACCTCAGAACATTGTACAATATATTTCTGACTTTTTCTCCACCAAAAATATGTTAGGTAAAAAAGTGCTCATAACTGCTGGTCCTACCATCGAACGTATTGACCCTGTTCGCTTTATAGGGAATTACTCATCGGGGAAAATGGGTTTTGCCCTTGCCGAATCTTGTGCACGCCAAGGAGCAGAAGTTACACTTATTACAGGTCCAACTATAATGAAAGCAAGGAATAAAAATATTCAACGCATTAATGTGGAGTCGGCTGAGGAAATGTACAAAGCTGTTATAAGCCGATTTGACACGCAGGATGGTGCTATACTGTGTGCTGCTGTTTCCGATTTTACGCCTATTCATAAATTCAAAACAAAAATTAAGCGCGAAAGTGATAACTTGATGTTGGAATTAAAACCCACAAAAGATATTGCTGCCGAACTTGGTAGGGTTAAGAAAGGAGAACAGTTTTTGGTGGGTTTTGCTTTGGAAACTGAAAATGAAGAGGCAAACGCCAAAGACAAAATGGAACGTAAAAATTTTGATTTCATCGTACTCAATTCGTTGCAAGATCCCGAATCGGGTTTTGGCTTCGATACCAATCGTGTTTCCATCATTCATCGTTCGGGATTAAAAAAACAATATGAACTGAAAACAAAATGGGCTGTGGCAGACGATATTGTAAACGAAATTAATACTCTAATTTTTTAAATTATGCCTAAAAGATTCTTGATTTTGCTTTCGGGCTTGTTGCTCCCATTTTTTGCCATGTCGCAAGAACTTAATTGCACCATCACCATCAATTCCGACATGGTTATGGGAACAAACAAGACCGTATTCACAACTTTACAAAAATCAGTTTCTGAGTTTATAAATACTCGGCGATGGACTGAAATGACCATAGCTAATACAGAACGTATTGATTGCAGTATATCAATTATTGTCAAAAAAGTTGATGGCGATCAGTTTACTGCCGAAATTCAGGTGCAATCGCGTCGTCCGGTGTACAATTCGGGCTACAACACAACCTTATTTAACTTCAAAGACAATGCCTTTACATTTGATTATAAGGAGTTTGACCAATTGGAAATGAATGAAAATTCGATAACTTCCAATCTGACAGCTGTATTGGCTTATTATGCCTATATCATTATCGGATACGACTTGGATTCCTACAGTAGGCTTGGAGGAACACCTCTTTTTGAAGCTGCCGAACGTATTGTGAATGCGGCTCAGGCTGCCGATTTAGTTGGCTGGAAAGCTTTTGAAAGCAGTAAAAATCGCTATGCACTCGTGAATAACATTACAGATGAAGCGTTCAAAAAATATAGAAATTATTTTTACGATTACCATCGCTTAGGATTGGATGAAATGTCGGTCAATGTAAGCAATGCTCGCGCTAAAATAGCTGCCGGCTTACCTTTGCTTCGCGAGGCAAACCGTGCCAGACCTTCGGCTGTTATTATTGCTACCTTTTTGGATGCTAAGAATGATGAACTCATCAATATTTTCTCAAAAGCTACTGACAAAGAAAAAAAAGATGCTGTCGAAATTTTGACAGATGTCAATCCCACGCAATCAGAACGATACGAAAACATATTGAAAAATTAAGGCTTAAGAGAAATGTTAAAATCGATCTATATTTCTAATTACGCACTAATTTCGGAACTTACCATCGATTTTGAGTCAGGTTTTTCCACCATCACAGGCGAAACGGGTGCTGGAAAATCTATCATTATTGGTGCTTTATCTTTAATTCTGGGTCAGCGTGCCGAAACAAAAGCTATCAAAACCGATAGTGAGAAGTGTATCATCGAAGCTACTTTTAATATAGCTAGTTATAAAAATCTTCGTATATTTTTCGAGAATAATGATATTGACTTTGAATCGGAAAATTGTATCATTAGGCGTGAGTTAACAGCTGCCGGAAAATCGCGTGCTTTTGTGAACGATACCCCAGTTTCGCTCATTGTGTTGCGCGAACTCACCACCCAACTCATTGACATTCACTCGCAACACGACAATTTGTTACTTTCAAACCCTAATTATCAGTTGGATGTAGTGGATATGATTGCTCAAAATAGCACTTTTTTATCCAACTATGTAGCAGCGTATCATGCGTGGCAAGCCATACAAAATGAGCTTAACGAAATGGAAAATAATGCCAAACGTTATGGTGCTGAATTAGATTTTATTCAGTATCAATACACGCAATTGATCGAGGCAAATTTAGAACAAGGTGAGCAGGAAAATCTTGAAAATGAGCAGGATACTTTAATGCACGCCGAAGAAATAAAAACGGAACTATTTACCTCACAACTTTTGTTCGACGAAGAAAAAGCTATTTTATCTTTGATAAAAGAAGTGAGTGCATCGATTTCTAAAATCAAAAATTTCATTCCCGCATCGCTAAACTGGCTGGAACGCATCGAAACAGCCTACATAGAGCTCAAGGACGTGAAAGCCGAAATGGCTTCTTTTGCTGAGCGCGTTGAAGACAATCCCGAAAGATTGCGCTGGGTAGAAAATCGTTTGAGTGAGCTATTTACTTTACAAAAAAAATACAAAGTTGCCACGGTTGATGAACTTATAACACTCCGAAATGAGTTCGAAAGTCAATTGGAAAAAATAGAGTCGTTTGACGAAGATATTGCTTTGTTGAAACAAAAGTTAGCTAAAGCGTGGACGAAACTTGAACTAAATGCCTTGGAACTAAGCAATTCCCGACAGAAAGTGTGTACCGGTATCGAAAACTACATGGTGGAAAAGCTCATGTTGCTGGGCATGCCTCATATTCAATTTAAAGTGGAAATTGTTAGTTCTGGTAATTACACCCTTTCGGGTAATGACGATATTCAGTTTTTGTTTTCAGCTAATAAAAATCGTGAATTGCAGGCTGTTCAGCTTATTGCTTCAGGCGGAGAAGTGTCGCGGTTAATGTTGTCCATCAAGGCTTTAATAGCCAATAAATCAGATTTACCCACCATTATTTTTGACGAAATAGACACAGGTGTTTCGGGCGAAATTGCTCACAGAATGGGTGAAATTATGCGAGACATGAGCAACAGCATGCAAGTAATAACCATTACCCACCTACCTCAAATTGCTGCCAAAAGCAGTTTCCAATATCGAGTTTTCAAAGACGACTCTGGGTTGCAAACCCAAACATACATTGAACGTTTAAGTGACGAAATGCGTGTAAACGAAATAGCACACATGCTCAGTGGCAAAAATATTTCAGAAATTTCCATTCTCAATGCCAAAGAGTTATTAACTTCGAAATAAAAACTTTATATTTTTTTTTGCCAATGTTTTTTATGCAAAAAAGAGCACTTACAATAAAGATTGCAAGTACTCTTATAAAATGTGTTCAATAATTATATAATAGGGATTTAATTATAAGGTTCGTTCAATAATTTTTCTACTTCAGCCCAATTCACAACATTCCAAAACGCCTTGGCGTATGCTGCTCTTTTAGCTTGATATTTAATGTAATAGGCATGTTCCCAAACATCCAAACAAAGAATCGCTTTTAGTTTAGGATTGCTACCAGGACTATAAAGATTGTCCTGATTTGGTGTTGATATGATTTGCAACTTACCACTTGGTGAGGCAACTAACCAAACCCAACCCGAGCCAAATCTGCTTAATGCAGCCTTTTCAAAAGCTTCTTTAAAAGCTTCAACGCCACCAAAGTTTCCGATAAGAGTAGCTTCTAATTTTGTCGAAATTTTAGTGGAACCAGCTGGTGCCATTATTTTCCAGAAAAAATTATGGTTATATACACCTCCACCATTATTACGCACAGCCGTTTGAATTTCCATAGGTAGATCTTCTTGTTCACCCAATAATTCAGTTAAGTCTTTTTTGTAAAGTTCCGAATATTTTTCAAGGGCTTTGTTTAAATTCTTAACATAGGCTGCGTGATGTACATCATGATGAATGCGCATGGTGGTGCTATCTATATATGGCTCTAAAGCACCATACGCATAAGGCAAAGCTGGAAGTTTAAACTGAGCAGATGCAAATAATATTGAAAAAAGGAATGCGGCTGTAGTTAGAAAAATCTGTTTCATATTTTTTATATTTAATTGTTTAATTATTTAAACAACGTGGCAGAAAAAAAGTTTTTGTTGATTTCACTATTCATATATTTATATAAATAATCTTCAATTTGATTGTAAAATATACCAATGTAGGAATCGAAATTCAACTGAATTTGAAAAATTTATACTACTTTTGTGTGAAATTATAATAAAATGTTATGCTTAAAACTAATTTCTTGACATTCGTAAAAATTTTTGTTCTCTTTATTTCGTTTTCAAATGGGTTTGCACAAAAAAAAGTGTTGTTGGATAATTTTTTTAATAACGAAATAAGTTCTCAAACAAACCAAGCCTATCATTATTTGTGGGATGATAAGACATATAGTGGCTTTTCTGAATTTGGTGAAATTTTTAAACAACATGGCGCTACATTGGCGTTACTCAAAAATAAACCTACTTGCAAAACGCTAAAAAATGTAGATATATTTATTATTGTAGATCCTGATCATGTAAAAGATGCCAAAACTCCTAACTATATGACCCAAAAAACCGCTTCCACTATTGCGCGTTGGGTAAAGGGAGGCGGGGTATTGTTATTGCTTACTAACGACAGTTCGAATTGCGAATTGGCTAAATTTAACCTCTTGTCTTCGCAATTTGGAATTACATACAACCTCGACTTAAATCATCCAGAATTACCTGGTTTGGACAAAAATATACGCAATTTTCAGAGCTGTGCTTTTTCAAAATTACCAAATCACTTTGTTTTTCAAGGCGTTAGTAAGATTTTTTTAAAAGAAATAGCCTCTATAATCTGCCAGAAACCCGCAAAATCAGTTTTAACTGAAAATGGAAAAACTTTCATGGCAGAATCGACTTACGGCAAAGGCTATGTATTTGCAGTTGGCGACCCTTGGCTCTACAACGAATATATTGACCATGCCTTGTTGCCTGCTGATTTTCAAAATAAACAAGCTGCAATCAACTTGGTGAAGCTTTTATTATCGAAATAGATCAAATTGTTCAATTTGCAGGTCGATTATCAGAACTAAATGTGATTAGTTACTCTTTTAAAGTATTATAAATGAATAAGATGCTGTATTATATGATTTTTTTTACAGTTATTGATTTGGTAATTCACAAAATAATACTACCTTTGCACTCGCTTTTGAGAAATAGAGCAACTCGGGGCGTAGCGCAGTCCGGTTAGCGTATCCCGATAGAAATCGGGAGGTTCGTTAGTCAGAATCCCGTGCTAATAAATATAATTTCGGGGTGTAGCGCAGTCCGGTTAGCGCACCTGCTTTGGGAGCAGGGGGTCGTGGGTTCGAATCCCGCTACCCCGACTTGAAAATCAGCCACTTACAGTAAAATGTATGTGGCTGATTTTGTATATGTACATAAAAATGTACATAAATATTTTAAAACAAAGCGTATAAAAACAGATAAATAGAGCACAAAATTATTGTGAGTATTATTATTGCCTTTTCAAAATTCCCCACCAACTGATACAATCCCCTCTTTTCGTTCTTAGCCTTCATATTTAATATTTGATAGTTTCTTAGTTCGCTGCAATAAAAACGGCTGTATGGCTTCGCATATCCTTCTGCAACCATTATTTCATTTACACATCTTCCATCGGGCAAATAAACATAAGCCAATGTTCTGCCATAAGGATCTTCTTCATTTCCTTTTTCTAATTCAATATTAAGTAAAGTTCCGGGAAGTACTAATTCTATAATACTCCCCAATATTAGGACCACTAGTTAAGCTAAAAAAAATGATTAAATTTGTGGTCATGATTCAGACAAGAAAAAAGCACACAGCGGCATTTAAAGCCGAAGTAGCTCTTGCAGCAATTAGAGAGCGGGAGAGTTTATCCGAAATTAGTTTGCGCTACGATGTGCATCCAACGATGATTTCGATTTGGAAAAAGGAGTTTTTAGAACGATCTTCAGAGGTCTTTAGCAGTGTTATCGACAAGAAAGAGATTGATTTTGAAGTAGAACGAACGTCACTTTTTGCCAAAATTGGGCAATTAGAGAGTATCCCTTTCGCCATCTACACATTTAGTGCATAAAAAATCCCATAAATCAGATTTGACATCTGTTTTATGGGGTTTTGTATGCTGATGGATATGTAGATGGTGGAAGGGATACTTTGTACCAAAAATATAACAGCCGAAAAAATAACGGCTATATTAGGCAATAAACCAACCGAGGCAGTGATGGTAGTACAAGATAAAAGTCAAACGGCAGAACAATCCAAACAGCTTTTAAAAGAATTAACAGCTATACTGAATTAAGACAGATTGCAGGCCAAATAAAAAAAATACAAAATAAAAAATGAAAAATAGAAAATAGAAAACAGAAGATAGAAAATAAAAAATGAAAAATGAAAAATGAAAAAAATGAAAATACAGAACCAACAAAAAGAGCAAATCATACACTATAGCAAAGAGTTACGATTACCATCTATTAGAAATCAATACGAAGAGATTGCGCAGGAATCGGCCAAAGAACATGCCCAATACGAAGAGTTTTTGCTTAAACTATTGGAGCGAGAATATGAAGACAGGTTAGAAAACCGAAAAAAGGAACTTATACGTCAGACGGGCTTCCCATCCAGAATGCATTTACACGATTTAAAACGTGATTTATTGCCCCCCGATGCGGCATCAAAACTACCCGTATTGGAGCGTTTAGATTTTATTAAAGCGGGGCAAAACATCGTACTTGCAGGAAATCCGGGTACGGGTAAAACGCATATAGCCATTGGCTTGGGGTTAAAAGCATGCTTGCAAGGCTACAAAGTGCTGTTTACAACCGTACACCGATTGCTAACTCAGCTGCGCGAATCGCACTCCTCACGCACCCTGCGACAGTCGGAACTGAGGTTCGAAAAATACGATTTAGTGATCTGCGATGAATTTGGCTACATCTCCTTCGACAAAGAGGGCTCTGAATTGCTTTTTAATCATCTCTCGCTGCGAACAGGCAATAAATCAACCATTATCACCACCAACCTGACCTTCGACCGTTGGAGTGAGATATTTGGAGACCCTGTACTTACAGCCGCATTAGTTGACAGAATGACCCATAAGGCATACTTAATAAATATGAATGGCGAATCATACAGAGTAAGAGAAACAAAACAAATTAATCAAAAATAAGTATAAAATCAAAAAAATCAAAGAATGAAAACCAAAATCCCGAAAATCCACCACCCCTGAGAAGTTTTTTTAGGGGTGGTATTACTAGAAAAAAATGGTATACTTTTCAATTGTAATACTGGTATACTTTTCAATTAATATAAACAGTTGACACACCTAGTTGGAGTTTACTTCCCAAATTAGTCATTTTCGATATCCTCTTGGACAAAAAACCTCATTTTGTGAAACTGGTCAGTTATGACGTTTTTTTTTTGGAATGAAAGGAAGCAGCTTTGGTCGCAAGGATTCACCTACTGTGGCAAGGGTTAGAGAAATTCTGTTCTAAAGTTGCTTGGAGCGAGTTGGGTTACAACCTGCGAGTAATGGTGAACAGAATACAGGGATAAGGAAAAATCTTTCCAAAGCTGTATCATGAAAATTAATAGGGGGATTGGTGTGTCAAGACGACAATGAATCCCATGAATTTATATTTCTAAGTGCTAATATATGTATATATTTTAAAATTGCCAATCATGAGCAACTGACAAAAATTTAAAAAATGAATTCTAAAAATAAATACTGTTTTAAAAAAACCGTTTTTTTTTCAAATTGAGTAAAAAAATATAAGACTTTACAAACAGACTAAAAATAATTGAGTTCGATACATTAAAATAACTTTTATGAAATTAAGTATCTGAATTATTAAAAAAATTAAATTCAATTTTATTGTGAATATTGATACTAAACAATAACTATTTTTGTATTGATTTTTAAACATACTAAGCGATAAAATGACGGAAATATCATACATGTTAATTTACACAAAAAAAATACTTAAATGAAAGGAAATTTCGAGTCTATCATTAATGAGAGTCGTCCCGTAGTAGTCGATTTTCATGCTTTATGGTGTGGTCCTTGCAAAACGCAATCTCCCATTCTGAAACAACTTGCAGAAGAACTTGGCGAGCGCATAAAGGTTATCAAAATTGATATTGATCAAAATCAGAGCATTGCTGGTCGATACCAAATACAGAGCGTCCCTACCCTGATGATTTTTAAAAATGGTCAAATCATTCACAAACAAGCTGGCGTACACTCCAAGGCTCAGCTCATAAACATATTGACTCCACATTGTTAGCCAAATAAATTGTTGAAATGATACTTTAAACCTTAAAAAGGTAAAAAAAAAACATTGAATGGATGATAGATTATAAAGAACTTCCTTTTTTGGTAAACAAAAATCAATCAGCATGGATTCGATTTTTTAAAAAGAACAAAAAGAAAATTGAAAATGCAGATGTATTTATACACGATTTGCACCATGCTATTGTTGCCAAAACAGACTGTTTGAGCTGTGGGAATTGCTGTAGAAGCTTGGGACCGCGCATAACTAACAAGGATATAGAGCGGATAGCCAAAAGCTTACGCATGAAAGGGGCTGATTTTATTAGTAAATACTTGGTAATTGACGAAGATAACGATTTCATTTTCAAGTCGATGCCTTGCCCTTTTTTGGGTGCTGACAACTTCTGTGCGATTTACGATGTTCGCCCCAAAGCATGCAGCGAATACCCACACACCGACCGAAAAAAATTCTATCAGTTGTATATGCTTTCTGTAAAAAATGCGAGCACTTGTCCTATTGTGTATGAAGTACTTGAGGGAATTAATAAGGCTGTGTAAAATAATATTTACACAGCCTTTATTAATCAAATTTAAATGTGCGTTTTATACTTACTCCTGATTTAAAGTAACACGTTTAAAAGCGACACAAGTTAAATGTTTTTTTGCAAGTAGTTCTTTTACTGTAATTTTCCCGGCTTCTTCACCGCCACCTTCGTACTTTTGTTCTACAAGGGTATATTCTTTGAAAAATTTCGCCATACGTCCAGCTGCAATATTGGTTACTTTCTGCTCGGATAAAGTCGCAGTCTTTTCTGCAACGACCGCTGTCTTTATTTCGCGCGCTTTAGCTGCATCTTCAGCGGTAATCCAGCCTTTTGCCATGTTCGATTCAATGTGGTTTTCGCTATCAACGTGAGCGGGGTTAATACCTGCTTTTTTTAACGCAACTTCCACTTCTTTTGCAATAAGTTCGATTTTGGTTTTATCGATGGCAACTGCCAGCTCATTATCTTTCACTTTTTGTGGTACTGCGGATTCATCAATAGCCACAGGAGACATTGCCGCAATGTGCATTGCTAAGCCGCGTATAGTTTCGTATTCTGCGTTATCTTCGGCAAAGGCAACAATAGTTGCTAACTTATTTCCTGGATGAATGTAAGCAGCACTAGAACTTCCTGCTACAAATTCGTAGAAATCTAATTCCATTTTTTCGCCCGTTACGCCCGAACGGTCAATTACTAATTCAGCAATCGTTCGACCATCAATTACCAGCGCTTTCACTTCATCGATAGTTTTGCATTTAGCTGCAATAGCAGCATCCAAAACCGACTGGGTAAGTGCCACAAAATCTGCATTTTTAGCTACAAAGTCAGTTTCACATTTCAAAGCAATGATAGCAGCAAATCCTGCATCTGTTTTAGCCAAAACACAACCTTCGGAAGCTTCACGGTCGCTACGTTTTGCTGCTACTGCTTGTCCTTTTTTACGAATAATTTCTATTGCCTTTTCGAATTCGCCTGCTGCTTCAGTCAGTGCATTTTTGCAATCCATCATACCGGCACCGGTCATGGTTCGCAATTTCGAAATTTCAGCCATTGTTACAGCCATAATATTTTTTTTTATTGTTTGTGTTTAATTTACAATTAGACAATTTACCATTTACTATTCGATAAAATGCAAATAAATTCGCACTGTGCCAAATTGGTAAATGGTAAATTGGTAAATGAAAAAAAATCGTTATTGATTTTACTCTTCTTCTTTGACGAATTTTTTAACCACATTGGCATTCAATGCTTCATCGTCTTCGCGTTGCGTGCGTGGGCGTTTAGAGATACGTGATTTCTTTTCCTTAGGAACAGGAATTTCTGACGCTTCTGCATCAACTTTCTCAACTTTGCGTTCTTCTAAGCCTTCCATCATAGCTTCAACTACAGCAGCCAAAATCACATCAACTGATTTTGTAGCGTCATCGTTTGCTGGAATAATGAAATCAATGTCCTTGGGATTGGAGTTTGTATCAACAATACCAAAAACAGGAATACCCAAACGTTGAGCTTCTTTCACTGCAATATGTTCTTTCATAACGTCAACAACAAAAATAGCAGCTGGCAAGCGCGACAGGTCAGCAATAGAACCTAAATTCTTTTCTAATTTTTCTCGCTGACGTGTAATTTGAAGTTTTTCACGTTTCGATACATTATTAAAAGTACCATCGGTAGTCATTTTATCGATAGTGGTCATTTTTTTAACTGCTTTACGAATGGTAGGGAAGTTTGTTAACATACCGCCAGCCCAACGTTCTGCAATATAAGGCATTTGAACTTGTTTTGCTCGCTCGGCAACAACTTCTTTAGCCTGTTTTTTGGTAGCTACAAAAAGCACTTTGCGCCCCGATTTAGCAATTTGTTTTAACGCAGCAGCTGCTTCGTCAATTTTAACGACTGTTTTGTGCAAGTCGATGATGTGGATATCGTTTCGCTCCATAAAAATATAAGGAGCCATGGCAGGATTCCATTTGCGTTTTAAGTGCCCAAAGTGGCATCCTGCTTCTAATAATTGTTCAAAATTTGTTCTTGACATTTTTTGTTTTTTTTTAATTTGTTTACTTTCTTCTTTTTGTCGAAATCAATTCGTGGGTAGCCATCCAGTGTCTATGAGTCCCATGAATTTAGATACTAAACTAGAATGTACCAATTTGCCAATGTGAATAATTTGCTAATAAATTGTGCGCCGCATTGGCACATTGAAAAATTGGCACATTGGCAGATTGCAATATTAACGTTTTGAGAATTGGAACCGCTTACGAGCTTTTGGCTGTCCTGGTTTCTTACGTTCTACTTCGCGTGGGTCGCGGGTCATGAAACCTTCTGATTTCAAAGCAGGTTTATCTTCGGGGTTGATTTTGACCAACGCACGAGCTATTGCTAAGCGCAAAGCACCGGCTTGACCATTAAAACCACCACCATCAAGATTTACTTTGATGTCATATTTTTCAGCAACACCAATTTTATTCAACGGTTGTTTTACAACATATTGCAACAAAGGTGAAGGAAAATATACAGAAATATCACGTTTATTAATCGTGATTTGTCCACTTCCTTCGCTTACGAAAACACGAGCAATTGCTGCTTTTCTTCTTCCTAAGGCATTAACTACTTCCATATTGATTATTTGAGTGAATTTAAATCGATTTGTTTGGGTTGTTGAGCTTGCATGTTGTGCTCAGCTCCTGCAAAAACATGTAAATTGCCCAATAGGACAGCTCCAAGTTTATTTTTGGGTAACATACCTTTCACCACTTTTTTGATGAGTTTTTCGGGACTTTTGTCCATCATTTGCGCTGGGGTCATTTCGCGTTGACCACCTGGGTATCCAGTATGGCGAAGATAGATTCTATCATTCCATTTGTTACCAGTGAGTTGCACTTTTTCGGCGTTCACAATAATTACATTGTCACCGCAATCCACGTGGGGGGTAAAACTTGGTTTGTATTTTCCGCGCAAAAGTTTTGCAACTTTTGAACCCATACGTCCCAATACCAAATCGGTAGCATCCACCACTACCCATTCTTTCTGCACTGTTGCTTTGTTGGCAGAAATGGTTTTAAAACTTAACGTATCCACTTTATAAAAATGTTTTTTTAATTAATAAATTGCTGTTTTCAGAAGCTTACTTGTTGATTTTATAGTGAGGCTAATCGGCACAAAATCAATTTGTTAGTACTAATAAAAACGAGCCATTACACTGGGATAATAAACGGACTGCAAAAATAGTACTTTTATTTGGATTAACAAAGAGTTAGCTTATATTTTTTAATTTATATATTTGTAGCGAAATAAGGAGCAATTATGAAGAAAAATATTTTTAAAATAGCAGGCATTTTGTTGTTCATTACTTTTGTAGGTGGATTGTATTACATACACTTGCTTAGTCCCATCATTACAGGCTACGCAGCCAAAAATTTAGCTTCGGGTATTTTTGTTGCCCATCGCACTCAAGCAAGTTTGGAAGCCATCGATTTAAACTTTTCGTTTATCAAATTCACTTCCAACATGGTTGATTATGGTAAAAAAGAAGTAACAAGTCGGTTTTTATGGACAAGCTCCAAAGCCATTTACATTGAAGGGTACGGCTGCACATTGCTTTGCGATTTTGACGAAAAAGAAATTCGGGCACGAAATTACCCGATAGAACCTCTGCCATCATCCATTGCCGATAGCCTTTCATGGCCAGCCGGCGATAAACTTTCGGACACGATACCACGGGGTATCAACATGCAGCAGTTAAATGAAGCCCTGCAGCGCTCATTTACCGATATTGCAGGTACTAAAGGAACTTTTGCGGTAGCTGTGGCTTACAAAAATCAATTGGTTGCCGAGGCTTATCACAGTGGTTTTTCAGCTCAAAATCGCTTCCTGAGTTGGTCGATGGGAAAAAGTTTCACACATGCCTTAGTAGGTATTATGGTAAAAAATGGCTTGATAAATATTCACCAACCTTGCCACATTAGCGCTTGGAAAAAAGATGCCAGAGCCAGCATAACATTAGAGAATTTAATGCACATGAACTCTGGCTTGCAATGGAACGAAGATTACGGTAACTTATCCGATGTTACGTATATGCTTCATAAATATGGCGATATGGGAAAATACAGCTATGAAAAGCCTTTGATATATCGTCCGGATTCGGTATGGCAATATAGCTCTGGAACCACCAATATTGTGTGTAGCGAAATGCGAAATCATTTTCGTTCGCCAGCCGATTATTATACATTTCCACGTCGCATGCTTTTTAACCCGGTAGGTATGCGTAGTGTTATTTTCGAAACGGATGCTTCGGGCACATTCTCTGGCTCATCGTATTTATATGCCAGCATGCGCGACTATGTTCGTATGGGTTTACTATATCTAAACAATGGTAATTGGCTTGGCAATCAAATACTTCCTACGGACTGGGCAGCACAAGCAGTGAAACCAGCCAAGGGCTCCAACGGACAATACGGTTCATTTTTTTGGCTTAATGGTGCAGGCGATTATCCCAACGCACCGAAGGATTTATTCATGGCTAGTGGGCATGATGGACAATTTATTTACATCATTCCATCACTCCATTTAGTAGTGGTACGAACAGGGTTTTCTAAAAAGGGAAGTTTTGATTTGCAAGCATTTTTACAGTCAATTACATCTTGTGTGACGCCAGATTGAGCTGTTGAATTATGGACATGAGCATGGTTGTACGAAGCTCTATATCAAAAGCTGTAGCATCGACCGAAATAGTAGCTCCCGAAATAGCATCTACATTTTTACCTACTACCAACTCTTTACTTCCATCGTAGTTTTTAAACTGATTTAGCCAGCTCTTTGAAGTAACTTCTTCGCCATGAGAGGCTTGGTAATTGTGTATTTTCACCAATTGAACCGTAGCCTTGGCATCGAAAAAAATAAAATAATCAAAATATTCACTTTCCTCTTCGCTTGCAGCATTTGCATCGCCTTTTGAAGCTTCGCTGTAAGTGTGCTCTAACGAACAACCTCCAGCACGACAAGTATTTACCCTACCTACGTAGATGTATTTGACAAGTGAAAAAGCGATAGGATTTTCTATTTGGTAAAATCGTCCCTGATGCAAGGTTCGTTCTAATTCAGCCGAAAGTTCAATGTGCTTCACATCAGCTTTGCCTGCCACTGCTTTTTGCAACTCAACTTGAAGAGATTTTGGAAAATAGTCTATACTTGTTTGACACAACAAGTAGGCAGGAAGCAAAACTAAGAAACTTAATATATTGAAAATCTTTTGCATATCGGAACCAATTAAAACATAACACCAACACCTGCGCTAAAAACTTTGCTCCAGGTATTGCTATTTTGTGGTTTTAGAAACTGCATATCTACCTTTATTACAGCCCCTTTTGTTAGTTTGTAAGTTAAGCCAGAAGTAATTACACGATTATTGTAAGCCATGTTTTGTGTAGTTTCTGCAGTTGTTGCAAAATGTGTATTGTAATTTTCGAGGCGAATAAAGGGCATTAACTCACTCTTTGTGTTGCTATTGAAACGAAACAAATTGTAGCCAACTTCCACATAATAACCCATCATTGCACTACCTAAATCTTTATGAGTAAATGCATTATACTGTCTGGTATTGGAAATATTTGAATAATAATATTGACCCCGAAGTTGCAAGCCACCCAAATTGTATCGGGCATCTACGCCCACCATTGCTAAACTCACAACAGACGAGTCGGCTTGTGAAACAGCTGCCAAATTATTTTTATCCAAGGCATTATACAGTGTGCTCTGCGTTTTACCCACATATCCCGATAAACCAAGATTTAAGCCACGAATGCCATAATATTCAATTTTGGCAGTAAAATTAGGAGAGCTTACAAATGACTCAGCACCTTTTTGTCTGCCACCACGAAAGCCATCTTTTCCGCTCAACGACGCCACGCCCGTTTTATAACTACTAAAACCATTTACAACATACACTTGATATTTGAGCGAAGCAGGGAAAACACTTCCACTAAAACCTACTCCTATTTCGCGCCAGGTAGAAGGAGCAATTTTAGTATCCACTATGGGGCGTTCAACGCCGTTGAAAGTTGTGGGTTCGTGATACTCATTCACTATTCCCATTGGAATAAGTAATAATCCGGCTCTCAGATTGAGGTATTTATTGAAACGATGTTGCAAAAAAGCTTGCTCTACCAACACATCATTCACATGTTCAAATTCAAATTCAGATATAAATTGAGTGCGTGAGTTGAAATTGTATCCTAAAAACATTACTGTCCGGTGTACATCTAAGGTACCATTATACCTATTCGTTGCACTCAAAGGCTGACTATAGTGCACTTCACCATATCCGCCAAGCATCAACTTACCATTGCCGGCAAGTAAAATTTCAGCCGTATTTTTATACTTGTTTTTTAAAGAATCTTGCTGTGCGTAAGCGTCAAAAAAAGCCGAAAATAAAAATAAAATGATATAAATAATTGAATACTTCATACTGTTTTAAACAAAAAAAATAATAATCTAATTTAAAAACACGTTTAAACTTATAATGTTTAAAAACCAGTAAAATAAATCTCTCTTATTTTAATAAAATATTGAGTTAAATTTCACAAAATGAGCAGAACAGCTACCAGTATTATAAGCACAATAATTGAAATTGGATTTGCAAAGTTCACAGTCCATCCCAAATAGCTATTTCTTTTTGGAGGGAATAATCTTTTATCAGCTTTATTAAAATAGAAGATTCCCCATTTCCAATTGCTTGGGTCATTGTGCCAATTTTCTATTGTTTCTTTTGTAGGTTTACTATCTGATTTCAAAATTTCATTATTTAATTACAACCTTTTAGTTGATGGTAATTTTCCGAGAAGCTGTATGGCTCACAAATTCGGGTGCATAAAGGCATTGAATCGTAGCGATTCCGCTGCTATATGAGCCACTATTGTTTACCCATTGTTCGTATTCAAAAACAGAAGTCCCTTTGGGTAAATTATTGAAAAAGAATTGTGTAGATGCATCTTTTGTTGTTTGATAGTAACCTAAACCTTCTTTCCATATAGAACCCGAAAGCTGGTTGACGGGTTCAAAACAGGCTGCACGTAAATCTTTTAAAACTACAAATTCCAACATTCTGTCCGTTGCAATTACCAAGCGCGTAATCACTTTATCACCTTTTTTAAGCTGTACTTGTTCTATCGGCACTAAGTTTTTGGAAGATGAAGTCATTTTTTCAACAAATAGTTTTTTGCTTATTTTCAGAGCACCTTGCTGATTTTCTATCTTATCCATATCCTGATAATACTGCCAATACATAGCGCCCCAACCTATTCCATTGTTCGATTTGCTCACCGTTACTTTTCCCGTTATGGGTCTAATTTCGGTAACAGGAATTGTTTCCTTGAAATATCCTGTGCTTGCCTCTTCTTTCTCAAGTCGCATGGTTTTATCGCCTGCTTTTATAGAAACCATACCTTCAGTTGCCAACCAATCGCTTCCTTTGTAAAGCAATGCATAAATAGCATTTACCGTTGATAAAGGTGAATCCCAACGCTGGGTTTGTTTCTGTTTCAAAAGCCATATTTTCATTTCATCAATCTCCTTTTGATCATGCATAATTTCGTCAAAAGCTTCTATAATTGCAGCTTGCACAGCTATTGGACGTTCGTTCCAAAAATATCCAGCCGTGTTTCGCGCCCAGTACATCCCCAGCTCATCTGTCTTCAATGCATTCTCTTTCAGCGAATAAAGGATATCATTCGCAGTTTTAATTTTTCCGCTTCTGAACGCTACCAACGCCGTCATTGCTTTGCCATAAAGTGAAAATTTATTCCAGTATTTTTCCGATTGTATGCTATAAAATTTTACCGCTTCCTGAGCCGACACATGAATAGGAAATTCAGGAAATGCGGAGCGTAAATGCAAATAAAACAGTTGCATATTGCCAATACAATTTTCGTTCTGATAATTTTTATGGTACTTTTTCAAGTAATCGTATTCGCGAGCAATTTCCAAATCTAAATAAGTCAAAGCAGAAGTAAGAGGCAAAATGTTTGAGGAGAGTAAATGTCCACCAACCATTTTGTTAAGACGACCCAAATTCAAAATTATTTCCTGCGTAATGTAGCGACTTTCGGGCATTCCTTCGAACCACGAAAAGCCTCCATTGGCAGTTTGAAGCTTCAATAATTTATCTAAATACTGTTGATTTTGATTTTTTTGCATATTTAAGTCAAACAAAAGCGCGATGCGCTGTTTTTGCTCTGTTTCGTCTTTTGCAGCCATTACCCAAGGGGTTTCATCCAACAACATGTTTTTTAGTTCGGCGTTTTTTTGCAAGTTCGACAATAAAGCCTCCCGACTGCCACCTGCTTTTTTCCAACGGTCGAAAGTTGTAGCTATTTTAGGATTCGAATTGGCAAAGAATGCAGCCATGGAATTAGCATAATATGCTGTAAAATAGCCCAATGCATTATCGCTTTCCGGAATTGAAATAGCCGGCAAAGCCTGAACGGCATACCACGAAGGATTGGACGAAAACTCAATTGATAAATTTTTAGTATCTACTTTCGAACCATTTTTAATCAGATTATCGAAGTTGAAAATTCGTGTTTTATTACCGCGAACAGTCATGGGCATACTTTCGGTTACTAATACATTATCGGGCAACACAGGCAAGTATTTTTGCTCCCCATCGCTGAACTTATCTGATTGCGCCACCATTTTACAAATCACCAATTCGTAAGGCGAAAACTCATTGACCTGCCATTCCACTGCTTTTGTTTCGTTAGCTGCAAGGGTCAAAGTTTTAGGAGCTGCATCTTTCAATTGAATTGGTTTTTCAGTTGCTGGATCAATCAATTCAAATGTTACATTCGTTTTTAAAGTGCTGTCGGTAAGGTTAATAACATTCGCACTTAGCATTAATTTATCCGACCGGCGAATAAATCGTGGCAAATTCATTTGCACCATCAATTCTTTCTGGGTTACAGCTTGCGCTTCACCCTGACCGAAATATAAATCGTTGGTATGTGCCAGCATTGTTACATTCCAACGGGTTAAACTTTCGGGTGCAGTGAATGTAAATTTTACATTGCCCGCATCATCTGTAAGTAAATGAGGATAGAAAAAGGCAGTTTCGGCAAAATTGGAACGAATTTGTACAGGTTTTGATTCCTGTTGTTTCTCCAAATTTTTAACTGTTTTATTCATCATGGCTGCGCCCTTGACATCCAGCGATTCAGAAATCATAACTGGCTCATTCATCATGGCATTGGCATTCTGCTTACTTTTCATTCCACGCATCATCAGAGGTCGTCCATAAAATCTGTTTGGTCTCAAATCCAAGCCAAACCAATTAAGCTTATCCCAATACATTTCAGCAACATCGCTGTATGCTATTGGAAATTGAGCATAGTCCGAACTTTTGCCATCATTTTGGGCACAATTCCATACCGGAGAAGCCAAAAAAGTTTCCCGATAAACTGGATAAAAATCCCAAGCATGAGGTCTGATAGCGTCAAGCGAAGCATCGTACATACCGACCAACATTTCAGCCACTTTAGCACTCTGATTCATCTCTGGCACATTGATAGTCCAAGTAGCTTTTTCTCCAGGTTGCAATTTATCACGGAAAACGCTCAACGTAGGTGTCAGCTTTTTCTCACTTATTTTGCGCTTTAATTGTATTTGCTCCGTGAAAAACTTTTCGTTTTTCATAAAAGTAAAGGCAACCGTTACACCAACTCCATAAGCATTTTGAAAGGGGATTTCAAAGCTTTTAATTTCATCGTTATACCACAACCATTTACTTTCAATAATTTTATTCCCCTGCATAATTTCATATAATACAGGTGTTTGTTTTGTTGATGTTCCAAAACGAATCAATGCTTTATCGCCTGGCAGATAGGTTTTATTATCGCTCCAAAGCCACTCATAACATTTTACAGGCGGACGTTTATCAAGTATGCTATAAACAATAAAGGTATGCTCCGTTTTCACTTCGTTTTGCCACGCATCCTTGGTTTTCAAAATCAAAACGTATGCTGCCGATTTCAACTTGTTTATGGGCAGTTTCAAATTCGAATCGGCTGTATTAAATCTACCATTGAGCACCATTATCCTCTTCGATAATTGTGTATTCAGATTTTTATTTTCAAGGTAATCTGTCAAACTATCCAGACGGTAAAGCTCATAATTTAGGGTTGAATTAATTTTTTCTCCATTGAGTGTTTCGGTATAAATTGGAATACTTGCTTGTTCGTTTTTTTCTATTTTATCGGGCACTGTGGCAATAATAAAGAAGGATTTATCACCCACCGAAATAGTTTGTTCACCTTGTTGCGTTTCGCCCTTTAAGTCGGTAACATCAGCAACCACAGTGTAGCTATAAAATTCACCACGCCAATCTGTATTTGTTTTGGCTAATTTGTTAGGAGTAAAGGTTATAACGAAATTTCCATCTGAGTCAGTGTCGGTTTTACCAGTGCTAATTTCTTTATCGGGTTCATGCCACCACCAGCAAAAAGGATGCATGTGTCGGCTAATCCGATAAGTAACTTTGGCATTTGCTAAGTCGTATCCAGCCAAAGCTTTAACATGCCCAACAATACTTACTCTATCACCAAATCGAACTTCTGATTTCGGTTTTGAAATTGAAACTTCAAAGGTAGGACGCTTGTATTCCTCTACATAAATGGCTTTCGAAAACAAACCCGCTTGTAATTGATAGGCACCATTCAGTACAGAAGTAGGTAAAATAAACTCACCTGAAAAAGAGCCAAATAAGTTGGTTTTGTACGACTTTGTGGCAATTAGTTGATAATTAGCATCCCGAAGTGTTACTTCATAGGAAGCATTTTTTTGAACTTCTTGTTTGTTTTTTGATGAAAAATAAGCAATCCCTTTGAAATAAACGGTCTGACCTGGACGATAAATGGAACGGTCGGTTAAAAATCTCAAAACAGCTGATTCGTTATCATGCTGCTGATTTTCATTATAATAGGCATAGGCGGTAGAACTTAAAAAACAATCTTTGCCTTTTTCAAGAAATAATATTTGTTCGTTGAAATTAGAACTAAATGGCACGGAGGCTAAGCCATTTCGATTGGTATTAGTTTTTGCAATCGGAACAAGCTGATAGCCATTGCCTGTCCATTTCCGCTTATAAGCTGCCACACGGACTCCTTTTTGTTGCTTCCCCGACCTTCGGTGTAACACATACCAATCCTGACTTTGATAATTAGTAGTGCGATTGATGAGACCAAAATCGCTTACGACCAAACTTGTATTGCTTGCTTTCAAGTCATTTCCAGCTCTTTTGTCGGTCATGCTAAGTTCGTAAATTCCATAATCATTGGTTTGCAGGCGAATGGTGGTATCCACCAGAGCAAAGCGTTGCCGAGGCTGAAGCGTAACTATCTTAGTAGCCACCAAACTTCGGTTTGGGAAAATTTTGTTGTAATTTGCTGGGTCATTTTTAAAATGCATATAGGCAAGCGCAGTCCCATTGATACGAAACACATGCAACTGAAGCTGCTTAATGTTTTCGGTCTTGATAATTAATGGTATATCGGAAAATGGATAAGCAACTGAAGGATGACTCACCGAAATGGATTGTTGCTTAAGAGATTTTTGGATGTTTTGAAGCAAACTTATTCGCTTATACGTTGGAAACCGACGTATTCCATCAGAACAAATATCAAAAGCCAGCATTTTGTTGGTTTGCGCATCTTCGCTGTTTGTATCAAGATAATAATTTGCCAACTTTGCAAAAACTTCTACAACAACATTCTTGTCTATGAGTTTATTTTTGAGAGCAATCAATGCTTTTTCGTAAAGTGCATCCTTGGCAGTCGCATCGCTCTGTTGGCGTACAAAGTCAAGCCGGTTAAGCTCGGTCCACATATAAGCCTCTATATTATTGGTTTTTAACTGAAAAGCCCCTACTTGTTCGGAAGTTCCGAGCACTTCATTGGCAGTGTTTTTATCTTCCACGCCTATTGCTTGCAGCAATTCAATGCGCCTATTAGCCAACAAATCGAACAGCGTTGGTTGTAAGGTGTGTGAATCATCAGCCTTTTCGAGCAGCGTATCATACTGCTTAATAGGTGTTTGCTGAAGTTGCGCACTATTTTCGAGCGATTCAAAAAGCAATTTTGCTATCTTAGCTCGAAAAATATTTTTCGTCCATTCCCTCAAATTTGCTGGGACGTATCCTACAATATCGGACCGTCTGTCAATATTCCAAGCATCATTTTGATAAAATCGCACATATAACTCAGCAGTCATTGATTTCAACAAAGCTTTGTCTATCAAGTTTTTACTATTCTCAGTAAAGGTTTCAAAATTGAGAATAAGTTCGGGCACTTCGTCAGGGTCTTTATCTATCATGAAGCGCATTTTATAAACCATAGCTTTGATAATTTCGGGCGAATTAGCCTCATGTTGCGCCTGTTGCAAAATACTATCAACTTCTTTCAATGCCGATTCGGGTAACTGCTTATCAGCTAATAACGCTACTTTTTCCCATCTTTTTGAAAAAGATATGGTTTGTGATTTTTGGGCAGTGCTATATACAATCAAAACAAGAAGAAGGATAGCAGCAAAAAATACAATTCGTTTCATGGATGTGAATTTAAAAATGTGAATTTTTAAAAAAATATTTTTAAAAGAAATTCTTATACTTAGCAGCCCCCTGCGCTTACAAATATAGTACCTTTTTTTAGTTAGCATCAAAAAAA
>MNZK01000031.1 GCA_001873635.1 Porphyromonadaceae bacterium CG2_30_38_12 | reverse complement strand
TATTCGCAAAGAAATTTAGAAAAAATAATTAGTGACTCCCTCACATATATTGCTGCCCGCTATGCCAATGTTGGCAAAGTCAATGTGAGTTCAATACTTGCAAATGACAAAACCAATACACTCACTATTGTTGCTAACGATGCGCTCAGCTACATACCGTTTCGACCAGAAAATGTTACTCGTATATACAGCATGCTGGGCAATGTTTGTGCCAAAGTTTACCCCGATTATGCCATCGCATGTATCAGTGATAAAAAAAAGATTGAAGATTTAATTCCTAATTATTTCAGACAAAATAAGCTTGATTCCACACGCTTGTTTAGTACCAATCTATCTCCCACCAGTCCATTAGTTGTAAATCTCTCGAAACCAATAATTCCAACTAAAGGATTAAAAAATAAACATTTGGCAGTGTGGCAAAGTCACGGCTTGTACTATAATCAAACTCAAAAAAAATGGCTCTGGCAGCGTGCAAAACTTTTTCAAACCGTTGAAGATTTATACACTCAATCCTATGTATTGCCATTTTTGGTGCCCATGCTCGAAAATGCAGGTGCCAATGTGCTTTTGCCTCGCGAACGCGACCTGCAACGCACTGAAATAATTGTGGATAATGATAACAAATCGTCCGACCATCGCTACCGCGAACAAGTTGATGTTTACCCATGGGAGTTTGGTTCGAATGGCTTCGCTAATCTTAAACTAAGCTATTTGCAAGGCGAAAACCCTTTTAATATGGGAACGTATCGATATGCTAAAAGTATTGCAAATAGTAACGAATTGAGTACTTGCGAGTGGACGCCGGATATTCCTGAGGATGGAACCTACGCGGTGTATGTATCGTTTAAAACCATGAGCAAAAGTGCTCCGGACGCCCGTTATTCAGTTTTTCACAAAGGCACGAAAACAGATTTTAAAGTAAACCAAACAATGGCTGGGGGCACGTGGGTTTATCTGGGAAGTTTTGGCTTTGAAAAAGGACGCAACGCTCAAAACAAAATTGTTTTATCAAATTACAGTTCATATACAAACAGAATAATTACAGCCGATGCGGTGAAAATTGGTGGAGGCATGGGCAATATAGCGCGTAACCCTACAGCTTCTGCCACAGCAACAACTATCCCAAATGCTGATTCTATACAAACTCAAGCACTGGTTGCTTCCAAAATTTTAATTCCCGCCACAACAAGTAATAGCCCACGATACACCGAAGCTGCTCGCTACTGGCTTCAATGGGCTGGTATGCCCGATTCTGTTTATAGCCGAACGATGGGGAAAAATGATTATTCGGACGACTTTCAATCTCGCGGGTTTTGGGTAAACTATTTGGCTGCTGGCTCTGCTATTTTACCTTACAGAGTAGGCTTAAACATACCCATCGATTTGGCTTTTGCGTTCCACTCCGATGCTGGTACTACCCTAAACGACTCCATTATAGGTACTTTGGGGATTTGCTCATTGCCCAATAATGGCGGTAAATATGTATTTGAAAATGGAAATTCTCGATTGGCATCGCGCGATTTGGTGGACATTGTGCAAACGCAAGTTACGCAAGACATTCGGAAAACTTTTGCCCCCGAATGGACACGACGTGGCTTGTGGGACAAAAGTTACAGCGAGTCGCGTGTGCCCGAAGTTCCTACCATGTTGCTCGAAATGCTCTCGCATCAAAATTTTGCTGATATGCGTTATGGTCTCGATCCTCGTTTTCGGTTCACGGTGAGTAGAGCTATCTACAAAGGTATGTTGCGCTATTTGTATGCCGACACAAAAGACTATATCGTTCAACCACTGCCTGTCGAAAAATTTAACATACAATTTGTATCTAAAAATAAAATTCAATTGAGGTGGGAAGCTGTTTCGGATAGCTTAGAGCCTACCGCCAAAGCTGACAACTTTATCCTTTACACCCGTATTGAAAACGGTAATTTTGATAATGGTAAACTCATTGAAAACAACAAAACAACGGTGGAAATACAAACAGGTAAAATTTACAGTTTTAAAGTTAGCGCTGTGAATCGTGGTGGCGAAAGTTTTCCATCCGAAATATTAGCTGCATGCCGCACCCATAGCAAGCAACCTGATGTGCTTATTATCAATGGTTTTGACAGGGTAGCAGCCACAGCAAGTTTTGCAAAAAACCACAGCTCGGGTGGCTTTATTTACGATGATGATGCTGGCGTTCCCTATCTGATTGATTATGGTTTTATTGGGAAACAGTTTGACTACGACCGCTCCAAGGGCTGGAAAAACGATGATGATGTTGGCTTTGGTGCCAGTTTTTCCAATTATGCCGACAAAGTTATTGTTGGTAACACATTTGATTACCCCTATCTTCATGGAAAAGCAATCAAAGTGGCAGGCAATTCATTCACATCATGTAGCTTGAAATCAGTTGTTTACAACATTGTGAATCTAAAAAATTATCGCATAGTAGATTTAATTCTTGGAAAACAAAAGAAAACTTGGATAGGAAATGCTAAAAAGGCACCCGAATTTAAAACTTTTCCATTAGCTTTGCAGTCCGTTTTGCATCAATACTGTCAGGGTGGTGGCAATTTGTTTGTCAGTGGCGCTTACATAGGTTCTGATATGTATGTAGATAATTACATTCCAGCTTTGGAGAAACTCTTCATGGAAAACACCCTGAAATTTAAGTTTAAAATGGCAAATGCAAATTTCAGTTCAAAAGTGAGTATGGTAGGCACGCCATATCCTCAATTTTTACACGGAATGTTCAATTATTACGACCGACCAAACGAAAAGAGTATTTTTGTAGAAACGGTAGATGCCATTGAGCCGACAGGGATAGGAGCTTTTACTTTATGCCGATATAATGGTACAAATTTAAGTGCGGGAGTCATTTTTAAGGGCAATTACAAAACATGTTCGCTTGGGTTTCCTTTTGAAGTAATCCAATCGGAAAAAGAAAGAAATAAACTTATGATTTCTATTTTACATTTTTTAGAAGCAAAATAAGCAATCAACAAAATTACAAATCTATATGAAAACAAAAATTTTAATTTTAACGCTATTTACCTACATATTAGCTTCGTGCACACAAAGCGGAACAAGCTTACCTGCGGTTTCGGGGACTCAATTTGAATTATTAGTTGTTATGAATGATACGCTCTGGAAAGATAGTGCCGGACGCGAGTTGCACGACTTGCTTACACAGCCTATGCTCGGATTACCCCAATACGAACCAGTGTTGGCTATTCATCAATGTAGCCGAACCGAGTTTACCGATGTACTGAAACCATCACGCAACGTCCTTTTGGTTGATGTTGCAGCTAAATACTCGGCACCCAAAATCACATATTCCAAAGACCATTATGCTTATCCACAAGCTTTTGTGAAAATTACAGCACCAAGTGATACCTCGCTTCAAACAACTATTAAGAAATATGGAAGTTATATAGTTGCTTATTTTGTAAAATCGGAACGCGAACGTCAGATAGCATTCAACAAGAGCTACATCAACGACAATGCCAAGACAGAAATTGAAAAACAATTTGGCATACAAATAGATATCCCACAGGGAATTAGCAAAGCAACGCAAAAAAAAGATTTTTATTGGATAACGAATGACCAAGCCGGGACAAGACAAGATATTCTAATTTATGCTTACCCTTATACTAATAAAAGTCAATTTACAAAGGCTGCACTCATTGTTAAACGCGATTCTATACTGAAAGCAAATATACCGGGTGAGCTCAAAGATTCATACATGGGTACCGAATTAAAATATGCTGACCCTATATTTCAGGAAATTTGGGTTAATAAAAATTATTGTGCCGAGTTACGTGGCTTGTGGCGCATGATGCATGGAGCTGCTATGGGTGGTCCTTTTTACAGCCACTCTCGTTTGGATGAAATAAATCAGCGTGTCATTACCATGGAGGCTTTTGTTTTTGCGCCTGGCAAAAATAAACGCAATGCCATGCGTCAATTAGAGGCTGTTATTTTTACGGCAAAACTTCCTCAGGAAATAAATGCAATCAAGGAGGTATCAGTTGTTGCACCCAAAAAAAAGAAATAATCAGAAACATAATCAGAAACATAATCGGAGATATGGAAAAAGATAAGTTAGTAATAGGTATTACGCATGGAGACATCAACGGAATTGGTTACGAAGTGCTATTAAAGACTTTGGCAGAGCCTTTGATGCTTGAGACTTTCATTCCTGTAATTTATGGTTCGAGCAAAATAGCAGCCCACTACCGCAAAGCATTAGATTTGCAAAGCTTGAATTTGAATATTATTCCAAATGTAGAAGCACTTAATCCTAAAAAAGTGAATATTATACATTGTGTGGACGATGAATTGAAACTTGAAGTAGGTATTTCCACGGTGGGTGCCGGAAAAGCCTCGCTGGCAGCACTTCAAAAAGCTACCGAAGATTTAAAACGTGGTGCTTTGGATGCATTAGTTACGGCGCCCATCAATAAAAATAACATTCAGTCGGATCAGTTTCATTTTCCGGGACACACCGAGTATTTAGAAGAAAATTTTGGTACTGGCACACCGGCACTCATGTTGCTTATGAACGATGTGATGCGTATTGCTGTGGTTACGGGACATATTCCGGTAGCTGAAGTTTCCAAAGCAATAAGCATTAAACTTATAAAAGAAAAGCTGCTTGTATTCAACAACAGTCTAAAAAAAGATTTTACCATTATTCGTCCACGTATTGCCGTTTTGGGGCTTAACCCACATGCCGGCGACAATGGTGTGATTGGCACGGAGGAACAAACGATTATAGTGCCAGCACTTAAAGAAGCTGAAAAAGATGGGGTACTCTGTTTTGGACCGTATGCTGCCGATGGCTTTTTTGGCTCGGGACATTTCAACAAGTTTGATGGCATTTTAGCTATGTATCACGATCAGGGTCTGATACCTTTCAAAACAATTGCTATGAATAGTGGTGTGAATTTTACGGCTGGCTTATCCATTATTCGTACTTCGCCCGACCATGGTACTGCATACGACATTGCTGGGAAAAACATTGCCTCCGAAGAGTCGTTTCGACAAGCCATGTTTGCTGCGTATGACATATATCAACATCGTGAGTCAAACAAATTGTTGGCAGCAAATCCACTCAAAATTGAACCCCACCGCAACGAACGCAGTAATAGAATAGAATAAAAAAAGAAAAGCGATTTCAATCATTGATTGTATGTTGCTTTTTTAATGTCGAAAAAGTTTTTGCTTAAAAAGTATGTAAGAAGCTGCAAAGAATAGCAATACATAGAGTTCATTCCCTAAAGGCAAGCCTAAGGGAGGTGAGGTAGGATCACCACCTGGATCTAGTTCATCATCTATACCTGATGTGCCACGTTGCATGACAGTAGTGTTGCTGCTACCAGGATTAAAGCCACCACCGAAACCACCCACTGAACCATTGTTGTCACCATCTGAGCTGTTGCCTCCACCTACTGCTAATAAGCCCAAACCTGATCCACCTCCTGATCCACCAGCGCTAAAACTGCGATTAGAACTTAAAGTAAAGCCTCCACCTGCACTATAACCACTGCTAAAATTAGATGGAGAAGATCTTGTTGTAAAAGATCCTGAACCAGCCTTAAATGATGGAGATGTATAGGCAATAGAAGGAATACTATAGTTGTAAGATCTGGAAGCAGATGGACCTGAAAAGCTCGCTCCAATTTGGTGCGAGGCATCAACCCCAGGTGCCACCATGTAACGATACTGATCGTTGTAGGCTGCATAGTGCAGATTTCCACCAAGAGGGGTGTAGAGTAGTAGCAGCACAATGCCAGATACTATTATAAATGCCCAAATGTAAATAATCTGATATTTTTTTTCCATGCCTACTATAAATTGCTATTTAGAACTATTCAGTGTACAAAAGTAATCAATTTTATTCAAAAGTATTCTTGGCCCTACTTGAAAATGTGAATTTGTATAAAATTATAGGATTATTTAGTGAAAATGAAATAACCAACTAAACTATCATATCTGGCTCCCCAAGGACGATGATATATAA
>MNZK01000081.1 GCA_001873635.1 Porphyromonadaceae bacterium CG2_30_38_12 | reverse complement strand
CGATGATTTCGACACCGACTTTGGTTACCGTGGTATGGTTCAGTTCGCAGTATCGCTTCGCGACCCTGATATGGCTGATGTAGCAGGTGCATCTAATTCTTTCGAGTCGGACAACGATGGTAATGGAAGCTACAACTCGCCAATGACTACAGCTATTTTTAGTAATGTAAGCTCGTTTGGTCCGAGAGTAACAGCATCTTCTACTTTTGATAGTCACTTTGGAAGTGCAATGGACTTAAAGAAAAATACACGTTTACAAATTTACAACACCATTGCCGCAGGTTGGCCTACAGGTGTAAAAATTGAAAATGGTTCGGATAAAGGTGCTAATGCTGACTCATTAAAAGTTAAGTATTCTGTTATATCAGGAATGGCAAATAATTTTGCACAAAAATCCACTTCTGTATGGACTTCTGCTACTGATGTTCAAAACTGGTTTAATACAGTTGCTTATAAAAATGCAGTTATTGCCGATAATGCAAGTCTTACTCTTGTAGCTCCATTCAATACTGCTGCTCCTAACTTTTTACCTGCTACAGGTTCTGAATTGTTAGGTGGTTCGTATTGGAGTGCTCCTACTGGTATCTTTACTCCAAAATCAACTTCAGTTAATAGCTTAAGAATTTATCCAAACCCTGCAAGCACAGAAGTTATGGTTGAATTACCTGAATTTAATGGTGTTACTTCGATTGAAGTAAGAGATTTGACGGGTAAATTATTAATGAGTAAAAATGCAATTTCGATGGAAAAAGAAGTTGTAAATGTATCAGAATTGCGCAAAGGAATGTATATTATGGTAGCTCGTCAGGGCAATACTACATACAACCAAAAACTTTCAATCCGATAATTATTAATATTTTTGGGAAAATATAGTATATTAATTTTAAAAAAAAGCAGACTTACTCTTTTGAGTAAGTCTGCTTATTTTTTTTATCAGGCATTGTATGAAGTCTTTCAAGTTGTGGTGATAAGTTTTGGTATCAGTCCACCTACTCGATTATTATATATCTTTCTATGACGTTATGTTCAGTTTATCCTTTTATACGTCTATATTTACTGGGTTTACAACCATTGGATTTTCAATCCGGAAAAACAGCAATTCTTTACATAATGACTTTGGATGAATGACTTTATATATTAGTACTTATTTTAAGTTTTTTACATGTCTCGCAGCTAATAAAAAAAATTGCCTATTGCTTTATTTTTTAAAATTATTTTATTTTTTCTTTTTATGAAATAATTTTTTACTTGACATGTAAATATCTCATTTTGATTGTACTTTATCTCTATTATCGTATGAAATAAAATCGCTTAACTTTTATCTCTGAACATTCATTTTGTTGTGTAATAGATATTAATTTTAGCTATTGATAGTTATTTTATAATGTTGTTGTGTTATATTTGCAGTGGTTACTTACATTATAATACTATCAGTCATGAAGACAAATTATTTTACATTTATTTTTTTATTTTTTAGCGTGTTAATTGCAGCTCAATCTTCAAGTATAGTGCAAAGTGAAGGTCTTTTATTTACCGATGCGTCTCAAACAAAGCTTTATTCGGGTGAATTTAAAGAGTTTTTCCAAAATGGAGCCCTAAAATTAGAGATGAACATAAAAGATGGTAAGCCAGAAGGTGCCTACATCGTTTATTTCTCGAATGGAAAACCCAACGAGGTAAGAGCATATCGCAATGGAGAGTTTCATGGTTTATGGCGCACTTACAACGAAGCTGGTATGTTGATTTCTGAAGCCGAATACAAAAATAATAAAAAGCACGGAAATTGGCATGTGTGGGACGAATCTGGCATTATGCGTTACGAAATGCATTATTCAAACAGCAAGAAATCAGGTACTTGGTATATGTGGGACGAGAAAGGAAAGCTTATTTCTGAGAAGAGCTATTAAGTCATTTAAGTTTTTGAAACTGTTCTCACGAAATAAATTTCATAAGATTGTATAAGTTTTGTAATAATATTGTAATGTATATGTGTTTACTTTGCATCGTATATTAAACAAAAATTATATTTTAAAATTATGAAAAAATTTTTTTACAGCATGTTATTAGCTTTCGCAATTTCGATACCTGTTTTAGTTGCTGCTACGCCTGCTGAAACCGATGCAAAAGCTGATGTTGTAACTACAAGTAAGTTATTGAAAGGTTTTGTTTGCGACAAGCTTACGCAAGAGACATTAGCTGGCGCTATTATTACTGTAAATGGACAAAAAGTATATAGCGATTTGGATGGAAATTTTGCTTTATCAACTGATGCAGATGGAAAATGTAAAATAGAAGTTAGTTTTATTTCTTACAAAACGCAAAGCGTAGAGGTAGATACAAATACTGCTTCAAACCTACAAATTAATCTACAACAGCAATATTAAGAATGATATTGCATTGTGATTAAAGAGATTTTTTAAAGTACCATTATCATAAAAACAACTCCACAAAACTTTCTTACGAAAGTTTTGTGGAGTTGTTTTTGTTTTTTTCGCTATTTAAAAGTATTTTTGCCATCCCAGAAAAGAATTAAAAAAATATTTGTATGATTAAAAATTGGTTTTTCTTGTTTTTTGCTCTTATTTTAATTAGCTGCAATTCCCACAATAAATTTCGGGTAACGGGTCAGGTGGCAAATGCTACAAATGAAACGCTTTACATGGAACATAATGGACTGCTTTCAACGGTTGTTATGGATTCGGTTACATTAGACTCCGATGGTTCATTTTCCTTCTCTGCGCCTCAACCAGCCTATCCCGATTTTTATCGCCTTCGTATTGGTTCGCAGCGTATTGATTTTGCCATAGATTCATGTGAGAAAATAACCATCACTGCTAATTTAAAAAACTTCTCTCGATTCTACACAGTTGAGGGTTCACAAACTAATAAAGATATTTTTGCTTTAAAGCAGTCCTTATCGCAAGTTCAGGAGCAAGTAGATGCTCTAAATCCTGAAATGCCTACATATCAACGCGAAAAGCGTATTCAACTAATCGAGCAGGCATTAGAAGTTCATAAAGCCAAATCGCGAGCGTTGATTTTAAAAAATCCACGTTCATCGGCAGCTTATTATGCTATATATCAGAAACTTAGTTCTAATTATATTTTTTCTCCTTACGTCAAATCTGACAAGCCATATTGTGGAGCTGTTGCTACTGCCTACAATACTTTTATGCCTGAATATGTGCGCTCAAAAAATTTGTATAATTTAGTTTTAGATGCTATTAAAACAGACCGCCAACAAAAAAATGATGCGACATGGAAAGAGATAATTAATAATTCTTCAACTGGTTACATTGATATTTCGTTGAAAGATATTCATGGGACAACTCAGAAACTATCCTCGCTCGAGGGTAAGGTTGTTCTTATTGATTTTTCATCCTTTGGCATGGAAAGCAGTGTGGCATAAACCTTTGAATTACGCGATTTAATCACTAAATATGGCAAACGTGGCTTGGCAATATACCAAGTATCGTTGGATGACAGTAAGCTCGTGTGGGAAGAAAAAGCCGCCAATGTCCCTTGGGTTTCAGTACGCGACGAAAATGGTCCAAATACAACCTACATTGCTTCCTACAATGTTCAATCTATTCCAACTTTGTTTATTATGAATAAAAGAGGAGTTATTGTTAGTCGTGCAACCGATTTTAAAACAGTGGATGCTGAAATTGCCAAATTACTTAAATAGCTTGAATGTAATCTGTGTGGGGGGATGTGAAATCTACCTGCCACGTTTTCGTAATCAATGACAAATTTTATTAAACAGAAAGCAAAGGAAATTGGATTTGATGCTTGCGGCATAGCCAAAGCTTCTTACCTCGAACAGGATGCCGATTTTATGAAGTCGTGGTTGGCGGCAGGAAAGCATGGTGAAATGGCTTATTTGGAGCGAAACTTTGAAAAACGCACCAATCCGTCAGCCCTTGTGCCAGGCACAAAGTCCGTATTAGTTGTCTTACTTAATTATTTTCCCAGCGAGAAGCAGCCTTCCGACAGTTTGCACATTGCTCGATATGCACATGCAGAGATTGACTACCACACCGTACTTAAAACGATGCTTTCGGAACTTGAGAATGCTTTGATAAGGGCTTATGGAACTGATGTTGTCAATTCACAATTTCAGCATACTTTTGTTGATTCGGCGCCCGTGTTGGAAAGGCGTTGGGCACAGCGTGCCGGTTTAGGTTGGATAGGAAAACATACTCAGCTTATTGCTCCAGGTATAGGCTCCTATTGTTTTATTGGTTCTTTAATGCTTGGGGTTGAATTAGATTATGATGAGCCTATAGCCGACCGATGTGGAACGTGCAGTCGATGCTTACAAGCTTGCCCAACGAATGCTTTGGATGGAACAAGTATCGATGCACGCCTGTGTATTTCCTATCAAACCATCGAAAAGAAAGGTTCAGTCGATGCTTCGATTCAACCCAATTTATTAGGGTTTGTGTTGGGTTGCGATATTTGCGCCGATGTGTGTCCTTGGAATAAAAAATGGGCTATTCCGCATCGAACCGAAGCTTTACGACCAGCGCTAAATCTCTATGAACTACAAAAGCGCGATTGGCAAGAGCTAAGTGCTGAAAAATACAAAGCCATGTTTCAAAAATCAGCCGTAAAGCGTGCTGGCTTTTCTAAATTAAAACAAAACATAGCTTTTGCATTGCAAAAATGAACTCAATGATATGCTTTGTTGTTTGTGCATAGGAAAACTTTTTTCATAACAAAAGAATCAAAATATTTTCAATTTTTTAAATCTTCAAATTATCAAATTATCTTATGTGGCGTATTAACCCTTTCAAATACAATCGCCGTCCATCGCAGGAGGTTGAAATTGGCAATTTATTATTAGGAGGAACCCATCCCGTACGGGTTCAGTCGATGGCAAATACAGATACCAACGACATCGAAAATTCAGTGGCTCAATGTGAGCGTATCGTTGCTGCGGGAGCCGATTTGGTTCGCTTTACAACGCAGGGCGTACGGGAGGCTGAAAGTGCAAAACTAATTCACAATACCATTCGCGAGATAGGACTTACAACGCCATTAGTTGCTGATATTCATTTCAATGCGAATGCAGCTGATGTTGCAGCGCGTCATGTGGAAAAAGTGCGTATTAATCCTGGAAATTATGTGGGAAGTGTAAAAATTGGCGATAGCTCCGATTACACCGACGAAGAATTTGAAAAAGAATACCAAAAAATACGTGCCCGCTTTATACCATTTTTAGATATTTGCAAAGCCAATAATACGGCAATCCGAATTGGCGTGAATCACGGTTCGTTGAGTGAGCGAATGATGAATCGCTTTGGTGACACTCCCCAAGGAATGGTTGCCTCGTGCATGGAATTTTTAGAGATTTGTCGCGAGCAAAACTTTCACAACATAGTTATTTCGATGAAAACTTCCAACACGGTAATGATGGTTCACGTGGTGCGCTTGTTAGTAGATGAAATGGAAAAGAAAGACATGCATTATCCTCTACACTTGGGAGTTACCGAAGCGGGTGATGGTGAGGATGGTAGAATAAAATCGTCCGTTGGTATTGGTACGCTTTTGTTGGATGGCATTGGCGACACGATTCGTGTTTCGCTTAGCGAAGAGCCCGAAGCCGAAGTTCCTGTTGCTCGCATGTTGGTGGAATATACCGAATTACGCAAAAATGGCACGGAAATTAATATTGTACCAAGTCAGAAATTTTCTCAATTCGAATATCAAAAGCGTGAAACGAATACCGTTGGTTTGATTGGTGGCGATAACGTTCCGGTTGTTATTGCTCACAAAGATGGTGGGTTTGCTACATTACCCGATTTTTTGCTGGTAGATAATGCTGTAAAAAATACGAATGGTGATGTTTATCCAATTTTCAACACTGCTCAGGTTAACGACATTATTGATTCTTCAGCTCCTGTGAATTTTTTAAGAATGTGTTACAGCGAATTGAATTCAGATTTTATTCAACTGATGAAATCGCAGCCCAACTTAGTTGTTTTATTAGATGCTTGTTATGTAAACAGCGTGTCGGAAATGCGCGCATTTTTCCATACTTTGTTGGATGCTGATTGCCACACACCAGTAATTTTAAGTAAAACATATAGAGAAAAGAATCTGCAGGATTTGCAAATTAAAGCTGCTGCCGATTTGGGAGCTTTGTTTGTTGATGGCTTTGGTGATGGTATTTTTTTGCAAAATACAGGCGATATTACCGTAGAGCAAATTACATCTGTGGCATTTGGAATTTTACAAGCATCCCGCGTACGAACTACCAAAACAGAATATATTTCCTGCCCCAGTTGCGGACGCACCATGTTTAACTTGCAAACTGTGATTGCTCGCATCAAAGCCCGCACATCACACCTCAAAGGGTTGAAAATCGGAATCATGGGCTGTATTGTAAATGGTCCTGGCGAAATGGCAGATGCTGATTATGGCTATGTAGGAGCCGGACGCGGTAAGATTAGCCTCTACAAGAAAAAAGAATGTGTGGAGCGTAATATTCCCGAAGAAAATGCCGTGGATAAGCTCATTGATTTAATAAAAGTACATGGCGATTGGCATGATTGATACGATTTTTTTCAATTAATAATTTGAGAAAGCTATGAAAGAGCAAGTTTTAGAAACGAAAATTTTGGTTGCAACGTTCGACGAATTATCATCACAACAACAACTATTAGTTCAGTGCGCCAAAGAGCAAGTTTTTAAAGCGTATGCTCCATATTCTGAATTTCATGTTGGTGCAGCAGTACTTTTAGCAAATGGTGAAATTTTTGCGGGCAGCAATCAAGAAAATGCTGCTTACCCGTCAGGCTTGTGTGCTGAGCGTGTTGCTTTGTTTTTTGCAAACGCTCAACACCCCTCCGTTGCTGTAAAATCCATAGCAATTGCCGCATTCTACCAAGGCGAATTTGTAAAAAGCCCTGTAACTCCTTGCGGCTCGTGTAGGCAAGTTATTCTCGAAAGTGAAACACGTTTTAAGCAGGAAATAGAAATTATTTTGTACGGTTCAGAAGCTCTATATTTAATAAAAAATGTGAAACAACTTTTACCTTTGTGTTTTGAACAACAAAGTCTCTCTATTTAAGTTAAGAGTTTGAAAAATAGTTGCTAACATCGTTATTTATGTCTATATTGCCGTCCAATTAAGAAATCATAAGTTTAAGCGCTAAACTTTTATCTTCAAATTGCTTGGTATGAATAAAAAGATGCTTACTATCGAATATCCCATACGAAATGCTTCTATTTCGGTGCTTTGGAATAGCGTTGGTACTGCTTTGGGTCTTTCGGAGTGGTTTGCAGACGTTGTTACCGTAGCCGGCAATGAATATACTTTTGCTTGGGACGACAACGAACAAACAGCTATTTTGATTGACAAAAAGCCAAACAGTTTTATTCGATTTCAGTGGGCAGAAGATATGAATGCAACAGCTTTTTTTGAAATAAAAATATCCAAAGAGGCTATTACGAGGGGCATAACATTAGTTGTTACGGACTTTGCCAATCCCGATGAAATGGATGACCTCAAACTCTTGTGGGATAAGCAAATTAATGAATTAAAACGCAAAATTGGTATTTGATTTATTTTCAATGCTAATTAAGTATATCATCAATAGCTAAGCTTTTAATTTTATAACTTTAAATTTCAGTAATCAAAATCACCAGAAAATCCTCTGATTTCGCTTAGAAATCAGAGGATTTTTATTCATTATTCTTATCCAATTTTGTTATGAATGAAAAATTGCGTCTTAATAAATACATAAGCGACAGCGGTGTGTGCTCGCGTCGTGAAGCCGATAAATATATCGAAACGGGTCATGTGGTGGTAAACGGACATCGCGCCACTGTGGGCGAAATGGTTTCCGTGCATGATAAGGTTCTGCTCAATGGCAATTTAGTTGAAGCCAAACGTGGCAATGACTTTGTTTTTATAGCTTTTAATAAGCCAGTGGGCGTAGTGAGCACTACCGAAATTGGGGTAAAAGATTCTATTATTGATTATATTGGTTATCATGAGCGTATTTTTCCAGTGGGGCGATTGGATAAAGACTCGCAGGGATTAATTTTTCTGACTAATAATGGCGACATGGTGAATAAGATTTTACGTGCTGGTAATAAGCACGAGAAAGAGTATTTAGTAACTGTTGATAAGCCTATGACCGATGATTTTATCCTGAAAATGGGGAATGGAGTGCCTATTTTGGGCGAAATGACAAAAAAATGTGATGTTGCAAAAGTTTCTGTTTACGTATTTCGGATTACCCTCCTACAAGGATTGAACCGCCAGATTCGCCGTATGTGTGAATATTTTAACTATGGTGTGCAGAAATTAGAACGCATACGTATTATGAACATAAACCTGAAAGGAATTCCTTTGGGAGAATGGCGACAACTTACCGAGCATGAAATGAATGAAATTACTGCTTTATTGGCACATTCCAAATCGGATTCTATAAGTTCACAAAAATCTGGCAAAAGTATTTCGAAGACGCATCCGCCCAGCAATAAAAAAATTTCGGGAAGCAGTAGACAGTCAAATTCACCAGCTCCACAAAAGTCAGACCGTGGAAGTATCGAAAACCCAAAGTCGCGGGAGCTACGTACTAAACAAGCCTCTGGTAATGGCAAAAAAATGGGTTCCTATAAACAAGAGCACAAACCAAAACGGAATTTTGGTAGAAAATGATTTGGAAGGTTTGTTTTGCTTGAATTGTTACATAAAACAATTGTATCTTTGCATTAATTTTAGCAACCGCCTATGTCCAAAACTTTTATAACACTACCAGCGCACTACAAACTTCTTGTCAAGGGTAACGAGATGCTTTTTTCGTCTTTAGAGCGCAAAGAGCTTCGGAGATTGCTCCGTACATGCTATGCTAGTTCGGCACTTTCGCCGGAAGCTATTGAAGCTGATATACATAAAAAAATTGCTATTGTTAATGCTTTGCTTCACGAAGTTGGACTTGGTAAAGCTGCCGTTTTAAGCGTATTATTTCAAGATTTTATCACAGCCAATTTGCTATCTATTGATCGGGTTGAAAAAACTTTTTCGAGTAATATTTCAAGTATTACCCACGGACTTATGCGTGTTCGTGAACTCTACGAACGTAATACATCGCTCGAAACGGAAAATTTTAGAAAATTACTGCTTACTTTTGCTCAGGACATTCGCGTGATACTTATTATCATTGCCACACAGTTGCAGCGCATGCGCATGCTCGACAGTGAACCTGAAGCACAACGGTTGCAAGTGGCGCGCGAAAGTACATTTTTGTATGCGCCTTTAGCGCACCGAATGGGATTGTATAAAATCAAAACGGAACTGGAAGATTTATCTTTAAAGCACACAAATAGAGATATTTATAAGGGAATTGCTGAGAAAATTAATGAAACTAAGCGTTCGCGCGATGCTTACATTTTTGAGTTTATCTCACCTCTTAAGGAGAAATTAGCCGAATTGGGAGTCGAATTTTCAATAAAAGGGCGCACAAAATCCATTCATTCTATTTATAACAAAATAAAAAAACAAAACACAACGTTTGAGAATATCTACGATTTGTTTGCCATACGTATAATTTTTGATGTGCCTTTGGAAAAAGAAAAAGCACTTTGTTGGCAAGCATATTCTATCGTTGCCGATATGTATCAGCCTAACCCTAAGCGACTTCGCGATTGGCTTTCTATACCAAAATCCAACGGCTATGAAAGCTTACATACCACTGTGCTTGGACCTCAAAACAAGTGGGTAGAAGTTCAAATCCGCACCGTACGCATGGACGAAGTAGCTGAAAAGGGGCTTGCTGCACACTGGAAATACAAGGGCATAAAAAGTGAAAATGGCATGGACGAATGGCTCAAAAATATTCGTGAAATACTTGAAAACCCAGAACTCAATGCCGTAGATTTTATGGATGAGTTTAAGCTCAATTTGTACGACAAAGAAGTTTTTGTGTTTACACCCAACGGAGATTTACATAAATTACCCAAAGGTGCTACGGCATTAGATTTTGCTTTTTCCATACATTCGGCTCTTGGCAGCAAATGTGTAGGAGCCAAAGTGAATGGCAAGAATATGCCCATAAAATATGAGCTCGCTAACGGCGATCAAATCGAGGTTCTTACCTCACCGATTCAAAAACCTAACGCATCGTGGTTGCAATTGGTAACAACATCGCGTGCAAAAAACAAAATTAGGCAAGCACTCAAAGAAATTGAATATAAAGATGCTGAAATGGGGCGAGAAACGCTTTTAAGGCGTTTTAAGAATTGGAAAATTGACTTTGATGATGGCAAAATTTCGCGTTTAGCAAAGAAAAAAGGCTATAAAACTGTAAGTGATTTTTACCAGGAAATTGCACGCGAAAAGTTGGACGCATTGGCTGTGCGCGATGCCTATGTGGATTTGGATAAGAAAGAGCTTAATTCGGATAATGTTGAGTTGCGCAGTGCTGAAAGCTTTTCGGCTGATAAGCAGCCTAAATTTGAAAACACCAAAGAAGATGTGCTCATAATTGGTGAGGACTTAAAACATGTTGATTTTAAACTCTCTAAATGCTGTAATCCAATTTTTGGCGATGATGTTTTTGGTTTTGTTGCTGTCAACGGGGGTATAAAAATTCATCGAGCTGACTGCCCCAATGCACCTCAACTTATTGAGCGTTTCAATTATCGCATTGTCAAGGCAGTGTGGTCGGGCAAAGCCATTGGTTCGCAATATCCCATCACCTTACGCATCGTTGGTAACGACGATATTGGTATCGTTACCAATATCACTTCGCTCATTTCTAAAGAAAAAAATATAACACTTCGCTCCATTTCCATCGACACTAACGCGGGGCTTTTTCAGGGCAACCTAACTTTAATGGTTAGCGAAAATAAAGATTTAGAGTTAATTATCAAAAAAATTAAACTAATTAAAGGAGTGAAAAATGTGTCGCGTTCGTTGATTATATGACTATCAACTTTTTTTAACCTTACTGCTCAGTTGTTTACACCTATTTTGACGAATTATAGTAAAAATGATTATCAAGCTACAAATCAAAATTGGTCTATTGTACAAACTTCCGATCGCATCATGTATTTATTGCAAAATTTTCAGTTGCAAGTTTTATTTCACAAACATAGCTTTACGTATTTGTTCGGAAATTGCTTTTCCATTGATGTCGCTCACTAATAGCAATGTAAATTCCATGGCTAAGCCAGCAGCTTTAGCGCAGTAAATGCTGTTGTCTTTGGTAATTTCAGCATTGCCCAGAACGGCATGTTGCAAGGCTTGCTCAAAGCCTGGGTAGCAGGTTGCTTTTTTGCCATCGAGTAAGCCCATATTGCCCAGTATAGATGGTGCTGCACAAATTGCAGCTAACTTACCTGCTTGCGCTGCATGAGTTTTTATTAAGGCTTTCAGCCCTACATGGTTTTCTAAATGCGTGGTGCCGGGCATTCCACCAGGCAGAAAAAGCAAGCTATCAGGGGAAAATGTAACCGCTTCAAAAAGTGCATCAGCCTGGATACAAATACCATGAGCCCCACACACAAGCTTATCGCCTGTGATAGATACGGTTGTAACTTCAATCCCTGCACGGCGAAAAACATCGATAGGCGTAATGGCTTCAATTTCCTCAAAACCTGGAGCTAAAAAAAGGTATATATACATGATTTTATCGTAATTTGAAATTATACGTAATTGAACCTGATGCTACGCCATTGCCAGCTGTGAAGCGTGTTCTGCGTGCAGCATTGATAGCTGCATTGCGCGTAGTGGCGTCCGATATGTTGGTTGGCGAACCAATAGAGGCGCTCAATACCAAGCCGTTTTCGTTCACACGAATAGTAACTGTAATTTTTCCCTCTACATCATTGACGTAACTTGGCGATGCTAAACTTCCCAAGAGCGATCGTCCGTTGAGAGACCATGAATTACCTCCAGAATTTCCCGAGCCTGCAGGATTTCCTTCGCGTCCACTCCCGCTGCTAGTTCCGCTGCCCTTATCTCCATTATTTCCAAATAAGCCATTCATAGCGCTGGCTTTTTCTATGGCTTCTTGTTCTTTTTGTTTTTTCTCGTTTGCTATTCTGATGGATTCTAAGCGTTGTTTTTCGAGTGCTTGTTTCGCTTCTTTTTCTTTTCTATCTTTTTTCTTCTGTTCGGCAATAGCTAATGAATTATCATCCTGCGTCATTAGTTTTTCTTTAATAGGTTTGGCGGCAGGAGCAGGTGGAGGTGTAGATGTTTTTACGACTTTGGTTTGTTCCATGGCGGGTTTTGGGGTAGAGCCATTTCCCATTGCTGCGTTTCCAAAGCTGACCATAATGCCTTCCTCTTCGGGTTGTATGTTGCTGGGTAAAAATATGAAGAATAACAACAAGATAAGCAATCCTGTCATTAATATTGACCCAACTAAACCATATATTTCCGATTTTTTCACTTTTCGACCATTTTTGTGGCAATAACCAATTTTAGTTTGTGCTGATTGGCTATGTCGAGTACTTTAACTACTTCTTTGTAAGCAATTTGCTCATCGGCATGCAAGGCAATATAGGTGCTCGTATCCTGAGCCACTAAGTTTAAAACATAAGCTTCGAGCATTTCGGAGGCTACCGCCACAGGTTCGTTTGATCCCGTGGCAACAAAGTATTTGCCTTGAGCATCGATAGATATTTTAGCTACTACTGTTTTGGTAGAAGAAGTTGCTTTGCTTTGAGGCAAATTTATTTTAATGTCGTTTGGCGATGACATGGTGGACGAAATTACAAAAAATATCAAGAGCAGAAACACAATATCAGTCATGGACGACATCGAAAATCCGGCTTCGGCTTTAATTCTTTTTTTTAACGACATGTTTCTGTTGTGTTAATTTGAAAATGGGCTGATTTGAAAATTTAAAAAAACAATGAATCAAAAATGGCTTATTAATTCAATGTGCTACAAACGAATGAGCAGAACATAGGTTCGATTGCAATCAGTTTATTTGAGTTTTATTAGGCAGGCTCGTTGAGCAAATCAAGAAACTCCATGGTGCGAGCTTCGAGAATGCGCACTACCGAATCGATACGCGACACCAAATAATTGTAGGCAAAATAAGCCAAAATTCCCACAATCAATCCACCCACGGTAGTTACCATTGCCTGATACATGCCTACCGACAAATCGCCTAACTTGATAGCGCCTCCAGCACTTTGAGCCATATTAAAAAAAACCATAACCATACCAGTAACTGTTCCTAAAAAACCTAACATGGGAGCTCCTCCCGATACAGAGGCTAAGAGCACCAAGCCTTTTTCGAGCTTTGCAATTTCAAGATTTCCAACGTTTTCGATAGCAACAAGTACATCGCCCATAGGACGCCCCAAACGGCTGATACCTTTTTCGACCATGCGCGATGTTGGTGTGTTGGTTACGTGGCAAAGGCTTTTGGCAGCGTCGATTTTACCAGCGTAAATGTAGTCTTTGATGCGGTTCATAAAGGATTTATCTTCTTTGGAAGCCTGTTTGATAGTGACAGCACGTTCGATAAAAATATACATTGCCAGAGCAAACATCAGCACCAATACATACATGATAGGACCACCGAACTGAAACATTTCCCATAAATTCATTTCTTTGGCTACTGCCGGGGTGTTTGTTGTCAGATTTGCTACTGGAGCTTGAAGAATTAGCATGAAGTTCATACGCTTATTATAAATTTGAATGTTAGAAAAATTGTATAACAATTTTTGTACCGTAAAAGTAAGGCAAAAATACAGAATAAAAAAATAAGCAACAAAAAAACCGCAAAAAATTGTGATTAGCAATTGTTTTGCGGTTTCATGAAAATGTGTTTCACATTCAATATTTATTTAGCAGCAGCTTCGGCATCTGTAATCATTTTTTCGCTTGCATACATATATACTTCCACGCGACGGTTAGCAGCGCGACCAGCAGCAGTTGCATTATCGCCGACAGGTTCTGAAAAATCTTTGCCTTCCACTTTTTTAAATTGAGTTTGGGCGACACTTTGCGAAGCCAAATAATCAGCTACCGACAGTGCACGTTCTTTGGATAAACGTTGGTTGGTTTCCAACTTACCAGTGCTGTCGGTGTGTCCCATAATAGCAATATCCATAGTAGGATTTTCTTTTAAAATTTTAGAAAACTTATTTAACGCATCTTTGGATGCCACGTTCAGTGTACTTTTTCCAGTTTGGAATAAAATACCCGAATCGAAAGTTACTTTTAATGCTTTGAGGTTGTTAGCATCGCGTATGCTATCGACTTTTGCACCTTCGATGGCAGCAGCGGCAGCAGCAGCTTTGTCCATTTTTTTACCAATAATAGCACCGGTTGTGGCGCCCACCGCAGTTCCGATACCAGCTCCGATAGCTGCACTTGTGGCACTTTTGCCAATTAAAGCGCCAACACCAGCGCCAACCAAAGCTCCGGCACCACCGCCAATTAAGCCACCTTTTAGTGATTTACTCATGGTGCTGCAACCTGTCATGATAAACGTAGCAGCTAATGCAATAGCGATAAATTTTGTTGTTTTCATAAAAAATGTTTTTAAAAAATTAGTAAATGAATTCATAAAAAATAGTTAATTGTTTGTTGAAATTAGTACATTTAGAATCTGAAATTATGCCACATTAAAATAAAAAGTTAATTAAAAATAAGAGTTTGCAAAAATACATTTTTTTTTAATTATGCCATATGAAATTTACATGAATAATTTTTTTTGAACGCATTTATGCAAAATAACAGAGATTTATTAAAAGTTATTTTGATATTCACCTAATAATATGTATTTAAAATGTTGTATTTTTTTATTTTTTAATCAAATCATCAAATCATCAAATTACTAAATTAGGATTACAGTTATTAACAAAAAGCTACTCAATTTGTTTTTTATAAGAACGAATTGTTTTTTCCAAACCTAAGTATAATGCATCGGCAATAAGCGCATGTCCGATGGAAACCTCGTCGATAAAAGGAATACGTTTCAGCAAGTAATTCAAATTTTGTAAGCTCAAATCGTGTCCCGCATTAAGCCCTAACCCGCAACGATTTGCCTCCGCAGCAGCTTCAACAAAAGCAGCAATGGCAGCCTCTCTGTTTGTGGGGTAATTGGTGGCATAAGGTTCTGTATAAAGCTCAACTCTATTAGCTCCGGCTTTGGCAGCATACGCTACCAAATGTACATCGGCATTTACAAAAATGGAAACACGAATGCCAGCCTGCTTCAATTCAGTACAAATCTCTGCAAGGAAAGCTTGATTTTTTAGCGTATCCCAACCGGCATTAGAGGTAATGGCATTTGGTGCATCGGGCACTAATGTAACTTGCTGTGGTTTAACTTTTGTAACCAAGTCGATAAAGCGCTGATTTGGATTCCCTTCAATGTTGAATTCGGTTGTAATTTTGTTTTTTATCTCATACACATCGGCATAGCGAATGTGCCTTTCGTCGGGGCGTGGGTGAACGGTAATGCCATCGGCACCAAATCGTTCGCAGTCCAAAGCCACCTGACAAACATTGGGTACATCGCCACCGCGAGCATTTCGCAAAGTTGCTATTTTGTTTATATTGACACTTAGTTTAGTCATCGTGTGTAATTTTAAGACCATTTTAAATTAGTTCCAAAAAATAAGCGTTGAGGGTATTGTTTTTCTTAAATCCCATTTTTTGTAAATAACCAATATGCAGTTTATTATTGGTTTGTATTTGTATTTTACTGATAGATTTTTCGATAAAAAATGTCGTATTTTTTTTATAAATAAAATCCCCCGGTTTTAAGTCGCGATAAGGTGCAGTTACAAAATCGATCAAAACCTGAAGTGTTTCATTTTCTTTTGTTCCCAAAAACACACCCGCAGGCATCGCATCGCGAAGGAGCAAAAAACTTACGATATGCTCTGAATGAACGTCACTAATGTCATTTAGTTTAAATGAGGGAAAATAAGTAGCAATTTCGGGCATATTAAACTGTAAAAAATAGTTGAAATAAGCGTCCGTTGGAGTTACTTCAACCAACTGAAAAGCCTCTTTCCGTCTGTAAATTTTGTTTAAATAATAAATGTTGGTGCAAACAATAAATAAATTTAGAAATCCAACGGGCAGCGAATGTATGGCAAAACCATAAAAAGTAAAAATAATACCCCCAACTAAATTATACCATCTTAGTTTTATTATCGAGCTCATTGTGAGTGATATAGCAACAATAACGGAGCTCGCGTAGCCTATCCATTCGAGCCATGAAATATGTAGAAACATTTTTTTTGTTTTTTATAAAAATTGGGCTGTAAAAGTACAATTATTTTCGTACATTTGTTCAGTTCGTTTACATTTTGTTCCTTTGCAATATCAAATTAACATAAAGAAAACACGGCATGAAAATCGCTATTTTTGGAAATACTTATAGGGAAGCACTTATACCACGGCTGATAGAGCTACTGGATTTTTTGAGTACGAAAGTCGTTGATGTTCTTTTTGAACGCGATTTATTCGATTTTTTGATAGCAAATAAGCTCTACGCAATCAACAACGACCAAATAATTGATACTGAGAATTTTCAATGTGATTTTGCTATGAGCGTTGGTGGCGACGGCACTTTTCTGAAAACAGCTGCGAGTGTGGGGAATAGAGATATACCCATTTTAGGTATCAACATTGGGCGTTTAGGTTTTTTGGCAGACATTTCGGGCGAAAACATGCTTATGGCTGTGGAGGGTATATTAAAAAAAGATTACATTTTAGAGGAGCGCACTTTGCTCACCGTTATTGCCAACGATGGCACTCCGCTTGAAATGCCTTATGCTCTGAACGAAATTTCTATTCTAAAGCAGGACAGCTCATCGATGATTAGCATCCATACAACGCTGAATGGCGAACCTATGCACACCTATCAAGCAGATGGTTTATTAGTGGCAACACCAACCGGTTCGACAGCTTACAGCATGAGTGTAGGTGGTCCACTACTCGTACCGCAAGCAGCCAACTTTTTGCTTTCTCCGGTAGCTTCGCACAGTTTAAACGTTCGCCCGTTAGTTATCCCCGATACGTGGGTGGTTGATTTGGAAGTAAAAAGTCGCAGCGGATGCTATCAAATATCCCTGGATGGCCGAACGACTATACTTCCTGAAAGCACCAAATTGCACATTCAGAAAGCTAATTTTACCATAAAAGTTGTCAAGCAAATGCATCATAGTTTTTTTGATAATTTAAAAAACAAATTGATGTGGGGATTAGACAAAAGAAATTAAACACACGAATACCCCTATGCTAAGCATTTCAGACCAAATACTGCTAATAGCTTCCAAACTTACACTTCAACCCAATGAAGTAAAGGATCTGAACAAGTTGCTGCCACTGCTCACGGATTGGAATCAATTTGCGCATCAAGCCATCAGAAGAGGATTAGCAGGACTTTTTTATGTCAAAATACCTTTATTAAATCATGCTAATATTATTCCAGCGAGTGCCAAAGAGCTTTTAGAGCAAACCTATTTTTTTATATTAAATCGCAATATTATTTTTCAGAGTCATTTTCAGCAGGTGGCTCAAGCACTTCAATTGGCTGGTATTGAAGTTACGGCGCTAAAAGGAATTCTTTTTTGCGAAACACTCTATCATGATCTTGGACTACGTCAGATGAGCGACATTGATTTGCTTATTCGTGCAGAGCAAGCTGACCAAGCGGTAGAAATACTTAGCAATATGGGCTATGACTATGAAACTAAAAATGCCATCAGTGATTTTGTAAGCCGAAAATCCGATTTTGTTCATCGTGCTCCTATGTTTAAGCAGGGAGTTTCCATTGAGCTACACGTAAAATTACACAAGAGCAGCGAAAAGTTTCAGCTTAATTTATCCGATGTCTTTAGTCAGCAACAAGCTGTAAGGTTGCACGGTGTCGAAGTATTTTCAATGGATATATCGCACAATTTAATTCATGTGGCGCTACATGCTCACAAACATTTTGTGGAGGGCAACGTTCAGTTCAATTCTTTTGCCGATTTGGTAAACCTTATTTTGACATTGCCTGCCGATTTTGATTGGCTCACATTCGAAAATATTTGTAAAAAATACAAGGTCGAAAAAATCATATTTGGCTACTTGCTTTTGGTCCAAAAATTTTATGGCATAGTATTACCTTCCCACATCGAGCAAAAATATCAATTTACTTTAACAGCTGACATCGAGCAAAAGTTTATTCATTATTTACACGGTTACAAGCACATTACCAAAGTAAATACAGCCATTCCGGCACACCTGAGCAATCTGAAACTAATGAATAGCCCCATGGACAAGCTGTTGTATTGCAAAGACTTGTTTTTTCCACCCCGAAAATTTATGCTCGAAAAATATGCCATCAAACATGCCAACTTCTACTGGTTGTATTATCCCTACCGATACTTCTCAGTTTTAAAAGGTTTGCGAGAAATGAGGAGGAAACGCACATGAATTTATCCTATTTTATTGCCCAGCGTATTCATTTTCAGCAAAACAAAAAGCACGTTTCGCGACCTGCTGTTCGTATTGCTATGCTTGCCATTGCGCTCGGCATGGCGGTCATGATTATTGCTGTTGCCGTGGTGCTGGGCTTCAAATACGAAGTTCGCAACAAGGTGATTGGTTTTGGAGGGCATGTGCGCATTAGTAATTACGATAGCAACAACAGCTACGAAACCAATCCAATAGTTGCCGACAGCGCTTTGGAGCAAAAAATCATCGTATTGCCCAACGTGAAACACGTAGAGCCTTATGCCACCAAGCCAGGCATTATAAAAACGGAAACTGAATTTCAAGGCATTGTGCTTAAAGGTATTGATGCTAATTTTGATTGGAGTTTTTTTCAATCAAATTTGATTGCCGGCTCTATTTTGAACAACACGGACAGCTTGCGCAACGAAATACTAATTTCGAGCTACTTAGCTAATTTGCTTCAACTGAAACTGGGCGATACGTTTTTCACATACTTTATAAGTCATCAGATTCGGGCTCGAAAGTTCGAAATTGTTGGCATTTACCGAACCAATTTTGTAGAATATGACAAATTGTTTTTGCTGACCGACTTGCGTCATGTTCAGCAACTTAACAATTGGAATCAAAATCAATACAGTGGTTATGAGGTATTGTTATCCGATTTCGATGCATTAGACATGACTGGTGAGGCTATCAATAAATTAGCTTCCACTACTTTTAATGGAGAGAAGCGATTGTATTATACACAAACAATCAGAGAATTAGCTCCAAATATCTTTGGCTGGCTCGATTTGTTAGATGTCAATGTTTGGGTCATTCTGGGTTTGATGTTAGCCGTAGCAGGTTTCAATATGATTTCCGGCTTACTCATTCTCATTTTGGAGCGAACCAATATGATTGGCATTCTCAAAGCAGTGGGTGCCAACAATTGGACGGTACGTAAAGTGTTTTTATATCACGCACTTTTCCTGATTGGTAAAGGCATGTTCTGGGGAAATGTAGTAGGTATTGCATTTTGCGCCTTGCAATATTACACGGGCATATTACCGCTCGACCCCGAAGCTTATTATGTTTCCACCGTGCCAATACGTTTTCAGTGGGGCTTTATAATTTTGTTAAATATAGGAACTTTTGTAGCATCAGTTGCTATGATGCTTTTGCCTTCATACCTCATTACCAAAATTTCACCCGCCAAAATAATACGATACGAATAAATGAGAGATAAAAATCGCAGAATTTTGTGTAAATTTGCAAACGAGTTGATAAAAAGGCATCCCATGAAAAAAACAATAGTGCTATTCCTTCTTTTCTTATCCTTTCAATTAATCTCCTCACAAGAGATAAGCTTTAGCGATTCAACGCAAATAAGCCTTATAACATGTACACCCGGACCGGAAGTGTATGCAAAATTTGGACATACAGGCATACGTGTTTTTGACCGAAAAACAGGATTGGATTTAATATTTAACTACGGTATGTTTAGTTTTAATACCGAAAATTTTTACTTCAAATTTATCAAAGGAGAAACAGATTACAGCTTAGGTGTTCAATACACAGCTGATTTTTTGCCCGAATACCAACGCAGAAATTCCACCGTGTGGGAAAATACCTTAAACCTCAATTCGTACGAGAGAAAAAGACTAATTTCTTTACTTATAGATAACTACAAAGAAGAAAACAGGGTTTATCGATATAATTTTGTGTATGACAACTGTGCCACTCGTCCGCGCGACAAAGTGCTGAGCTGCGTAGAGGGTCATGTGATATTTCAAGATTTTTATGTCAATAAAACCTATCGGCAAGCAATTGACGAGTATTTAGGCAATGATACGTGGATTCGATTTAGCATAGATTTAGTTTTTGGCTATCAAGCCGATAAGCAGATGCCTCAAATGCAGAGTATGTTTCTGCCCGAAATGTTGAAATATGAATTTTTGAATGCAAAAATTATGAACATCACTTCAAAACAAAGCAAACCGCTCATTGCCAATACCAATATGATTGTAAATAGTACGGTTAAAATAGCCGAAAAACCGAGTTTCTTTTCAAAGCCTTTTGATGTATTTGTTTCCTTGCTTGTTTTCATTTTACTCATATCAATTTTGGAGTTGAGCTTTCATTTTCAACACAATACTATTATGGATTCCATTTTACTAATCCTAACTGGTATCGGTGGACTTATCGTTTTTTTCCTTATGCTTTTCTCTATTCATCCTTTAGTAAAATACAATTTCAATATTTTTTGGCTCAACCCTGTTAACATATTTGTTGGCATTTTAATTTGGTTCAAGCGGTTTCGCGTGTACGTTTTTATATATCAGATTTTCAACATATTGCTGTTAATACTTGCTTTAGTATCCGTGGCTATTTCGCTACAAACATTCAATCAGGCAACTTTTGTAGTCATTGCCTTGTTGTTTATTCGTTATTCAGTTTGGGTTTACCGTACTAAAAAAAGAATTGTGAGGAAAATGAAATTTGAAATAAAAGATTAATAGTTCGGAAATGGAACGCATCAAATTGATAGTTGCAGCCTTAACATTTGCTTTATGTAGCTCATACTTTTACGCACAACCTAAACTAAATTTGGTGGATAAAACCCTCAATTTTGGTTTTCGCTCTGCACAAAAACGGACCATTGATGTGCTCATTATTCATTCTACCTTTAATACTTCTGGTGGCGATTACTATGACCTGAATTTGGTAATCAAACAATTCAAAAAATATTATGTTAGTGCACATTATGCCATTGGTCGAAACGGAGAAATTTACAGATTAGTAGCCGAAAAAAACATTGCCTTTCATGCCGGAAATAGCTCTTTGCCCGATGGCACAACTGGTATCAATAAGCGCTCCATTGGCATAGAGCTTTTAAATTCGTTTGACGACTCGCCCTCCGAAAACCAACTGATAAGCTTAACTAATTTGGTGAAAGATATCGCAAAACGAGAAGATATAAAATACATTTTGCGTCACTCGGACATAGCGCCCGGAAGAAAAACAGACCCATGGAACTTTGATTGGGAAGGATTTTTACAACGTCTAAAACAATAAAAAACAATATGCAACAAACGCTCAAAAAACCACTTATACTAATAACAAATGATGATGGCGATGCAGCCAGAGGAATAGCTGTGTTAACGCAAATAATGATGCAACTTGGTGATGTGGTGGTGATGGCTCCCGATGGACCACGCTCCGGACAATCCAACGCTATAACTGTTTCAGAACCATTGCGCTACCGAAAAATTGAAGAGCGCGAAGGCTTGGTACGCTACATTTGCACTGGCACACCTACTGATTGTGTGAAATTAGCCTTGCACGATATACTCGACCGCAAACCAGACTTGCTTGTGTCGGGTATAAATCATGGTTCCAATGCGGCTATCAATGTAATCTACTCTGGCACTATGGGTGCAGTTCTTGAGGGTTGTGAAAATGGCGTAACTTCTATTGGGTTTTCCATAAACGATCACACTGCAAACGCCGATTTTTCAGTTTTCGAGCCCTACATTCTGAAAATAGCCCAAGAAACAATGAAAAACGGTTTGCCCTATGGCATTTGCCTCAATGTGAATGCACCAGCTGATACAATAAAAGGCGTAAAAATTGCACGTCAATGCCGCGGCAATTGGACTGAAGAGTACGAAAAAAGATTAGACCCGCAGGGACGCAACTACTTCTGGCTAACGGGTTATTTTAAAAATCACGAACCGGAGTCGAAAGATACAGATGAATGGGCATTGGCTAACAAATACATTTCCATTGTTCCAACTAAAATTGACTTGACAGACTTCGACTCCCTGAAAACACTTCAGAATTGGGACTTAACAGACTGATAATATGCCGATAATGAGTAATAAATGGAATAACTTTTGGGTAGGTTTTTTTCTTAGCTTATGGATTCCGCCTGCATTTATCTATGTTTATTTAGCTCAGTTTTCGCCTTTCGAAACGAATTTTGTTGCTACTATCCAGCATTTGTACCCCAGTGAACTCTTAGGTAAATTGCTTTTATTGTCAGCTTTCCCAAATTTAGCACTTGTTTTCTTATTTTACAAAACCGATAGTTTCAAATTGTCTCAGGGCATTTTAATAGCAGCCATGCCCTACTTCATTGCCAGTTTTTTTATGTTGTGAAAACAAGCAAGGAAGGCAAATCAACATTAAAAATCAACTATAAAAGGCTTACATTATTATGCGTTATTTTTTAATAGCTGGCGAGGCTTCGGGCGATTTACATGCAGCCAACTTGATGCAAGCGATCAAGGTGGAGGATGCTGATGCCAAATTCTGCTTCCTTGGTGGTGATTTGATGCAAGCACAAGGAGGAAAATTAATAACGCATTACCGCGACATGGCTTTCATGGGTTTTGTAGCTGTTGTACGCAATTTGAAAACAATTTTGCAAAATATCCAAACCTGTAAAAAAGCTATCAGCGATTTTAAACCCGATTTAGTGATACTTATCGACTATCCAAGCTTCAATCTTCGCATAGCCAAATACGTAAAAAAAACATCGACGATACCAGTATATTACTATATTCCACCGAAACTTTGGGCATGGAAAGAATACCGCATCAAAGAAATTCGCCAATTCATCGATCAGGTTTTCACCATTTTCCCCTTCGAAACAGCTTTTTATGCCAAACACAACTATCGGGTACACTATGTGGGCAATCCGGTAGTCGATGCAGTGGCTGCGCGCCCTTTGAAAAACGAGTCGCAGGCAGAGTTTTGCAAAAAAAACCAATTAACCGGCAAACCAATCATTGCCCTTTTGGCTGGCAGTCGCAAGCAAGAAATTCGGAAATGCTTACCACGCATGATGAATGCAGCAGCTTTATTTACTGACTATCAAACTGTTGTTGCGGGAGCACCAGGCATTGAATCTGATTTTTATAAAACTTTGTTGCATGGAAAAGACATTCCAGTTTTATACAATCAAACCTATCAACTTATTCAGCAGGCACGGGTTGCTGTTGTAAATTCGGGAACTGCAACCCTCGAAACAGCTTTGATAGGAACACCGCAAGTAGTTGTATATCACGTCATGTTTGGTCGAGTTGCTTACATTGCTAAGGAATTGTTTTTAAAAGTAACATATATTTCGTTAGTAAACATCCTGTCAGGACACGAAACAGTGAAAGAGCTCATTGCGCATTTATTCACGGAGGAAAATATATGCCATGAAATAAATAAAATACTCACTGATGCCTCCTACGAACAAGCTATGCGCAACGAATATAAGCGCATTGCCACCGAATTGGGTGAGCCAAGCACAGCCATAAAAGCAGCCAGGCTTATAGTTGCATTATTAAATAAAACGAGAAACCAGCTACCTTAACAAAACGTGAGCCATAAGAAAAGTTATACTGACCTTATTGATGCTTGGTATATGTTCCGTGCTCCATTTATATATTCTGATAAAAGTTTGTAGAGTAGAAAAAAAATTATTTGAAAATTGTGGATTTTTTCTTCACTTCATTCCATAGTGCCTTGAACGAAGTAGTAGCTTTTGAGTTTGGACTGAAATTCGCCAAATGTTTTCTGAATAAACCCATTTTTTCAATATCGGCCAGAAAAGGGATATAGGATGTACACAAATTGGGCATTTTTAGTTTAAGTTCCCACATCTAATTTTGATGAACCGATTTTACGCTACGGCGAGCGAGAGAAATTCAAATAGTAATAAAGTTTAAAGACCAATGGGTTTTAATCCACTGTTTTTTAATTCATTGTCAATGTATTTTTTTAATTAATCAAACTTCATGTTTTGTGTCTCAGCAGTTATTTTATTTTGAGTTTCTCGCATCATTTTTACTGCATCATAAGATTTTTCTTTTTGTTTAGTCTTCATAATGGATTAAATCTTTAGGACTTCTTATTTCTATCATAGGGTATCTAAGCCAATAATTGACAGAATTGTACCCTTTAATTCTGTCGAGGTTCACAATGTGTCTGCAATCTTCCAAACTTGTTTTTCCAACAACTTTTTCTGCAATATAAGTGTCGGGAAATAGAGTAGCTTCATCTGTTAGTTCAACTCGCTCAAATTTATCAGCAGAAAATTTATACGGCAGTTCTCTTACGTTTTTAGGTGCTCCAGTTGATTCTAAATCAAGTAAGTGAGAAACTACAAAGGTAATTCTATATTTTTCTCGGCTTGCTGGTAAAACGCCGATAAGTAATTTTCGAAGTAAACTCTTTTTTTTAAAGTAACTTTTTTAAATAGTCCACAAATTCAATTACATCGTTCGTTGTTGTGTCGAACGAGCACATCCAGCGTAATTCTTTGCT
>MNZK01000089.1 GCA_001873635.1 Porphyromonadaceae bacterium CG2_30_38_12 | reverse complement strand
ATGTAGATGGTGGAAGGGATACTTTATTTATACATCAAAAATAAAGGTTACACGTTTGAACAAGCCGAAAAATTCTATCAGGAATTAGCATGGAGAGAATTTTGGCAAATGTATGCAAACCGATATGGCATTGCTCTGCTGAAAGATTTCAGAACCAATCAGCATGATATGCAGCAAACTGGAACTCCGCAAGCTATTGTTGAGGCTTGCACGGGCATAAAAAGTATCGACAAGAGTATCAACGAATTGTACCAAACAGGTTATATGCACAATCATTGGCGGATGTATGTTGCCAGTACGGTTTGCAATATAGGTCATTATCATTGGTACGATGCAGCCCGATGGATGTATTATCATTTGTATGACGCCGACTGGGCAAGTAATTTTTTAAGTTGGCAATGGGTAGCTGGCACTTTTAATTTGAAAATATATTATGCCAACCAGGAGAACATAAACAAATATAGTGCGCAAACTCAACACGGCACTTTTTTGGATTGCTCGTATGATGAGTTAGCTCAAGCGCCAACGCCGGAAGTTTTACGTCGGGCCGTAAATCAGAATTTAGCCACTAAGTTACCTGAAACAAAACCACCGCATATTCGGAAGGATTTGCCCACTCTGATTTATAATTTTTATAACTTGCCGCTCAATTGGCATACCGACTGGGACGCTAATCGCATACTTTTGTTGGAACCAGCACATTTTGATGCCTTTCCCGTGAGCACAAAAGTGCTTGACTTTGCTTTAGAATTAGCCAAAAATATTACGGATATTCAACTATATACTGGCAGTTTTGAATCACTTAAAGAACTTACTTTAGATTCAAAAATATATTTTGTAAAACATGCGCTATTCAACCATTACCAGGGTGAAGCCGAAGAGCGAATTGGTCTTTTTAAAAACACAAATTTTTATCTATCATTTTTTAATTTTTGGAACGAACATAAAACACAATTATCTGATAAATAGGATAATGAATAAAAACTATGGTTGAGAAAACCAGAAACATCAAAGGTATGTTGCCTACTAAAATCTGCCTTGTATGTGGACGAAGCTTCGAGTGGCGAAAAAAATGGGAGAAAAATTGGGAACAAGTACTTTATTGTAGCGAACGATGTAAACGAAATAAGCATGCAAGCAACTATCATCTTACCAAATCAACTTTTTGAGCACAATCCGGTTTTCGATACGGGTGTAACTCATTATTTTTTGGTCGAAGAGCCTTTGTTCTTCAGTCAGTTTCCTTTCCACAAACGTAAAATTGCTTTGCACAGAGCTTCTATGCAATTTTACAAAGACTTTTTGCTTAGCAAAGCTTACCATGTAACGTACTACAATGCCCAAGAACCTTTGTCGGATATACGCAATTTAATTGTTTTTTTAGCAAATCATGGGTATTCGCACATTGTTGTTGCCGACCCTGTGGATAATTACATTGAAAGGCGATTAACGCAATTGTGCGATAAACATAACTTATCATTAACAATACTCGACACACCCCTTTTTATTAATTCTAAAGCCGATTTAGACCTTTATTTTAAAGGAAAAACAAAATATTTTCAAACGGATTTTTATATCCAACAACGAAAAAAATTAGGCATTTTGCTGAATAATAACCAAAAACCACAAGGGGGAAAATGGAGTTTCGATACAGACAATCGCAAAAAAATTCCAAAAGGAACCTATATCCACAATTATGCCTCATCCGAAAACGACCTTTATTATCGGGAGGCTTGCAGCTATGTGGAGAAGTATTTTTCGGGGAATTACGGGGTTTTAGATGATAGCTTAATTTTTCCGCATAATTTTGTGCAAGCAGCAGCTTCGTTGGATGATTTTTTAGAAAAAAGTTTTGAATTTTTCGGACCATACGAAGATGCTTTAATAGCCGAAAAGTCATTTCTATTTCACAGTGTGCTCACGCCTGCACTCAACATCGGTTTAATCACCCCGGCTTATGTCATCGAACGTACTTTACAATGGGCAACGATGAAAGAAATAGCTTTGGCATCGCTCGAAGGGTTTATTCGCCAACTTATTGGTTGGCGCGAATTTATACGTGGAGTGTATGTACATGCAGGCACTCGTCAGCGAAACAGCAATTTTTGGCAGTCGAACCGACCACTTCCACAAACTTTTTGGACTGGGAACACCGGCATATTTCCTGTTGATGTAACTATTGCTAAATTACTAAGCACAGCCTACTCCAATCATATCGAACGTTTGATGGTTATGAGCAATTTTATGCTTTTATCCCATATAGCTCCCAAGGCTATCTATGAATGGTTTATGACACTATATATCGATGCGTACGATTGGGTAATGGTTCCGAATGTTTTTGGCATGAGTTTGTTTGCCGACGGAGGCATCATGTCCACCAAACCCTACATTAGCAGCAGTAATTACCTGATGAAAATGAGCAATTACCCTAAAGGCGACTGGCAGGAAAAATGGGATGCACTTTTTTGGTATTTCATGACGGAAAAAAGAAGTTATTTTGAAAAAAACATCCGGTCGAATATGTTGCTGAAGGTATATGATAAATTTTCGGCAGAAAAAAAGGCAATAATACAAGAGGTAGCTCAGGATTTTTTTTGCTAATTTTCTGCAATCTTACGAATCATTCCAGGAAATATGAACCCATGCAATGGCAGCACCGAATACCAGTATAATCTACCTAATAAGCCTTTCGGACGAAATGTGGCTGTCTGGGTTAATGTGTTATTGTCGTCAATTTTAAACTCCAACCAAGCCTCTCCGGGTAGTTTCATCTCTGCGTAAAGCAGTAGACGTTTTTCTTCATTCTGGGCTATCATCACCCGCCAAAAATCCAACGCATCGCCGGTTTTAAGTTCCTTATCGTTTTTACGTCCTCTTCGCATACCTACGCCTCCAACCAATTTATCTAAAATTCCTCGAATTTCCCAAAGCCAATTTGCATAGTACCAGCCTGTTTTACCACCAATCTTCCAAATTTTTTCAAGCCCAACAGCACTGTTTGCTAATTTACGTGTACGTATATCTTTGTAGCAGCCATTTACAGGTACTTGAATGAATTTTGAAAATCCGTTTTGGAATAAATCGCTTGTTTGTGCATCGGTCCAACTCGAAAGCACCTGATGTTGTTCTATTTTATCAAAAGCCAATTGAATGGCTTGTTCGTAACCAATGAGTTGTATGCCAAGTAGCGATGCCAACTGATTGGGTTTGCAAATTACTTCCACTTTCATGCTATTCACTAAATTTTTTGCAAGTGAATATGAAGTTGATGTTACAAAATAGAGCCAGTAGGATGATATTTTGGGGGTCATTATCGGTACAATCACAATGTGCCTTTTCAGTCCCCGTACTTTTGCAAAACGTAAAAGCATTTCTTTGTAACTCAAAACTTCCTGACCGCCAATATCGTAACTTTGATTGTAGGTTTGAGGTTTGGCAATAACACCAACCAAAAACTCCACCACATTACGAATGGCGATAGGCTGACTTTGTGTAGCCAACCAGCGTGGCGTAATCATAAAGGGCAGCTTTTCCACCAAGTCGCGAATAATTTCGAATGAAGCACTTCCCGAGCCTACAATAATGCCCGCTTTAAGTGTGGTAAGCGCATAGTTCGAACTGCACAATATACTTTCTACATTTTTACGCGACGATAAATGTTTGGATAATTTCTCCGCATTCGTTATGCCACTCAAATAGATAACTTGTTTAGCATTAGTTTGTTCTATGCGATTTTTAAAATTCGTGGCACATACTTCTTCCATAGTTTCAAAGTTGCCTTTTTGCGTTGACATGGAATGAATAAGGTAGTAAGCCAGCTCAATATCATAGGGAATGTGGAGCAGAGTTTCCTTGTTCAGAAAATCAACTTCAATGGCTGAGATAGCAGTAGAAGCATATTTTTTACTGTCAAATCTGTTCAGGTCTCTTACACAGCAAACCACCTCGTGTCCATTTTCTAATAAAACAGGTACTAATCGTTGTGCAATATATCCGGTTATGCCGGTTAGTAATATTTTCATATTTTGTTGATACCATTTTCCCTGTGGGAAAAAACATGGTGTGTTGATTTCCTTATCTTTTACTTATTTTATTCGAAGAAATAGTTTTTTGCATGCGACTTTTAAAGCGGTCAATTTCGGGGTTTCTTTTTTGTAAGTGTTTTTGGCTAACACCGCTATTTACACGTTTACGCCACATAATGAAACTGCTTCGCTTTAGTTGCTTGCGCATGAGAGCAATAACCTCAGTTTCGGTTAAGCCAAATTGTATTTTAATGGCTTCGAAAGGCGTTCGGTCTTCCCATGCCATTTCTATTATTCTATCTATTTCGGTTTGCTCCATTAATTCACTTTTAAGGTGGACATACCTCCATCTACATGTAGTATTTGCCCCGTTATCCAACTCGCGTTTTCTGACAACAAAAAGGTAGCCATAGAAGCTATGTCTTGAGCAGTGCCAATCCTTTTGAGCGGGTGCCTTTGCGCATTTATTTCTCTTTTCTGATCGCTACTCAGCAAGGACGCAGCCAAAGGTGTATCGGTAAGCGAAGGTGCAATACAATTCACCCGTACTTTGGGAGCATACTCGGCGGCTAAGGCTTTGGTCAGTCCTTCGATAGCCCCTTTCGACGCCGACACCTGCGAGTGGTAAGGCAAACCGCTTTGAACTGCTACCGTTGAAAAAAGTAAAATGGATGGATTTTCACTCTTTTTTAACTTTGGTAGAAGCGACTGTATGACTTTTATGGCTCCCACAACCTGTAATTGATAGTCGTTGATAAAATCGGTTGGCTTTATTCTTTCAAAGGGACGTAGGTTGATACTACCCGGACAATAAACAATCCCATGTAATGTCTCGGGCAAAAATTCGTATGAGATATTGTCGTCTAAAACATTCAATTTTGTATAGATGATATTCGGATGGTTCGATTGAATTTCAGTAGTATTGTAAGTTCCGTAAACGGAATGACCGCCGTTAGCCAATTGCAAGGCGATAGCTTGTCCAATTCCGGACGAAGCTCCAACGATAAAATAGTTTGCCATTATTAAATGTGTATTTCTGATTATTTTTATAAAAAAAATGGATAAACGATTTGTTATTCGTGTTTTAAATGTATTCGTTCGTTATAGTATTTCGGTACTGACGCTTAGGTCGCACTGTAATTTTTGCAGAGCGCATGTATTTCATTACGTCGTAATATTCATGGCGTTGCATTTGTGATAGTATCTAGTGCCATTTCGTGGCGCATAGTAAGCCAATTTTAACATCATCCACCTAAAATAGATTGAAAATTACTTAAGGTAATAAATAATAGGTATTTAGAAATGCGCTTTAAGCGCTTGTACCGATAATTTTATATTTAAAACCACAGACTCCAAGGAATTCGAGACAATATAATAATTAATCCCAAGCTATAAAAAATCGCAATATATTTATACTTCTTACCGTCTTTCTGCGCATTCTTCGCTCTAAAATAGCCCAGCGTTATCAGGGCAGCACCGAGTATCATCATGATTGGGTGCTCCAAAATTAGTAGTCTGGCAAAGGAATTTTTCATGGATATGGATGAGAAATTAACCCATCCAAGTGGAGATACGAAATACAGCACCAAACCTATTGTAAACTGAATATGTGCACCAATCATGGCAACCAATGCCCATGTTTGACTTATTTTTGTGAATGGGTTCTTTTTTAGCCAAGCTATTATGCTAAAAATAATTACCAGCACAAGAAGTAATATAACTTCGATTGCAATAAAGGAATGAAAATATTTGAATATTGTGTACATAATTTTTTTTTTAACTCTAACGTTTTTTTCTATTGAAGTGTTTAATTTTACTTTGACAGATTAGGGTTTTTCTTCAGATATACATGATCGATATCTTTCTGGCGTCTAATATGTCAGTTAAAATTTTTTTTCATACGCTTGTCTTATAACTATTTGCCACAAAACTGGTCATACTGATTATCTCTGACATAATTGTTGTTGTGATTTGCTTTCAAAAATTGTATCTTTGACATTGATAAACAACTTGAGCAGCCAGCTCCGCTTTTATTTGTTAGTTGTGATTTGCTTTCAAAAATTGTATCTTTGACATTGAT
>MNZK01000065.1 GCA_001873635.1 Porphyromonadaceae bacterium CG2_30_38_12 | reverse complement strand
GTTGTAAAACAGTTTGCCGAACATCGTGCCTTGGATGGGGTAAGCTTATCTGTTCCCGAACATTCAGTGTATGGATTGTTAGGACCAAACGGTGCCGGAAAAACCACCCTGATTCGTATCATTAACTGCATCACAGCCCCTGATAGCGGGGAGGTACGCTTATTTGGTAAAACCCTCACACCTGACGATGTGCGGCACATTGGCTACTTGCCCGAAGAACGCGGTTTGTACAAAAAAATGAAAATTGGCGAACAGGCTTTGTATTTAGCTCAGCTCAAAGGTATGACCAAAAACGATGCTTTGAAAGCGTTGAAGTATTGGTTTGAAAAATTTGAAATGCAAGCTTGGTGGGACAAAAAAGTAGAGGATTTATCCAAAGGAATGGCGCAAAAAGTACAGTTTGTTATCACCATATTACATGAACCCAAGCTGCTGATTTTCGATGAACCCTTTAGTGGTTTCGATCCCGTGAATGCCAGTTTGCTTAAAAATGAAATACTCGATTTGCGGGATAAAGGTGCCACTATAATTTTTTCGACGCACAACATGAGTACGGTAGAAGATTTGTGTGAAAATATATCGTTGGTGGACAAATCGAAAATTGTGTTGCAAGGCAATGTGGCGCAAATTAGAGCTTCTTACAAAACCAATACCTATTTGCTCAAAACGCGTCAAGCCTTTGTTGATGCCACTATCCAATGCCTTCATGCCGCACAACAAAACGGTATTTTTGAATATACAATTCAAAAAAATGCAGCCGAAACAAATAATTCACTCTTGGAAAAGCTGATGAAACAGACTGAGATAGTGTCGTTCGAGGAAATTTTACCCAGCATGAACGATATTTTTATCAAAACCGTACAGCCTGAAAGCAACCATGCCTAAGTTCTCTTTGAATCAACAAGCTCGTGCGTTATTTTTGCAACAAAGTGCGGAATGGGAGCTTGCGCGCTGCAACTTTGAAGGTTTAAAGTCCGTTCAGACAAAGTCCTTTCATTTTGATGATTTTGAAGTCAAAATCCAATTTAATCCAGCACGTATTATATCATCGGGGGCTCGGACGGATGTGCAATCTATTGCCTCCCGCCCATGTTTTTTGTGTGTCGAGCACCGACCTTATGAGCAGCAAGCTATCAACTTAGGCAATTTCAGCCTTTTAGTAAATCCATTTCCTATCTTTCCCGAACATTTCACTATTGCTCTAAACAAACATTTGCCACAGCAAATTAGACCCTATTTTGCCGATATGTTGCTAATTGCCAAAGACTTAAGCGATTATCTGATTTTTTACAACGGACCACAATGTGGCGCATCAGCCCCCGACCATGCTCATTTTCAGGCTGGAACAAAAAATTTTTTACCTTTGGTAAATGATTATAAACGACTCCATGAGTCGCACACCGATTTGTTGGTAAGTACTGAAAAAATGCAACTTTTCCAATTCAAAAACTATTTGCGAACAGTTTACTGCATCGAAACGGCTGATGTAGAAAGTGCTCAGGATGCTTTCGTAAAATTGTATGCTCATTTTCAAACTGATAGTACGTTGGAGCCTTTGATGAACATCGTTTGTGTCTTCGAAAACGATAAATGGATAATCTTTGTGATACCGCGCAAAGCATTTCGTCCTCGACAGTATTATGCTCCAGAAAATCAAAAGTTACTTATAAGTCCGGCAACGGTTGAGATGTGCGGCATTTTTATAACACCTGTCGAAAGTCATTTTCAACGAATTACCAAAGCAGATGTGATGGATATATTACAACAAATAGCCTTTTAGTAGCTCTTTTTACAGCTTTTGTGATTTGTTAGTCGTTTTTTAATACAGGCATTACGGATAAATTGTAAATATAAATTGTACTTTTGCGATAATTTTACATGGAATAAACAATATCACTTACAAATTAAATAATTTTGTAACAAAACAACATATTATTATGGCAAAAGCAACAAAAAACGAGGCACTTTTGTATCACTCGCAAGGAAAGCCCGGGAAAATTGAGGTGGTACCCACAAAACCTTACAGTACGCAGCACGATTTAGGATTGGCATATTCACCTGGAGTGGCAGAACCTTGCTTGGAAATAGAGAAAGACCCCAACGCAGCTTACGAATATACAGCCAAAGGAAACTTAGTAGCCGTAATTTCAAATGGAACAGCAGTGCTTGGTTTGGGTGATATTGGCGCCATGGCGGGCAAGCCAGTTATGGAAGGGAAAGGATTACTTTTTAAAATTTTTGCTGGCATCGATGTGTTCGATATTGAAGTGAACGAAAAAGATCCCGAAAAATTTATTCAGGTCGTTAAAGCTATTGCACCTACATTTGGAGGTATCAACTTAGAAGATATTAAAGCACCCGAGTGTTTTGAAATAGAAGAGCGATTGAAAGCCGAATTGGATATTCCGCTCATGCACGATGATCAACACGGCACTGCCATTATATCTTCAGCCGGACTATTAAACGCATTAGAATTGGTAGGCAAAAAAATTGAAGAAGTTAAAATTGTTGTGAATGGTGCGGGAGCTGCTGCCAGTTCGTGTACAAAATTGTACATGGCATTAGGTGCACGCTTGGAAAATATTGTAATGGTTGATTCTAAAGGAGTTATCAACACGCAACGCACTGACTTGAATGCTCGCAAATTACCTTTTGCCACCCAACGTACCATTACTACTTTAGCCGAGGCTGTTGCAGGTGCTGATGTGTTTTTAGGGCTTTCGGTTGCCGGAATATTAACAAAAGAAATGGTACAATCGATGAATCAAAACCCAATTGTTTTTGGTTTAGCCAATCCCAATCCGGAAATTTCGTACGAAGATGCCATGAGCGCACGTGAAGATTTAATTTTTGCAACAGGAAGATCCGATTATCCCAATCAAATTAATAACGTGTTAGGTTTTCCGTATATTTTTCGCGGTGCTTTGGATGTGCGTGCCACTTGCATTAACGAAGAAATGAAAGTGGCGGCAGTGAAAGCTATTGCCGATTTGACTAAAAAACTAGTGCCCGATGTGGTGAATGCTGCCTATAACCTGAAACGCTTGAGCTTTGGACGCGATTACATTATACCAAAACCTCTGGATCCGCGCCTGCTAACAATCGTTGCACCTGCTGTTGCAAAAGCTGCTATCGATTCGGGTGCAGCACGTATTACTATTACTGATTGGGAAGCTTACAACGATAAATTGCAAGCATTGATGGGTATCGACAATAAAATGTTGAGGCGCTTTTATGAAACAGCGCGCACCAATCCCAAACGTGTTGTGTTTTCAGAGTCGAACCATATCAACATGCTCCGCGCAGCTGAATCGGCATTGGCGGAAGGAATCTGCTACCCCATTTTGTTGGGCAACGAAGAGAAAATTGCCAGTATTGCTGCCGAAAATCAGATTGACTTAACTGGAATAGAAATTGTAAATTTACGCCATGACAGGGAAGAGGCGCGTCGTATTTCTTTCGCTACCAAGCTAACCAAAAAGCGTAGCCGTGAGGGTATGACTTTTGAAGAAGCTTACGAAAAAATGTATGAGCGTAACTATTTTGGAATGATGATGGTAGAAACTGGCGATGCAGATGCACTTATAACGGGCGTATATACCAAATATGCCGATACTATGCAGGCTGCCAAAGAAGTTATTGGTATTCGCGATGGATTGAAACATATTGGTGCTATGCACATTATGAATACCAAAAAAGGTACTTTCTTTTTAGCCGATACTTTGTTCAACCGTCATCCTACCACCGAAACATTGATTGATGTTGCTAAATTGACATACGGAGCTGTAAAATTTTTCAATTTTGAACCCGTAATGGCTATGTTGTCTTATTCCAACTTCGGCTCCGACAAACAAGGAAGTCCGGCAAGTGTACACGAAGTGGTTTCTACGCTACATACTCAGTACCCCGACATGTTAGTGGACGGCGAGATGCAGGTAACCTTTGCTCTTAACAAAGACTTGCGCGATGCCAAATATCCTTTTTCAAAATTAGCAGGTAAAAATGTAAATACCTTGATATTTCCAAATTTAAATTCAGCAAATATGGCTTACAAAATGCTCCTCGAAATGGGGCTAGCCGAAACCATCGGTCCAATACAAATGGGATTAAATAAACCTATTCATATTTTGGATGTCGAAAGCTCTGTGCGCGACATTGTTAATATGACTGCTATCGCGGTGCTCGATGCCATGGTGCAGGAACAAATTGATGTGAACAAACATTTGCAAGAAGTATAGTTCAAAAAATTATATTCTTAAAAAAAAACCGTTCTGTGAAATAAATTTCGCAGAACGTTTTTTTTTAAGAATTGCCATATAAAATTGATATTTGATACTACGAAAGCATACTCAATAAAATACCCGCTGCCACAGCCGAACCAATTACTCCGGCTACGTTAGGTGCCATAGCGTGCATCAATAAGTGATTTGTTTTGTCGTAATGCAAACCTACTTCCTGCGATACGCGAGCAGCATCGGGTACCGCCGAAACGCCAGCAGAACCAATTAAGGGATTGATTTTATTACCCTCTTTCAAAAACAAATTCATTAATTTAGCAAATAACACTCCTACTCCTGATGCAACAACAAATGATGCTGCTCCTAAACCAAATATCAACATGGAATTCAGCGTTAAAAACTTGTCAGCTTGTGTGGATGCACCAACCGTTAAGCCTAACAGAATAGTAATTGTATTGATCAAGGCAAAACGTGCTGTTTCGGCAAGGCGTTCGGTAACGCCCGATTCTTTGAGTAAATTTCCAAAAAACAACATGCCTAACAAAGGCATCGCACTCGGCGAAATAAATGTAGTGAGCAACAATCCAATCACAGGAAAAGCTATTTTTTCAAATTTTGTAACCTGACGTGGGGGTTTCATCCGAATCACACGTTCTTTGTTGGTGGTGAGTAGCTTCATGATAGGTGGCTGAATAACTGGTACTAATGCCATGTAGGAATAAGCAGCTACTGCAATAGCACCCATCAATTCGGGCGCTAAACGCGATGACAAGAAAATAGCAGTTGGCCCGTCAGCGCCACCAATAATGCCAATTGCACCACACTGTTCGGGCGTAAATCCCAACGCGTAAGCTCCTATGAAAGTAGCAAAAATACCTAATTGTGCCGCTGCTCCAAGTAGCATTAATTTGGGGTTTGCAATTAGCGTCGAAAAATCAGTCATGGAACCAATTCCTAAGAATATTAACGGTGGATACCATCCCGATATAACACCACTGTAAAGAATATTCATTACAGAGCCTGTTTCGTAAATTCCGATTTTGTAACCTTCGGTAAAAGGAACGTTACCAACCAATATGCCAAATCCTATTGGAACAAGAAGCAGAGGTTCCCAATTTTTAGCAATACCAAGATAAATGAAAATTATTCCTATAAAAATCATTATTAGGTATTTGAAATTGAAATTGGCAAAACTGGTATTGTTCCAAAATTTCATCAGGCTATTCGATACTAACGATACTTCATCGGACCCATTTTGTGCCCATAAACTTATGGGAGCAAAAACAGCCAAAATCAGAAGCAAAAATCCTATTTTATATTTTAAATCCTTCATAAATTGTTTTTTTTTAATTTACTTCGAATAAAACTTCATCTTGCAATACAGCTTTACCAGCAGGCGCACAAACTTTGAGAATAGTACCACTACGTTCGGCTAAAATGTTATTTTCCATTTTCATCGATTCCATAACCATCAGTACATCTCCCTCTTTAAAGCTATCTCCCTCACTCACAAGTACTTTGATAACGCTACCCGGAAGAGGCGATTTGATAGCTTTTGAACTTGGTTTTGCCCCACTCGATACGGGCGACATATTTTCGAGTACACGCCTATCACCCGATTTGCTTTGTGCTTCCTTGCGTACCAAAATTGGGGTTTTTGTGGATTTTATTTCTTGTTTCATTTTTACTGAATAAGGTGTTCCATTCACTTCCAATTCAGCTATATCGCCTTCAATGTGTTTGATATGTACATTGTAATCGCTACCGTTTATATTAAAATCAAATTTTTTCATTTATTTGCGTATTGTATTATTTAAACCATAAATTTTTGAACTCCAAGGTGAATAACGTCTTTCGATGCGTTTAATAGTCATAACATTACTTTCTTGGTCGTGTGTGTCGTTCATATACAGATGAAGAGCCATCGAAATCGCTACAATTTCGTACGCAGCTACGTCCACAATTTCTTCTTTCTTCTTGCCTGATTTTAGTAATCTGCGCTTTGTGCTGGATAGTAGTATGGCTTGAACCATTTCAAACATAAGTACTAAAATTGTTAAAGCAGCAAATACAACTAAAATACCAATGGCAGCCCCAACTAAAAGCTCACTCCAGGTATTTATTTTAAGTAGTATCATAATTTACAAGGGTATGTTAGAGTGTTTTTTTAGCGGATTGGTAACTTTTTTGGTTTGCAAAGTTTCGAAGGCACGAATGATGCGGAAACGTGTATTGCGTGGTTCTATCACATCGTCGATATAGCCATAAGCAGCTGCTTGATAAGGATTTGCAAATTTTTCGTTGTAATCAGCAACTTGCTCGGCCATGTATTTTGCTTTTTCATCGGGGTTGACGATGGCGCTCATAGTGCGTCCTTCTAATACTTCGATTGCTCCCGAGGCTCCCATTACGGCAATTTCTGCTGAAGGCCAAGCGTAGTTAAAATCGCCACGTAATTGTTTACAACTCATCACATCGTGAGCGCCACCATAGGATTTTCGTAGTGTTACAGTAACTTTAGGCACGGTAGCTTCGCCATAAGCAAACATAAGTTTAGCACCATGAATGATGATACCTGAATACTCCTGACCAGAACCAGGTAAAAATCCGGGAACATCTACCAACGTTAAAATAGGTATATTGAAAGCATCGCAAAAACGTACAAAACGTGCTGCTTTGCGCGAAGCATCACAGTCGAGCACACCAGCTAAGAAATTGGGCTGGTTAGCTATAATGCCTGTTGATGTACCATTAAAGCGTGCAAAACCTACAATAATGTTGCGTGCATAGTTACGATGAACTTCCAAAAATTCACCATTATCAACAATGGTATGGATTACGTTTTTCATATCGTAAGGCAAATTCGGACTATTTGGCACGATGGTGTTGAGTGAGTCTTCTATACGATCAATCGGGTCGTTGGTATCAAATAATGGAGCATCTTCCAAGTTGTTTTGTGGTAAATAGGATAGCAGTTTGCGAATCATAAGCAAACCTTCTTCCTCGTTTTCTACTTTGAAATGCGAAACGCCCGATTTGCCTGCATGCACATCAGCACCACCTAAATCTTCTGTCGTTATATCTTCACCTGTAACTGATTTTACCACTTTAGGTCCAGTAACAAACATATACGAATTTTGCTCTGTCATTAAAACAAAATCAGTTAAAGCGGGCGAATAGACAGCACCACCAGCGCAAGGACCAAAAATGGCTGAAATTTGTGGAATGACGCCCGAAGCCATAATGTTGCGTTGAAAAATTTCGGCATAACCTGCCAGCGAAGTAACTCCTTCTTGTATGCGTGCACCGCCTGAGTCGTTAATACCAATAAATGGACAGCCCATTTTCATAGCCATATCCATAACCTTACATATTTTCAAAGCATTTGTTTCGGATAGTGAACCTCCAAATACCGTAAAATCTTGTGCAAACACATAAACCGTTCGTCCATCAATAGTTCCATGTCCGGTTACTACGCCATCGCCCATGTATTTTTCATTTTCCAGACCAAAATTGTGGCAACGGTGCGTTACAAACATGTCTAACTCTTCAAAACTACCTTCGTCCAAAAGCATGTCAATTCGTTCGCGGGCAGTAAATTTGCCTTTTGTGTGTTGCGAGGCAATACGCTTTTCGCCGCCTCCAAGCCGAGCTTGTGAGCGTAAATCAATGAGATTTTTTACTTTTTGTTGATTTTCCATTAGATTGACTATTTTATTTATTTGTTTGGATTTTCGCACAATTCGGTGAGTACCCCAAAAGTTGATTTAGGATGCAAAAAAGCAATATTCAAACCTTCGGCACCTTTGCGAGGTGTTTTGTCGATAAGTGTTACACCACGTTCCGAAACCATATTTAAGGTTTGCTGCAAGCCTTCTGCTGCAAATGCAAGATGATGCACACCCTCGCCTTTTTTTTCTATAAACTTACCAACGGGTCCTTCCGGATCTGTTGATTCTAACAATTCAATTTTGGTTTGTCCAATTTTGAAAAATGCTGTTTTTACCTTTTGCTCTGCTACTTCTTCCACGGCATAGCACTTTAGTCCGAGTACATTTTCGTAATATGGTATGGCTGTATCAAGGCTTTTTACAGCAATGCCTATGTGTTCGATGTGAGTTAATTTCATATTTTTTATTTTTAATGGGTTGATTTATTAAAGAAATATTTCCGTAATTTTCAAAATTCGGACAAAAATAACATAAATATTTAGGATAATAAACGAATTGAACAATATTTTTTCTAAAAAAAAAGGAATTGTGCCTATAAATATTTCCTTATCAAGCTTTGGGGTAGGAGTGTTTGGCAAATAATTAGTTGCTAAAACGCTGTATTAAGTTGTAAGCCTGATAAATACCTAACTCTCCAGCTTTACTCAAATCAGCCAAACCAAGAGGTTCGTTTCCCATAAATAGATACGTTAAGCCGCGATTGAAATAGGCTTCAGCAAAATCGGCATCGCAGGCAATGGCTTTGCTATAATTAGTGACAGCGGTGTTAAAATCCTTTTGGGAAGATAGGATATTGGCTTTGTTGAAATAGGCAAAGGCAAAGTTTGGTTGTTGTTCCATCACTTTATCTAAGTCACGCATCACAATTTCTACTTCAAATTTGGTTTTGTCATCGATTTGCAAGCGTTTCGCTTTGTCTAAATTAGTTTCTAATTTAAAATTTTCATCATTTATGGTTGAGTTTTTGAGGTAGTCAATCAGTTTGTAGCGCACTGTGGCACGACAAAAATAAGCTAAGGTAAAATCGGTTCGTAGGGCAAGTGCCTTGTTCAAATCGTCAATTGCGCTGTTGAAATCCTGCACCAACGAATATTCAAGAGCACGACTAAAGTATAAGTCAGCATCTGCATCATTCAAAGCAATTTTATCCGAGATTTCATTTATAGATTCAAAATGAACATTTACCAATTGCGAACTAAGTGGAATTTCATTGTTCGTAATTTTTAAATTCGACCCTAAATGTTTAAGTTTGTTATATGAATCGATAAGCGGATGATATAAATTTGTACGTCTGATTGCATCCGATTTGGCATAATAACTCACTAAAAAGTTACGCTCGTTTACCACGTCGGCAAATTTATTTTGTACATTACCACGCAATCCGTCTTTATAATTGGAGTTGTCCGATTCCGAATCGTCAATATCCTGCGTTACAAATCGATTAAAAAGAGCTGTTTTCTTTGCAGTTACAGAGCTGGGCGACTTTGTATCCATTTTATTATCAGCAACAAGCTCTTCTTTCTCATTTTTAGGCTTTCGAGGCTTATTTTTTTCAACATTATATGCCAGCTGTTTGTACCTAAACTCTTCTTTATCATTGCCTAAACCTTTGTAAGCTTCGGCTATTCCCCAGTAGGCAGGAATGAAATTTGGATGCTTCACAATGATGCTATTAAAGTCGTTAATTGCAGCGCGAAACATCCTTAATGTGTTTTCTATCAAAGCTTTTCGATACACGGCTTCAATTTGCGTGCTGTCCATAGCAATCACTTTTTCGAGATCGCTCAGTGCATTGTTATTGTCGCCCAAATTGGCTCGTAGTAAAGCTCTGTTGTAATATGCAAGCACACTTGTTTTGTCCATCGTTAGTGCTTTGTCGTAATCTTTTAATGCTTCTTTGTAGTTTTTACGTTGTACGTTGAGAACGCCACGATTCATGTAATCGCCTGCGTTGGTAGTTTTTAGCTTAATGGCTTTCGTGTAATTTTTGTATGCCCCAACTTTATCGTTGCGTTGCATTTGTAGCAATGCAAGTGCGCTCCAAGCCTGCGCATTCGTACTGTCCACTTGTGCAAATTCTACAAAAGATTTTTCGGCATTTGTGGTGTCTTTCATTAGCAGATGGAGCACACCTTTTTCGTACAACAAACTTTTGTTTTTCGGACTTTGTCGCAGGTAGTTGTTGAGGTCGGTCATGGCATCCGAATAATTTTCCAAGCGCATATACGTATCCATACGGTTGAGCAGCAAGTTCAAATTGTTGGGGCTAAAGTCGTAAGCTTTGCTGAAATCGGACAAAGCATTTTCATAATTTTTCTGACGGCGTAGGGCGAATCCGCGAATGTAGTAAGCTTCGGGCAAAAAAGGATTACGATTGATAGCTTCGGTGGCATCTAATTCGGCGCCTTTGTCATCGCCTAATTGTATTTTAGCCATAGCACGATACATGTAAGGCTCTGCTAAATAAGGCTTTACTTTAATTACCTGGTTGAAATATTGAATGGAAAGGACATAATCTTCGAAATAAAGCGCATTGCGACCTATGGTTAGGATACGTTCGGTATTCCATTGACCATAAGTCAACAAATTTGTTGATAAAAAAATAATAAGGAAAATATACTTTCTCATTTTAGCAAGAACGAGCATCAAAGGATTATTTTTTTGTATTAATCAAACATGTTTTCTTCGCAACCCTGATTCACATTAAACGATTCGGGAACTTCAAAAATTTCAGTCTGCGAATAGCCTAAGCTTGGGTCGTTGTATATTTTTTTCATATACAGAGCCCATATTGGTAGAGCCATGCTGGCACCCTGACCTTCGGCAATATTATCAAAATGAATACTTCGGTCTTCGCCACCTACCCAAACTCCTGATACTAACGATGGGGTATAACCCATAAACCAACCATCAGAGTTATTCTGCGTAGTACCTGTTTTTCCCGCCATTTGCATAGTTAATCCGTAACGGCTTCTTATTCGGCCACCTGTTCCGCCATCCACCACTGCACGCATCATGTAAATCATTTTGTATGCTGTGGATTCACTAAAAATTTCACGTACCTTGGGTGTAAATGTTGCAATGACATTTCCGTTGGCATCTTCAATGTGTGACACATAAAGTGGTTCGGTGCGAATACCTTTGTTGGGATATGCTGTGTAAGCATCAACCATTTCGGCTACAGAAATTTCGCACGGACCCAAGCAGAGTGAGACAACAGGGTCTAATTGTCCACGAATGCCAAACGAGCGCATCAGTTTAACTAATGCTTCTGGGGTGAATAGGCTCATCAAATAGGCTGAAATCCAGTTGTCAGAATTTGCCAAACCCCAACGTAAACTAACTGACTCACCAATGCGTGCTTTGTTTGCGTTTCGCGGTGTCCATGTAGCACCTGTTCCTGTTTCAAACGTTATGGGGCATTTGATAGTTTGGTCGCAAGGCCACATACCTTCTTCCATGGCTAAAGTGTATAAATATGGTTTTACGGTAGAACCAACCTGACGTTTACCCAACGTTACCATATCATACTGAAAATTTGTAAAATCGGGACCACCCACATAAGCTTTTACATGTCCAGTTTTGGGGTCCATCGACATGAATCCGCAACGAAGAAAATGTTTGTTGTAACGTATCGAATCCAAGGGCGATAAAACAGTGTCCACGACTCCATTATACGAAAAAACTTGCATTTCAATGGGTTTACGGAATGTTTGTTCTATCTCTTCATCACTAAATTCTTGTGCTTTCATTCGGTGGAAGCGATCCGATTGTTTCATGGCGTTTTTCAAAATAGTAGCCATTTCTTCGGGCTTAATTATTTTTGAAAATGGTGCATACGAACGTCCTTTTTTTTCTTTAAAAAATGTTTTTTGTAAACTTTCAAAGTGCTCACTTACAGCATCTTCAGCATATTTTTGCATGCGCGAATCGATTGTGGTGTAAATCTTTAGTCCATCTACATAAATATTGTAAGGTGAGCCATCTGGCTTAGTGTTTTTGTTACAAAAGCCATACAAGGGATTGTTTTCCCATTGCCATAGATCATCCTTGTATTTTTCTTCCTGCCAGCTGGCATAATTGCTTCGTGAAGGTTCTTTAGCCATAAGTATTTGACGAAGATATTCACGAAAATAAGGCGCTAAACCAGATTTATGATCTGCTTTTTGATAATTTAATGTAAGAGGTATCATTTTTAAAGAATCGTATTGCTCGTCGGTAACGTAATCTGCTTTTCGCATTTGGTTTAATACTACATTGCGTCTATCGCGTGTGCGTTCGTTGTAACGTACGGGGTTAAAGTAGGAAGGGTTTTTGCACATACCAATCAGCGTGGCAGCCTCTTCGATGGTAAGCTTTGAAGGCGATTTTGCAAAATAAATTTGTGCAGCCGATTTTATACCAACAGCATTGTTCAGAAAACTGAACTGATTGAGATACAGTGTTATAATCTCTTCTTTGGTGTAAAGTCTTTCTAATTTTACCGAAATAACCCATTCAATTGGTTTTTGAAATGCACGTTCGATAACATTTCCAGCTTCGGGCGAGTATAGTTGCTTGGCGAGTTGTTGAGTAATGGTGCTACCTCCCCCCGAGCTTTTCCGCTGTAACAAACCTCGAAACACAAGCGAACGTGTAAGCGCTATGCCATCAATGCCTGAATGGTCATAAAAACGAGCATCTTCGGTAGCCACCAAAGCGTTAACCACATGTTCGGAAATTTCGCTGTAATCTACTTTGACACGGTTCTCGCGACTTCTCGAGAATCGTCCAAGTAGCTGTAAATCACTAGAAAATATTTCGGTTGCGTATTTATTGATAGGGCTTTGCAATTCGTCGATGGGGGGTAAATAACCTATCCAACCAATGGTAATAAAAACAAAGATTAAAATAGCACTTACTAAACCAAAACTAAACAACAGCCAAAACCAACGGGAAAATTTATTTCGAAAATTGTTTTTTTTTACTACTTCTGCCATATTGTTGAAATTATGAATTGCAAAAGTACAATTTTTTTTGAAGTTAAACTAATCGTGTAGCTACTAAACGAAAGCCGTTTCCTATTGTTAGTGTTAGTAATAAAAACTACATAAAAATTAATAATAATGGCTGATAATTTTGCACATCGTGCAGCGGAATGGGATAACCCATCGAAAACCGAAATGACGAGGAAGTTTGTGGCAGCATTGCTAAAAAAAGTTGATGTTCAGGCTGCTTGGAAAGCTTTTGAGATTGGAGCAGGCACTGGATTAGTGGGGTTGCAAATTTTGCCCTATGTTCAACGTATGATTTTTGAAGATACATCGCCCGCCATGCTCGACGTACTTCGCGAAAAATTAACTGGTGATGAGAACATTGAAATCGTTGAGGGAGAAGTTTTCAATTACGATAAGCAAGATATTGATTTTGTTTTTGCTTGCATGTCATTGCATCATGTGCCTGATATTGAGGCTGCTTTGAAACATTTGAATTTGATAACCAAAAAAAATGCTACAGTTGTAATTGGCGATTTGCGCACCGAAGATGGTTCTTTTCATCGCTTTGAGCCTATTCCACACCAAGGTTTCGACACAGATAAGCTTTCGTCTCAGTTCGAGAATGCTGGTTTTCAGGTGCTCGATTGCGATACTTACAATACATTGCTCCGCGAACGAATTCCCGGAACAATGTATCAATACGAGCAGTTTATGCTGGTGGCACGTAAATTATAATTCTGGATATTTAACTTTCGTAAGTTCTTCGGATACTTGCCACAATTTTTGGATATGAACTTTGTGGAGGGCGCTTGGATTAGGTTGAACCAATACAGGATAGCCCTTCATTTCCCTCCAACCATCTGGACCAAAATATTCTCCACCTTGTACGTTTTCGTCCATAGAAGCACGAAGTTCGGGCAATACGCCCATTGACGCTGGCTGAATAAATAGTTTGAAAATTGGTGACAATAAAGTTTGTAAAAATTTACTGCCAATGTGCGCAAATAAGTTTGTGTCCGAAACGCCTGGGTGCCCTACTACACATTTAATATCCAATTTATTACGTTCCAAATATGCTTGCAATCCGTAAGTGAAAAGTAAATTTTCGAGTTTTGAACGTCCGTAAGCTCCTAATGGCGAGTAACTTAATCCATTGCTGTAAAGCAAGTTATCAAAATCCATAACGCCCTGTTTGTGTGCCATGCTGCTCACATTCACAACGCGCGCAGCTGGCGTTTTTTTCAGCACAGGGAGCAACAAGCCCGTGAGCGCATAATGTCCAAAATGATTTGTGCCTTGTTGCATTTCAATGCCATCAACTGTTTGCTGATAAGGCGTCATCATAATGCCGGCATTGTTCAGTAAAATGTGTAATTGCTTGTATTTTTTTTGAAATGAATCAGCAAAATCTTTTACTGAACTTAAATCGGCTAAATTGAGCATCATAACATCAATGAGCCCATTAGGCAGGGTTTTCAGAATTTCTTGTTTAGCATTTTCACCTTTCGATAAATCCCGACACGCTAAAATGACTTGTGCATTTTTGGATGCATAAGCTTTTACAGCCTCATATCCAAGCCCGCTATTGCCACCAGTTACAATAATTATTTTCCCTGATAAAGAGGGAATGTTATTAGTTGTCCACGAAGTTTTCGACATAATTTTAATTTTATTATTTCTAACAAAACCTCAGCATTATTGTTTAGAAAAAACTTACGAACAAGGCAATATTAAGTAGGGTAACAATAGCACCTAAGCCATATAAAACTAATTTTGAAGCACTCGAATTCACATATTTACCCATCACTTTGGGCGAAGATGTGAGGTGTATTTGTAAAAAAATGGTAAAAGGCAATTGTATGCTTAATAACATTTGGGAAATGATTAAACCTTGAAATGGATTGGAAATAAGCATAATAGCAAGCAAAGCTATAAGCAGTGAAATGCCTACACCAATGCGTGAGTGATTGTCTTTTATGTCGTAAGGCTCTTTATACATGCCGGCAAAAATACTTCCCGCAGCCATTCCAGAAGTAATGGTAGAAGCTAAACCAGAGAACAACAAGGCAACGGCAAACACAATAGCAGCATTTTTTCCGAGCAGGGGCGTGAGTAATTCATTAGCTTGTTGCAGCTCGGAAACGGGAGTTTGTGTTTTGAAAAATGTGGCGGCAGCAAGTAATATCATGGCGCTATTGATAGCCCAGCCAATGAGCATGGAGACTAAAGTATCTAAAAATTCGTAGCGAAGTTGCTTTTTGATAGTGGATTCGTCTTTTAAATTCCATTGTCGGCTCTGAATGACTTCGGAATGTAAAAATAAATTGTGAGGCATTACAACGGCGCCCAGCACACTCATGATAACAATCATTGAGCCTTCGGGAAATTTTGGGGTTACCCAACCTGCAACAGCACTATTCCAATCAATATTGGCTAAAGAAAGTTCATACAAAAACGATAATCCGATAACCGAAACAAAAGCAATAATCCATTTTTCGATAATGCGATACGAATTGGTATAGAGCATTATAAGTACAAAAACTGTAACAAGCACGGCAGCTGCCCGAATGGGAATTGCAAAAAGCATATTCAACGCAATGGCACCACCCAGAATTTCGGCTAAGGATGTAGAAATGGATGCCAACATGGCTGAGGAGAGTATAAACTTGGAATAAGACGGCTTGAGATGAATAGCAGCTGCTTCGGATAGGCAAAGTCCTGTGGCTATTCCTAAATGCGCTACATTGTGCTGTAAAAAAATTAGCATGATGGTAGAGAGTGTAACCATCCAGAGCAAGGTGTAACCATAATCAGCTCCAGCAGCCAAGTTAGATGCCCAGTTTCCAGGATCGATAAACCCTACGGTAACTAACAATCCGGGTCCGATATATTTAAAAATTTCCAACCCTCCATGTTGGGGCTTATAGGATTTATTATCAACGTTTTTGAATAGCTTGAACATATTTTTTTCCCTTAAAATGTTTGTTTTCTCTACAAAATAGCTACAAGTTCTTGTAGTGAATTGATTTGATGGGTACACTGAAGCTGCTTTTGCTGCTTTGATTTATCTAATGGAAAATAAATCTGATCGATGCCTGCACGCATAGCTCCTTTTATGTCAGCCTCATAACTATCGCCAATCATCACCACTTCCGCTGGAGAAGCTCCATTCAAGGCAAGCGCAAATTCAAAAATTTTAGGGTCTGGTTTCAGAGCACCTGCCGTTTCGGAGAGCACAACGTGATCAAAATAAGACAACAACTGAGAGCTTTGCATTTTTTGATGTTGCACCTCGTAAAATCCGTTGGAGATAATAGTAAGCGGATAATTTGGCTTGAGATATTCTAACAATTCTTTTGCAAAAGGGATAAGTGTTCTTTTTGTTGGCAATATTCGCAGATATTCATCGCCAATTTGCTTGGCAAGCTCCCAATCGTTCAAGCCCATTTGTGCCAAAGGATAACGAAAGCGTTCAATTATTAAATATTCTTGTGTAATCTCGCCTTTACCGTACTGATCCCAAAGTTCTAAGTTCCGCTTGGCGTAAATATTAAAAAACGCATCAAAATCCTCAAAGAATTTACTTAGTTGTCTTTCTATGAAAATGTCATTCAACGATAAGCGAGCATTGGCATGAAAGTCCCAAAGCGTATCATCGAGATCTATAAAAATGTATTTATATTTTTTCAATCTACTTCAATAACTAAATATTTGCTAATGCTCCAGAATCCTTTAGTGTCGGTAATCAGAAGTACGAAATTCCCGTTTTCTTTTTCGAGTGTATAAGTCGATTTGGAATGTGAAGTCAGTATTTTAGCTCGTGTAGAGTACAATGGTATTGATTTGGTTTGACGAGCATCGATGCGTACGAAATAATTTTTATTAAAATCGCTTTGTAAAACTTTTGAAGAACTAAAGATACCTTCACTCGTAACTATTTTCTGTTCCTTTAATTCTTTGCGAGTTCCAAAAACATACCAAGCCGTATGTATGGTTTCTTCTTGTGCACTTATTTTAGTTTGCTTCACTTCGTTGTCGGTTTTCAATGTTTCCACATCTTTACCCAACTTGTTCACTGTTATTCCTAAATCGGATATCAGGGAGTCTTTAGCAGCCAAATCTGCTTTAAGTATTATTAATTTGGCACCTTGCTCTTCGATTGATTTTGTTAATCGCTCAATCGTCTTTTGTAATTCACTGGAATGCAACGAACTCTTTTTTAGTTTGGTGCGTAAGCGATTTAACTCTTCTTTATTTGTCTTGAGCATGTCGTTGATATACAACAAGTCATCATTAATTTTGGCACGTGAGGAAGAGTCTAATTCGTTACTAACAGGCTTCGTTTCGAGTATTCCTTGCGTTTCTTTTATTTTTTCAATGTTTTGCTCAATTTGATTCATTGCTGAGAAATATTCATCTACTTCGTTTTGAATGGATTGCTTGGCACGCATCAGCGAATCGTTTTGTGCTTGCAAGGCTTTGTAATCGGCTGACTTGTAACCACAAGAATAAAACAAAACCAAGAACAATGAGAACGCGATTATAGGTGCTTTCATACAAGTAATGTGAGTTTGAAAAATTCTTTTAATTTCGACTGCAAAGTTAGTTTTATTATTCTATTCCTGCAACAACGATAACTATTTCGCCTTTAGGGGGGTGTTCGGTAAAATACGCCGATAATTGGAGCAAGGTTCCTCGTTTGGTTTCTTCAAAGAGTTTGGATATCTCGCGCGATACGGAGGCTTTTCGTTCGCCTCCAAAAACTTGGCAAAACTGAGCCAAAGTTTTTGCCAACCGAAATGGTGATTCGTAAAAAATCATAGTTCGTTGCTCCGAATTTAAGTACGAGAGGCGCGTTTGCCTTCCTTTTTTTTGAGGTAAAAATCCTTCAAAACAGAAGCGATCGCTGGGTATTCCCGATGCTACCAAGGCGGGCACAAAAGCTGTTGCACCAGGCAAACATTCTACCTCAATGTCGTTTTCGGCACAAGCGCGCACCACTAAAAAACCTGGGTCGGAAATGGATGGAGTGCCTGCGTCCGAAATAAGGGCAATTTTACTTCCACTTTTAATGCGCTGAATGATAGCATCTACCGTTTTGTGCTCGTTAAATTTGTGATAGGACTGCATGGGAGTGCGTATCTCAAAATGTTTCATCAAAAAGCCACTGGTGCGTGTGTCTTCTGCCAAAATGAGTTCGGCTTCTTGCAGTACTTTTATGGCTCTGAAAGTCATATCTTCGAGATTCCCAACTGGCGTGGGGACTACAAATAGTTTCATACTCTGCCTTAAAATTTTCGTTTTACAAGCTGATAAAAATCAATTACTGCTGGATTTTTTTCATCCCATGCGTATTTTGAATTTACAAATGCCAACACTTCCTCGAACGTTGCTAACTGATTGATGTAAGTCAATGTTTTGTTCATATCTTCTCCGTTTGATTTGAAAAGTTCGCGTTGAAAACGGAATCGATCGCCTATGCTGATAGCTTGTTTTATATCAGAAATTTTTTTGTTTGCTAAGCTTGCTGACAGTGAGTTGTCAGCGTGCGAAAGCATTTCGTTGCGCGAATGAGTGCCTGATGCAACTTTATCAGCAATAGTTTTTCGTGTCGTATTTGGTATCCCATTTTCAGTAGATTTCTCTACAACATCTGAATTTTCCAAAGCATTTCGAACCAACATATCTATCAATTTCTCGTCTATTTGTGGTGTCGGATTATCTTCTTTTTTAACTAAATCAATGACAAGCGTTTGGTTTTCTTCGAAGGCTGTTTTTTCTTCAACAACAATATTTTCAACAACAATATTTTGGAAAATACTTTCTTTTACTTCTTCCTCTTCTTTATATTCTTCATTCTCATTCACTTCAACTTCTTTATCAGCTTCCTCTTCAACTTCCTCTTCCACATCTTCTATTTTTTCAATTTCTAAAAATTCCATTCTAATATTTTCTTCCAAACTATTTTGTTCTTCATTTTCTTCAACAGCTACGGTATCTTTTTCAGTTTCCGATTTGTCAATTTTTTGGTTGTCACTAGTTTCAAGGAGTAGGATAGGAGCTGATATTTTGTTTTCAAAATTAGAGCTATCTAATGTTTCCTGCTGTGTTTTGTGAGGAATTGTTACCAGAGTTTCTGACGAAACAGGAGCAGTATGCATTGTTTTTGCTTCTTGCGAAAGTGCTAACTCGTCGATAATTGTCTGTATATCTTCTGTTTTTCGACGAGCAAGTGTAATGATAGCGGGTGAAAAATTAGTTGATTCAGAAAAACTTTCGGTCATCATAAAAAGTTCTTCGATATTTTTCTGTAGCAACTTTGCCAATAATTTTCTGTTCATATTTTTAGTGTAAAAATTTTTTTGAAACAATATTTATTTAACTTTGCAAATCGAAAAAGAAAATTTTTACTTCCGATTTACAATAATCGTGCAAAGGTATCAAAGAAAAACTTAATTTCCAACGAAATAACATGATATATTCCGAAAAAAATCATCCTAACCAACAAAAACGTGGCAGTATCGAAGTGGTTTGTGGTTCCATGTTTTCGGGTAAAACCGAAGAATTGATACGCCGCCTGAAGCGTGCTCAGTTTGCCAAGCAACGTGTTGAGATTTATAAACCAAAAATTGATACACGTTTTTCCGAAGACGAAGTAGTTTCACACGATAGGCATTCTATTCGTTCTACGCCTGTGGAGACATCGGGTAGTATTTTGCTTTTTTCGGGAGAGGTTGATGTTGTTGGTATCGACGAAGCACAGTTTTTTGATGAGGGCTTAGTTGATGTGTGTACGCAATTGGCTAATAGTGGCGTGCGCGTAATTGTTGCTGGTTTGGATATGGATTTTCAAGGTGTTCCTTTTGGACCTATGCCAGCACTTTGTGCTATAGCTGAAGATGTTTATAAGGTGCACGCTATTTGTGTCCGATGTGGTGCGTTGGCTTATGTTTCGCATCGCTTGGTGGCAAGCAACAAACGTGTGCTGCTCGGCGAAATGACTGAATATGAACCTATATGCCGAGATTGCTATAACAAAACAAAACATACGCCATGATTACAGACAAACCATTCACGTTCGATCGGGTGATTCGCTTGCTGATCGGAATCACTATTCTGTTTCTCGTTTTTTTATTGCTAAAACGTCTCAGTGATGTATTGCTACCTTTTATCGTTGCTTGGTTGTTGGCTTATATGCTCGATCCAATTGTTCGTTTTTTTCAATACAAATTGAAATTTCGTAACCGTTTAATTTCCGTAATGAGTACTTTGGTATTGGTTGTAGGCGTGATAAGCGGTTTTGCATATATTGCTTTGCCTTTGGTGAGCAATGAGATAACCAAATTGTATGGTATTTTGAGCACCTATGCAGGCAACATCAGTATCGACGATTTTTTGCCAATCGCGTGGCAAAATGAGATAAGTGAGTACTTGCTATCTCTTGATTTTCAAAATTTGTTGCAAAGCGAAACCATCATGTCGTTTCTTAAAACCGTAGCACCACAAATTTGGAATATCCTCAATGGTTCGTTGAACATGATGCTCGGGCTTACAGTGCTTATCATCGTTTTTTTGTATATGTTTTTTATTTTGCTTGAATATGAGCGCGTTACCGAAGGCATGATTAAAATTATTCCCAACAAATATCGTCCGCTCATTACCGAAATTCTTCAGGATTTAGAAGTTGGCATGAATCGCTATTTTCGTGGACAAGCCCTGGTAGCTATTTTGGTAGGTGTTCTTTTCTCTGTCGGATTTAGTATTATTCAACTTCCTCTGGCAATCGTTTTTGGCTTGTTTTGTGGATTATTAACCTTGGTGCCTTACCTCAAAGTGGTAGCAATTGTTCCAGCAGCCTTACTCGGTTTCTTGCAATCTGCCGAAACGCATCAACCTTTCACCAACATATTAATAGGCATCGCAATCGTTTTTGTAGTGGTGCAAATTATCGAAGATTTGCTGCTAACACCAAGCATTATGGGTAAAGTTACCGGACTTAATCCTGCTGTCATTTTGTTAGCTCTTTCTGTTTGGGGCTCGCTCATGGGCATGTTAGGACTTATTATTGCACTGCCGCTCACAACCTTGGTCATTTCGTACTACAAACGTTTCGTACTTGAGGATAATCAAAAAGAGGAGCAAGTTATTGAAAAGCCAGATAAATAAATGTCAGGCTGATAGTAGCGATAAAAAACCACAAAATAATTCCTAAAAGCAAGGGTTTTATGCCTACTGATTTAATAGTGGTTCCTGACAAGCCGGCTCCTATAAAAAACAAAGTAAGCGTTAAACTTTGTCTGGAAACAGAAACGATATTGTGTGTAAAGATAGCTGGCAAATTGAGGTAAGTATTTAAAATCATGGCAATAATAAAAAATAGGATAAACCACGGAATGACAATTTTATCCCCTCTCGATTTAAAATAAATCGAAGTAAAAAACGATAGCGGAATAATCCACAGCGCACGGGCAAGTTTCACTGTGGTTGCTACTTTTAGAGCTTCTTCGCCGTAAGTGGCACTGGCTCCAACTACCGAACTTGTATCGTGAATGGCAATAGCTGCCCACAATCCAAATTGATGTTGTGTCAAATGCAGCCAATGTCCTAAAACTGGAAAAACAAACAATGCAACAGCATTTAATACAAAAATTGTAGCTAACGAAACAGACATCTCGCTTTCGTTGGCTTTGGCTATCGGACCAACGGCAGCAATGGCGCTGCCTCCACAAATGGCAGTGCCCGAGGCAATTAGATATGATGGTGTTTTAGACATTCCGATCCATTTCCCAATCAGTAACCCAAAAAACATAATACTTACTACCGAGAATAAGGTGAAAATTATACCATCGGATCCAGCTTTTAAAGCATCTTGCAAATTCATACCAAATCCCAAGCCTACAACTGAAATTTGTAGTAAGTATTTGGAAACTTTACTATTAAAAGCAGGGAAAGGTATTCCTAATGTGAGTGCAAATAGTAACCCCAAAAATAATGCTAACGGAGCTGCTACAAAAGGTGTGAGGCACAAAAATGCTAAAAGCAGATAAATAACTGCACTATACTGTTTTAGTTTAAGGTTCATCGAAAAGTTTTTCGTATCATATAATTTATTTCATATTTTCCTCGATGGCTTTCAGCAAGAAATCAGGAGCTTTGCAAGGTTTCCAATCATTAAAACCCACAAAAGCAAGTTCGGTTTCGGCTGCATTTACAAGCTCATTCTTATCATTATAAAGCTGATATTCAAACCAAATACGAACGCCTTTCATCGTTTTGAGGGTTGTACGTACAGTAAGTAACTCATCGTAACTAACGGTTTTAATAAATTGGAAATTCATGCGTATTACTGGACACATTACGCCAGCTTCTTCCACCGATTTGTACGAAACACCAATGCTTCGAAGTAGCTCCCAACGGGCTGATTCGTAGTATTTTGCATAGTTTGCATGATGCATACTTCCCATTTTGTCAGTGTCGGGATAGGAAACCCTGAATTTGTAATCGTGTGTAATCATTTTTTAATTTTCTTCCAATTATTTAAATTAATGGTCAATATTTTTTAGTGATTGCAAACATGCCCCTCGTCATGTCCTTTTTCGGCATGTGCGGAACAACTTGCTCCGCCATCTTTTAATGTGCCTTTTAAAAATTCATCAACTAATTCGTTTACATCGCCTTTGCAATTACGAATAACTTCAATTCCTTGAGAACTTAGTTTATTGATAGCACCATCGCCAATTCCTCCTGCCAGCATAATGCTAACGTCCATTTTAGCTAAATCGTAGGCTATATTCGATTTACATCCACAGCCTTGTGGTGATTCGAGCGTTTGTTTGTTTACTACAAGGTTTTTTTCTACCGTAAAAATACTGTAAAATTCGCAATGTCCAAAGTGATTATCAATTTGGTTGCCTTCTTTTGTTGGTACTGCAATTTTCATTGTGTAATTATTTATTTTGTTTGTGATTAATATTGTTTTTTCCTGCTTGTCTTCGCTTTCCCATACCTTGCCCTATCTGATAAAATGCTTCCTCTCCGTTGGTTTTGTTATAACATTTTCCTAATTTTCGACCTTCTTCTGTTCCCTTATTTTCGGGACCTTTTCCATTTAATGTTGACATATTTTTTTCAATTATAGTTTATATCCTGTAAAAAAATGTATCAGCTTGAATTCCAATGTCTTTTTTATTATATCGAATGCATTTTCACCCGTACAATGTCCGGTAATAAATTCGGTTTGTGGATATTCTTTGTTTAATGATTTGGCTAAGTCCGTTATTTCTTGTTCCGTTTCGTAAACGTTACCATTTTTGGCATCCAACAAATGAAACCCACCCATTACATAGCAAATACGGTGCATCGTTTTCGACTTAATTGTTTCCAAAATATTTTGTAAGCCTCTATGTCCGCAACCGGTAAAAACAAACAGATTTTCGTTGCCAAAAGTAACAATCAGTTCGTGGTCGAAGGTATCGCCTTCGAGGCCGTTTCCTTTATCTTTGAAAAGCGATCGGTTGCCTGCTGGTATTGCACATTTTGTGCTTTTGCTTCGGTAAACATGAATATCGTTTTCGATACAGGCTTCATTTTCTACCAATAGCAAGCGGTCTTTTAACGTTTCAATATCAAGCTCAATACTTATTTGGTGCAATCCCATTCGTTTCGAATAAAATTTTTGATTTAATGCCTTTGGCGAAACTATGATTTTTGCTTTGCTATTTATTTTTAAAAAAGCTGGTAGTCCACCAATATGATCGGCATGTCCGTGCGAAATAAACACATAATCCACTTCAGTCAAATCCACATGCAGCTTGGCAGCATTACGAATAAACACATCCGAAGCACCTGTATCGAGCAAGCATTTGTAATTTTCCGTTTCGAGATAAACACACAACCCATGCTCCGTTTCGAGTTCCGGATTGATTGTTCTATTGTCTGATAATACTATGATTTTCATGATTCTGCCCTCTAACTCATAAGAGGGGGTTTTTCTTTGAATATCTATTATTTTATTGGTGTTAATTCTTCATTTCCAAAGTTTCCACAATTTTTACAACGTATATGGTTTTCAGCTCCATCCACCAATTTGTGACATTTCCGACAGCGAAACCATGCTCGACCAAAATCCACATTTCCACCTTCAATAACGATCATTTTGCCTTCGACAAATGCTTTTGCAATGGCTCTACGCGCTTTTTCGTAAATACGAGTAAGCGTAGGGCGCGACACATGCATGCGTTCAGCTGCTTGTTCTTGCATCAAGCCCTCGTAGTCGAGCAACCGTATGGTTTCGTACTCATCGTAAGTCAGCATGACGCTTTCCAATTCGGTACGTGGAATGCCAAAAGGCTTAAAACCCTTCATGATAGGCGGTGTAGCAATGGTGCGAAATTGGATGGGACGTGGCATAATACAAGTTTAAAAAGTTATGACTTTGTAAAGTTTTCTAGTGCAAAGATAAGTATAGTTATGAACATAAGTTCGTAACAAACGAACTTTAACATAAAATTAACATATTCCACGCATGAGATGTTTTGAACGAAAAATAGCTAAATTGCAAAAAAAAAGAAATAAAAACTGAAAGTTTTGTACTTGTTCACTTTCTCTTCTTACAGGATATTAGGTAGTTAAAACTTTGAGCCTTTTTGATTCCTATATTATTTGGAAAAAAAAATCAAATATAACTAAAATATAAAGCTAAGTATTTGTATTTGAAAATAATATGTGGTTTCAAAACGAACCATTCTTTGATTATAAATAAGCTTAAAAG
>MNZK01000017.1 GCA_001873635.1 Porphyromonadaceae bacterium CG2_30_38_12 | reverse complement strand
CTGCCGGTCGGTTCATTTTCTTTATCCAACCATCAAAGGTATTGGGATGATAACCATGCTCTCGACTATAATCGGTACGGCTCAAACCGCTACTGAGCCAATCTTCAACTATTTTACTGTACTCTTCACGGTACTTCATTTTTGATCTGTTTGTCATCTTTGCTTTTTTACGACAAAGATAATTGCGTCAATTTAATCCCAAAAGATGGGGGTAGCGGGAGGGATACGGTTTTAATGTCAATGCTCAGGCGTTTGAGCTCTATTTCCAAACTGTTTTTTATATCCTCCGCCCATTTGTCCAACTTATCCACTTCTTCGTCAAAAAACACAGAATTTCGCTCTGCTATCTCATTCGTGAGTGTCTTTTCTTTTTCAAATTCATGCTCTTTCAGTCTGTCGAAGTTTATATCCACTTCATTTTCAGCTATTTTTGCAGGTAATACAAACAACCTTTTGGCAATATCTTCTTCTATCAATTCGCCATTGGCATTGAGCGCAGTAACCAGAATATGGTCTTCTGTTTCAAAAGCATCAACGGTGAGTTGCGTTACTTGCAGCGTGCCTGTTGTGCCCACCATTCGGAGTATAGGCGTAATGATTTGTCCAAAATTAGAATAATCGAATACCATTTCGGCGTTTGGTAATTGTTCCTGCTTTAGAACGGTTACTATTTTTTCGGCAAGTGGATGTCCCGGTCGGTAGATGTGGGCATCTTCAATTTCTTTTCCTATTTTGTAAGTGCCTGTCTCAATTTCTTTTCCAGCAAAAGGATTGTGGTTCAGCTTGAAAGAATAATCCTTTTCGGCAAACTCCGCATTGTTGCCCAAGTAGTATTTGGTTACTTTCCAAAGCCATTGTTCGTAGGTTTCCAGATAAATTTTGCTGTCGCGCAAATTTATTTTCAGCTTTTCGTGTACCTCCGTATCAAAGTTCGAGAGTAGCTGCTCTTTAGCCGTTTGCATTTTGGCTTCAATTTGGTCGGGAATTTCGTCACGTAGTTTATCGAAGGCAATATTTATCTCTTCTTCTGTTCGGCACGATTGGTAAATGGCAGCAATTCGTTTTTCGAAATCTACACCCGATTCAATTGTGCCCAGTACTTCATCGCTCACACCAAAAACGCCTTCGAACAATTTGAATTTACCGTTGAGTAGTTCATACACACGCTTGTCGGCTGCATTTTTCAGGTTCACAAAGTTGACTACTACCACATCGTGTTTTTGTCCATAACGGTGACAACGGCCAATGCGCTGTTCAATCCGTTGTGGATTCCAAGGCAAATCGTAATTGACCACCAGCGAGCAAAATTGCAAGTTAATGCCTTCGGCGGCAGCTTCGGTAGCAATCATTATTTCGGCTTCCGTCTTAAAATAATCGACCAAAGCGGAACGTAAATCGGCTGTTTTTGAACCGGAAATTTTATCAGTCCCTTTGTGTTTCTCGTACCAGTTCTTATAAATTAGTTTCGATTTCGCGTCATTGTTAGAGCCGTTGAACAACAAAATTTTATCCTCATAGCCATTCTCCGACAGTAATTTCCACAAATAATCCTGTGTAATTTTGGATTCGGTAAAAATGATTGCTTTCTTTTGTGCACCGAGGTTTTGAGTCATTTCAAACCCTTTTTCAATGGCAATAAGCAATGATTCTCCTTTTGAGTTCTTGAAGATTTTATTGGCAAGGTCGCGAAACACGATTAAATCATGTTTTTCCAACTGAATTTTTGGTATATCGTCGAGCGTATATTTCTTTTTGGGTTTTGCATTGCTTTCATCTTCCTCATCTTCTTTCACCCATTCGTCAGAAGTGTTCGAAAATCCTTCGTAATCGTTTTCCAAGTCGGCTGTAAAATCAATTTGTTGTTCAATTGATTCCTTTCTGATTTCAAGTTCTAATTTTTCAATTTTTTCAATTTGACCAGTCAATGTACTGGCAATGGCAAAGGAAGAAGAAGCCAGCAACTTGCGCAGAATGAGCGTCATAAGTTGCCGCTGACCCGAAGGCATGGCGTACAAAGTATCCCGCTGAAGGTATTCAGTCATCCCATTGTACAACATTATTTCGTCGTCGGTAGGTGTGTAGTTTTGAGTTATGGCGTGGCGAGCCCTGTAGTTGATATATTCCAGCACTTGTCGGCGGAGTGTTCGTTTACAGATTGGTTGCAGGCGGTTACGCAAATCGGCAAACATTTTTTGCTGTGGGTCAACCACATCCAATACATCGGCTTCATCATCGACCACTTCTTGTTCGCGCGAAACTTTGGCATAATTGGCTTTAAAGCTTTTCAAATCACCAAAAACATGGTCGTCGATAATGCTTGTTAAACCATACAGTTCCAGCAATGAGTTCTGAAGTGGCGTTGCCGTGAGCAGCAATTTTGGAAATTCTTGTACGGCATTTTTTATTGCCTGTGCCGTTTTGTTGCCTTGTTTATACACATTGCGTAAGCGGTGAGCTTCATCTATCACTACCAAATCAAAAGCAGTTTGTCGGATATAAGATGATTTGGATTTAGTAAAATCGTAAGAACAAATAACGATAGCGTTATCTTGATTGAAAGGATTCAGGTTACCCTTATCCATATTTTGGTCGAACGATTTCTTTTCGAGAATAATGGAAGGCAAAAAGAATTTCTCTTGCAATTCGGTGCTCCATTGTTTGCGAAGACTCGCAGGCACTATCAGCAGAATTTTCCGTTTTCGTTCAGCCCATTTTTGCGACAGTACCAATCCGGCTTCAATGGTTTTACCAAGTCCTACCTCATCAGCCAAAATAGCACCTTTTGACAAAGGCGATTTAAACGCAAACAATGCCGCTTCAATCTGGTGAGGATTCAAGTCAACTTGAGCGTTAGAAAGCGTTGCCGAGAGTTTTTCTAAACTGTCGGACGAACATCGCTTTGTAAGTTCGTAAGCAAAATAGGTTGCGTGATAGGGAGTTATATTCATTTTTACAAATCTTCTTTATTAATTCTTCCCATTCTTCATTCCTTTTGCCAGCAAATACTCCTCGTGGTAAGGTAGTTGCAGTTCCATCAGCATATCGGGCAGGGCTAATGCAAAGCTTACGTAGCAATAGGAAAGTATTTGAAAACCACTAAACGTTTTGTTCGGTATTGCATCTACGGTGTATTGTTTTAGCGGGTCGAAGCCTTGTGCTCCTTGCAGGGCAATTTTTACGGCTATGGTTTTTATCGTGTCTGTTGGTAATTTTTCGAAGTAGTGGAGTGCTTCCACCATGTAAATCACTATGTCGGAATTGGTGCCGTTGGCTTGTTGTGTAGCCAGAAAGCTGCGCATTTCTGCTTCACTATCTGCCGTGGCTGGTGTTTCCATAGCACTATTTACCTTGTCGAAAAAGTCTTGAAGGGTTTTCTCTGTTGTATTTTCAGCTTGATATGCTTGTTCGTCAACCAAACTAAAATACGCATCAATTCCCAAATCGGATGCCCAATGTTGCACCAATTCGTATTCCTCGGCCGGTTGTCGGTCGGTTTTGTATTCGGAGTATTCGGTATAAAATGCTTGCGCCTGATGCAGTTCCGATTTGGTAGTTCCGTATTCGGCTACGAGGTCGACGCCAAATAAATCGCGGAATTGCATAGCACTTACTATGTTGTATATTTTACTTTTCGAAAAGATATCCTTGGGTGTAATTTCTGCTATGCCCTTGTCGGTTATGCCTTTCAGCGATTCTTCGATAAGGTTGTAGAGTGAAATAAATTGGTAAGGTCGTAATTCGGGGTAGTCGTTATAGAGCATGTCCTCGATAAATAAATCGATAGGTGCATTGTATGCTTGCAGGTTTATACCATCAAAAAGTCCGTTTACAAATTTGTTGATTTCGGTTTCTTCCACCCTCATTTTGCGCAATCGCTGAACGGTTGATTCAATGCTTTGGGCAAAAGCTGCTCTTTTGGCAGCGTTGGAAGTGAACAGTTTATTTAGTCCGACTTTGCGGGCTTCGGTAGCCAGTTGCAAATGGCAAAGTTCGTGCATAACAAGATGTTCCACTGCTTTGTAATCGGGTTTATAAAGCACAATATGGCGGTTGCGGTGATGCACTTCGGCAAACTCACATTTGGCAGCAGTTACAATGGTGGCATCTTTTACTATGTCGATGGTTTTTCCACATTCAGCTTCTAACTCTTTACGAAAATTTCGGTAAACGCTTCGTCCGCTATCAGTTGCAATCAACTTTTGAGCCGCATCTATCATCAACGAAAGCGTTTTCCGATACAGTTCATCCTGCCGTTTATTGAAGCGCAAACTTTGTGTGGCACTGTAAAAAGCAGAGGCTATATCGCCTTCGTCCATTGCCATCAGCGCCAACACATGATGTGTATTCGGATAGCTGTTGTTGATGCTAAGCGATTGATACATATATTTTTTGGCTTCTGTGTAGTTGCCATCTTTAAAGTACAAAGCACCAACATTATACACGGTTGTATAATCTTCGGGGTTTAATTCAATGGCACGTTGGTAATATTTCATAGCCGTAGTTAAGTCGGCTTTGTAGTTGGCAAAAATATTGCCCATCATGGTGAGTGCCCAGTTATTGGTGCTATCCCAGCGCAGCGCATCAATTAAGCAGTTTATTGCCTCCTCCTGATTGCCTTCGTCCGACAGTATTTGACCTTGAATGCGGTAGTATTCGGAGTTGGTTGGGTTTTGTTCAATAAGTTTAGTGAGTAGTGGCTTGGCTGCGTTGTAATTTCCTTTTTCGCACAACGTCAACACTTTACGGTATTCGGATTCGTGTTTTTGAATGTTTTCGGTATCAATATCAATGTGTATACTATCGCCGGATATTACAACCTTATGTTTAAAAACACCGTAGGTATAATAAGCAGTAAGTGTGCTGATTATCAGGTCGTCGTTGCCATTGGCAAGTTCAGGGAAAAGGGTATAAAGGAAATCTTCTTTGCGATAAATGATTGTCATTGGCTTGCCGAGCGGCTGCCATTGGTCAGATAAGTTTTTGTGGTTCAGCTTTATAGATGCAAAAAAAGCGTGAACTAAGGTCTTATCCGCGTACGAGGCCCTGAGAAAGCCTACACAGAATTGATAAGTCAAAAGCCCACGCCATTTCCGACGTGAGCATTTTGCTCATTGAATCTAATTCTGTGGTTCGCTTTAAAGAAATTTCTCAGGTTTCGTACGCGCGAACAATAGCAGAATGCTATTTAATTAATATTTTTGAAATGTAGAGACGTGGCATACCGCGGCTGTACGGTGATAATTGTTTATTTTATTCGATAATTATGTAATTTTTAATTGATATTTGAGTAAATAATAGTGCAATTTTTTTCAATTTGCTTGTGAAAGCTTGTCGGTAAAGTATTCCAATCTCTTAATTCCACTAAAAAAGGAATATTACTTTGCCTAATTTTTTCTACTAAATTTGAATAAATACTCAAGCTTATAGGCTCGTGGTTTTTGGTTCTAATTACTAAATCCAAGTCACTGCCTTCGTGGGCTGTATTATTCACCCTACTGCCATAAGCTATTACTTCTATGGGGCTATTAATGCTACTAAAGAGCAGTGTCAAAACTTGTTTGTCTTTATCACGTAGTATCATCTTTTTTACTGATTTTGATTGTTTATTGCCAAAATAATATATTTAGCATCAACAATAAATTGTGGTAATAATATTAATGTGTCTTGTGCAAAACCCACACCATAATCGTGTGCCGTGGAATTTCGGTTATCTCTATATTGCATCCATCGTTCACAACTTTCGGTGTTTATAATGCTATGTAGCGCTGCATGTCTGAAAACATCCTTAAATATCAGCATATCAACTGCTTTAGAACTTGCAAAATAAGGTTTAAGTACTTTTTTAAGCAACTTTCCGCATTGTTCGAGAATAATTTCAAATTCTTTGACGCAAGCTGATCGATACATGTCATACTCAATATCTTCGGGCCGAACTGTTCCCAAAAGACTGTATGCTTTTTCCAATGTACTTACACAACGCTCTAAATAGGTTGTTTCAAAATCTGTCATTGATTTGTTTTTTATTTTTGGAATTGCAAATATACAATATTTTATCTTGAAAACTTGCTAAAATGGGATGCGAGCATCTTACTTAGTTATTTTCTGTTTTGTTTAGTTCTTTCAAAAGTAGCGCAAAAATTTTATCAATGCAATAGAATTTTAAAAATAAAAAAAGAAATATCTATTCGATAATCACCCGATAGTTGAAAAGAGCTATCACTGCATTAACAATAATTATAAATAATTACACATTCAATTCACTCATGTTTCTTCGCTAATACCCTATCTTTGGGCTGTTTAAGACGGAATGTGCTTGTTTTTTGTGCGTTTTAAACTTTTTAGGAAATATTCA
>MNZK01000099.1 GCA_001873635.1 Porphyromonadaceae bacterium CG2_30_38_12 | reverse complement strand
CAATCGTCTGTTTGCACCCGATGCTGCTTCCATTCTGATAAATGGGGATACATTATAATCCGTGGAGTTAGCACCAGCTGTTACTGTTACACTGTTGTTTTGAATTAAACAATCGGATACCGTTGATGGTGCACCAGTCATTCGTAGAAACTGTCCATAAATATGAGTAGTAAGAGTTGTGGTAAGAGTGATATCTGAAATTGTATTGTTACTAAACAAACAATAATTACCTATATTTATGAGCTGATAATTACTTGTACTAGTATTATAATTTCCTGTTATTTTAAACCCGTTGAAATGTCTGTATGTGCCATTGGATTGAATTCTAAGGCCAATAACATCCGTAGAAATATTGAAATTGATTATGGTTGGATGTAAAAACTCCCAATTTTCAATTAATCCATTTCCATCTAAATCATTGATTATTCTTTCATCAATCGTTGATTCGATTCCGGAGAATCCACCATAGTAATTCAGATTCTTTAGATCCCATGTAGTGGAATAGTCATAAGTACCTGATTTAATGAAAATGTTATCGCCGTTTGATGCTAACGATTCAGCAGCAGTAATAGTTTTTTTTGCCGCATTCCAGAATGTGCCCACACCCGAATCATCGATAGCCGATGCATCCACATAATAATTAGTTGAATGTAATCTAACTATTACGAAAATAATTAGTAATAAAATGATTGATTTCTTCATGATAGTACAATTGATTTGAGAATAAATAGAATTGAGGTTAATTAAAAATCAATGTCTTGTTGACAATTATATTTTGAATAACAGTGAGCGATTCCGAGTTAAATCCAATTTTAAGGTCATAGCGTCCTGTTTTTACTTTCCATTTGTTAATTTCTTCATCCCAAAATGCAAAATCTCTTTTGTTCAATTTGAAATTGATAGTTTTTGTTTCGTTTGGTATTAAATGAATTTTACTGAAATTTTTCAATTCTTTTGGTGCTCTAACCATCGAAGTGTTCACTTCTGAAACATACAACTGCAATACTTCCTTTGATGCAAATTCGCCTGAATTATGAACTTCAACTAAAATAAAAATTGAATCATTTTCGGATTCAGAATAATGAACATTGGTTTTACCAATATTAAACTTAGAGTAAGTTAATCCGTAGCCAAATGGAAATTGAACTGCTTTTTTGTTGTAATCGTACCATCTGTAACCAATCAAAGTTTCTTCAGCGTATTCTAAAGGTATTATTTGATGTGGTTTTACGTTTTGGAAAAATGATGAATCTTTACCCTCCTCCTTTCCAAGCCAGTAATTTTTATAATTATCGTTATTCCCTTGCCAGTAAGGTTTGTTGCCCAAAAAATTGAATTTAGGCGAAGGAGAATCGCTGAAATTATATTCAATTGTAAAAGGCAATTTTCCTGAAGGCGAAATTTTTCCAGAGATAATATTTGCTAAAGCACTGCCGCGTTCCTGACCTAAGTAAGAACACCACAAAACAGCCTTAACACTTTTAAGCCAAGGCATGGGCATTACATTGGCAGCATTTATTAGGACAATCACATTTTTATTTAATTTGCTAATAGCCAAAATTTCGCTGCCCAGATCACTTCCTAATTCAAAAGGAATATCTTTTCCTTCGCCCGATGTCTTATTTAAATTATAGAAAACAAAATCGGCTTTTTGTATTTTGTTCTTATCAATATTTTTAATCCACTCAAAGTTTTTACCAAATAAAGCTCTCATTCCATCAGCATAAGTTACATGCTCGTATCCATCTACATAGCCACTGCCATGACCGCTATGTAATTCGGGTTGCCCAATTAATAATATTTTTTTATTTTCACTTCTTATTGGCAAAGTCTTGTTTATATTTTGTAGAAGAATAATTGATTCTTCGGCAATCTTTCGAGCTAATTCCTTATGTGTTTCAAAAGTGTTAAAATATGATTTATCCTGAGGCGTGCGGTCGTAAACGCCCTTATTTATCAATGTAAAAAGCGTATAGAAAACCATTCGGTCAAGCATTATTTCAATTTCGGCTTTTCGTAAGGAATCAGTTTTAATTTCATTTTTCACCCATGCTTCAAACTTTACATTATCGGGCATTAAAAGTGTTTGCCCTGAAGTCAGCATTAAATTTTGTTTCTCAGGGTGATAGTTTGTATTTTGCCAATCGGACATAGCTATTCCAGTAAATCCATACTCGCTACGGAGCAAATCAGCATTTAATGGTTTATTCATTACTGCTGGAGAGCCATTTACCAAATTGTTCCCTGTCATTATACAACTTGCATGAGCGTTTTGTATTGCTGACTTCCAAGGTGGCAAATAAATTTCGCGCAAAGCTCTTTCAGAAATAATACTATTTGAAATATGACGCGTAAATTCCTGATCGTTTCCAATATAATGTTTTGGACAAGATAGGACGCCTGTATTTTCCAAGCCTTTAATGTAGTTTTTGGAAATTTTGACGGTCAAATGTGGGTCTTCTCCCATGTATTCAAAATTTCGTCCACCCACAGAAAGACGCTGCATATTGATCCCTGGTCCCAACAAAATATCGACACCTAAAGCACGACATTCTTCGCCCATTGCTTTACCCATGCTGTAAGCCAATTCTTTATTCCATGTGGAAGAAAGTGGCATCATTCCGGGAAACGAAGTGCTTTTTTGTCCTTTAAGATAAATAGTCCCAAGCCGGATACCCTGCGAGGCATCTGCTGTAAAAACAGGGCGCAAACCGAGACGTTCGACAGGAGGAATCTGAAAGCCCATAAATCCGCCTGTTAGACTTAGCTTTTCGTCAAATGTCAATCGCTTCAATAAATCTACCGTTCGTTCAAAAGCAGATTTCGATGTATCGACATAAACTGAACCTTTAATAGCATTAGGTGACTCAGCTAAGGGGGAAAAAACATCCATATTACCTTCAGTCTTTTTCGAATCGATAATGTCTGAATTTATCTGTGCATTCAAACAGGATAAACTCATAATTAGTAACAAAAATATTATTTGAAATAATTTCATAACATGTAGGCATTTATTCTTTTACAAAAAAACTGTCTTTCATCAAATCATTATCTTGCGAAGAAGAGCCGACCATAACAATAAATTCACCTGACTCTACAATTGGGTTTAATTTTTTATCTAAGAATGTAAGTTTTTCAGGTGTAATTGAAAATTTGACAGTTTTTGTTTCTCCCGGTTTTAGCGACACTCTGGCAAAATCTTTTAATTCTTTTACTGGACGTGTTACCTGACTAAAGCGGTCACGTATATACATTTGAGCTATCTCAAAACCATCCATTTTTCCCATATTCGTAATATCTACGCTTACGGTTATGTTTTCGGTTTTACTGATATTTGCTTTTGACAATTTCAAATTGCTATATTTGTAGGTATTGTACGACAAACCATATCCAAAAGGGAAAAGTGGCTCGCTCGAACCAACAGCATAAGGATGAAAATACTGTGAGGGTTTGTGATTATAAATCATCTGTATTTGCCCTGCATTTCGAGGAATGGAAACCGGCAATTTCGCCGATGGATTAATTTTACCGTAAAGAATTTCGGCAATAGCTTGTCCACCATACATTCCTGGCTCCCAGGCCAAAACAACCGCATCCACATTGTCAAGCACACGTTCGATGCTCAATGGACGCCCTGTAACTAAAATCAAAACGGTAGGTTTGCCTGATGCCGCTACTTTTCGGATAAGCTCTTCTTGCAAACCAACGAGATAAATATCCGAACGATCTTTATCCTCTCCACTTGTTTTTTCGTTCCATCGATGGCGCATCATATATTCACCCGCTACCACAATGTTTAAATCGCTCGATTTTGCAAGTTCAGCTGCTTTATCCACTTGTTTTGAGTCCATTTTTTGAGGATTCCAACCTTGGTCAACAAACTTATATTTCACATTCGGAGCAATCATCTGTAATCCTTGAAGTATAGTTATCACATTTTCGTCTTTTTGTACAGCACTCCAATCACCCAAAATATTTTGATCGTTCGCATTAATACCAGTTACCAACACATTTTTAATTTTGGGGGCTATTGGAAGTATGTTTTTATTTTTTAAAAGCACTATTGAATTGCGCGATGCCTCGAGCGCAGTAGTTCTATGTTCGGGGTTCAAACGAATTTTCATTGTTTGATTTTCATCGGCATAAGGATTTTCAAAAAGCCCAAGTCTAAATTTTATATCCAATATTTTACGAACAGATTCGTCAATACGCCTTTCAGAAATTCTACCTTCTTTTACCAATTCTACTACTAAGTTATTCCAATCTACTCCATGCATGTGTAAATCCATTCCTGCCATTATCGATTGATAGTATGCTTCTTTTTTATTTTCGGCAGTAGCGTGAAGATCATAAATATGCTCAATATCCATCCAGTCGCTCACAACAAAGCCCTTAAATTTCCATTCATCTCGCAACACATCTTTCATAAGCCATTCATTGCTGTGGCAAGGTATTCCGTTTAATTCATTGTGAGCCATCATTATCGACATAGCACCGGCATCAACTCCCGCCTTGAAAGGAGGGAAAAATACTTCTCGAATAGTTCTTTCCGAAAGATCGGTTGGTGCACCATTCGTGCCATTTATGGACTGACTTCCTCCTACAAAATGCTTGATACAAGCCAATACATTGTCATCAGAATTAAGATTTCCCTGATATCCTTTTACACTTGCAGCCCCCATGAGAGAAACCAAGTACGGATCTTCGCCAAAAGTTTCCCCAACCCGTCCCCATCGAGGATCTCGTGCCACCTCAACATTCGGATTAAATGTCCAGTGCATATTCATAGCCCTCATTTCTTTTGCAGTTTGCCGAGCAATGGTATAAGCCATAGGCACATCAAACGAAGAAGCTAAGCCAATATTGGTGGGATAAACTGTATTATCGGGTGCATTTGCATTACCATGTATAGCATCGATACCAAAAAGAATAGGAATTTGCAACCTGCTTTTCATTGCTAATGATTGCAAATAATTCGCTTCTTCAATGGTCAGCACATGTAAATAAGAACCTATCAATCCATTTTTTGTAATTTCCTCTAAACTTCGTATAGATACGCCTGGGTAGAATGCATTGGCTGTATTTGTTTTCAGCTCTTCTTCTGTCAATACACCCATATTTTTTTGGATGTGCTTTAAGCCTACAAATTGGTTCATTTGTCCAATTTTTTCTTCCAATGTCATGCGAGAAAGAAGATCTTGAATACGTACATCGATTGCAATCTTTGGATTTCTATAATCGGTAATAGGCTCAGAACTCCAACAAACAATTGATGACATAAAAAGGACAAGAATTAAAGTTGTTTTTCTCATAATTATTATTAAAAAATACTTACGGATACGTAGAAAATTGTAAATGTAATATATGATTTGACTTTGAAGATTTGAAAAGGAGTAATCATTCCATGCTGCCATAAAGCGTGAAAGCCTCAAATTTTTTCAAGGCTTTCACTGCATTTAAATTTTCAGCATTTTCCTAATTTATTTCACCGAAATTTTTGTATTTCCCATATCAGTGTTGATAATGTAAATACCTTTCGCCAAATTTAAATTTACAGAATTATTTTGAATATTTTTTGCTTTGTATATTGACTTACCTGAAAAGTCAATCACAGAAACATTTTTTACATCTTCCGGTAGATTCAACGTATTTTCAGAATATGAGGCAGTAATGGATTTATTCTTTACGGCGAAGATACCCGTTTGAACAGGTGTGCCGGGAGTACCTACAGCATCTTTACTGATTACAACTTCGTCGAGCAAAAGTGTTACGGTTCTCTGATCGCCTTCATTTTGTTTAAACTGAACTTTTAAAACTTTGTCTTTAAACGACGAAAAGTTCGTAAAAATAGCCAAAGGAACTTGAATGTTATACCAGGTATTTGCTTCAACATCGGTTCCAAATGTATAATAATCGGATAATAACACATCATCGGAATATAAACTTCCGGCATCGCCAAACCTAAGTTTTGGTAATACTTCTTTTCTTATTTTGATATCACTTAAAAGCCACAAGTTAATTTTCTGATAACCCAACAGATTACGAGCAGTAGGGATATTGTCAGTAGCATCGTCTCTAAGCTTAATTTCGGTCAACCAATCGCCATCTGCTGAAAGGTATTTAATTTTTAGGGCGTGTGTGCCTGCATAAACAGGAGATAGTACAACTGGTAGCTTGGGGTTGTTGTTAAATTCAGCTCCCACATAAAGCTCTAACTGACTTAGGTCGCTGGCTATTCCATAAGTAAATTTATAGGCGACATCACCTGTATTGCTATCCTTGAAAACACTAATGTCTTGGGCAAAAGCGTAAGACATCGAAATGATAATTGAAAGTGTAAAAACTAG
>MNZK01000069.1 GCA_001873635.1 Porphyromonadaceae bacterium CG2_30_38_12 | reverse complement strand
TCAAAATGAATATCTATCTTTGCAGTCCAATTTCAAAAACAACTTATTAATATATTAATCCATTCATTATTATGATCGTAGTACCCATTAAAGAAGGCGAAAACATTGAGAGAGCATTAAAAAAATTTAAACGTAAATTTGAAAAAACAGGCGTTGTGAAAGAACTTCGTCGTCGTCAATGTTTTGACAAACCTTCAATTGTAAAACGCGACGGTAAAATCCACGCAATTTACGTTCAAAAAATGCAATTAGGAGAAGAGTAGATTTAAGCTACGGACAATCTATACGATTTCCATCATTTTAGATTTATCTTTTTTTTCATTGAAAAGGCACTTACGGTTATTATAGAAACGAATTTCTGCAATAATTAATTAGTATGAAGAGAGCATATCTTTTCATACTTTTTTTCGTTACATAAAGCTTTAAAACGAATAATCGCAAAAAAAAACATCAATTGGTTCGCAAAAAAAAAACTACCTGCGAAGATTATCGCAAGTAGTTTTTTCAGTGGTGATCTCGATGGGATTCGAACCCATGACCCACAGCTTAGAAGGCTGTTGCTCTATCCAGCTGAGCTACAAGACCAGAGCATGTATTTTGAAAAAAAATGTTTGAATATTTTTTCAAAAGCGCTGCAAAAGTAGTTTATTTTTAGTAAAGTTCCAACTCTTTCTATAAAAATAGGCTTATTAATAGGCGTAATTGATAAAAATGTGTTAATATTGCAAGCTCAAATAAAAACATGTATTTTTTAAAAATAGCATAATCCAATGAAAGTATTGAAATTTGGCGGAACATCCGTAGGTTCGGTCAATGGCATTCTGAATGTCAAAAAAATTGTTGAGTCACAAGTAGAGCCTGTTATTGTTGTCGTTTCGGCATTTTCGGGCATTACCGATCAGCTTTTAAAAGCAACAGAGCTTGCAGCTAAAGGAGACGAGGCATATCTGATAGAATACCAAAACATGTTGCAACGCCACAATGAAATATTGGATGCTGTGGTTGCTGCAAACAAACAAGAGCAAGTGCGCAACAAGGTGCACACAAAATTTAACGATTTAGCAAATATTCTTCGGGGTATCTATTTAATAAAAGATACATCGGTAAAAATTGTGGATACCTTAGTGAGCTATGGAGAAGCAATTTCATCAGTTATCATTGCCAATACGATTGAAAATGCAGTTCATTACGACTCAAAATCATTTATCAAAACCATCAATCAGTTTGACAAACACATTGTAGATTTTAAAAAAACCAATACGCTGATTCATGATAAATTCAGCAACGAACTTCCGCTTATCGTTTGTGGTGGTTTTATTTCGACAGATAGCCAAACCGACTTTATTACAAACTTAGGGCGAGGTGGTTCGGACTACACCGCAGCCATTCTGGCAGCCGCACTTAATGCGTCGATATTAGAAATCTGGACTGATGTAGATGGTTTCATGACTGCCGATCCGCGTATCATTTCAAACACATACGTTATTGAAAAGCTGAGCTTTATCGAGGCCATGGAGCTTTGTAATTTCGGAGCAAAAGTTATTTATCCACCTACTATTTTCCCTGTTTTTCATAAAAACATTCCCGTAATTATCAAAAACACCTTTAATCCCGATGCTAAAGGTACACTCATAACTCAGGAAAAAACAGCAGAACCATTAAAGTCCATTAAAGGGATTTCGTCTATCAACGACACATCGCTTGTAACGATTCAGGGCTTGGGTATGGTTGGGGTTATTGGGGTTAACTATCGCATATTTAAAGTTTTGGCTACCAATGGCATAAGTGTTTTTTTCGTATCGCAAGCCTCATCAGAAAATACTACTTCGATAGGCGTGCGCAATGCTGACAGCGACTTGGCTGTGTGTGTGCTGGAAAAAGAATTTGCGGTAGAAATAGCGCAGGGCGAAATTGATACCATTGAAGCCGAGAACGACTTAGCCACCGTGGCAATTGTGGGCGACAATATGAAGCGCACGCCAGGCATTGCCGGAAAGCTCTTTGGCACGTTAGGGCGAAACGGAATAAATGTAGTAGCTTGTGCGCAGGGTGCATCGGAAACGAACATATCGTTCGTTACGGACAAAAAATCGCTCCGAAAAGCGCTGAATGTTATTCACGATTCGTTTTTTCTTTCGGACTATCAAGTGCTGAATGTATTTGTAGTGGGTGTGGGCACTGTAGGAAGCAATTTATTGGAGCAAATAAAGAAACAGCAGCCCAAACTGATAGGACAAAATGGTTTGAAGCTCAATGTAGTAGGCATTGCTTCGAGCAAAAAGATGCTTTTTTCGCTCGGGGGAATTAATTTGGAGAATTTCAAAGAAAACCTCAACAAGAATGGTTTGGATGCTACGGCATCAAGAATATGTCATGAAATTACGAGTATGAATATTTTCAACTCGGTTTTTGTTGATTGCACCGCCAACGAAGAAGTGGCTCATTTGTATCAAACACTACTCGAAAACAATATTTCGGTTGTTACTGCAAATAAAATTGCAGCTTCATCGGCTTACCAACAATATTTTACGCTGAAGGAAACTGCACGTCGGCGTGGCGTGAAATTTCTCTTTGAAACAAATGTTGGTGCAGGGCTGCCTATAATCAATACCATGAATAGTTTGATAAATAGTGGCGATCAGATTCTAAAAATGGAAGCCGTATTGTCGGGTACTCTAAATTATATTTTCAATACTATTTCACCAGAAATACCATTAAGCAAAGCCATTTTAGCTGCCAAAGAAGCCGGATTTGCTGAACCTGACCCACGCATAGATTTAAGTGGCAAAGATGTGGTTCGTAAATTAGTAATTCTGGCTCGTGAGGCAGGGTATAAGGTAGAACAAGAAGATGTTAGCAAAAATTTATTTATCTCTGAAAAATATTTTGCAGGAAACTTGAGCGACTTTTGGACTACGATATCGGACTTAGACGCTGATTTCGAATTGAAACGAGCCAAGTTAGCTGCCGAAGGTAAAATATGGCGTTTTGTAGCCACCATGCAACAAGGGAAATGTAGTGTTGGGCTACAGGAAGTGGACCGAATGCATCCTTTTTTCGACTTGCAAGGCAGCAACAACATCATTCTGATAACTACCGAGCGATACAACGAATTTCCGATGATGATTAAAGGATATGGCGCGGGTGCCGGTGTGACGGCGGCGGGTGTTTTTGCCGATATTATTAGCATTGCTAACATTAGATAAGATGCTGTTTTAATTTGAAATTTGAAAATCAAATAATGTGCATGAATCTAATTTACCGAGCAGTAGATTTGAGACTATGAAATTTGAGGGTTTGAGGTAAAATAATGAAAGTATTTAGATTTTTTATAGCATTTGTATTTTTATTCCAATGGAGTGCCTGCATGCGTCAAGCTCCGCAATTGCCTGCTAATAAAACAAATATAGTTGATAGTATTGGGCAATCGATGCAGGTATCCAATGAGCGTTTGATAGCTGGTGAAGATAGTTTAGTACGCAATTTTGCAAACAATTTTGCAAGCAATACTAACAAAGCTCTCACCCACAGTGCATCCGGAATTTGGTTCCATTTGGAGACGAGCAGTAAGCTATCGGAAAAACTGAAAACAACGAATGAGCGCACTATCAGTTACAGCATTTATAACTTGGAGCGAAAGCTTCTCACACAAAAAAAAGAAACTGTAAAAATAGGGAAAAAACAAGTGATAGCAGCCATTGAAGAACTTTTAGTGCGTATGCATAAGCATGATAAAGCCATTATCGTAGCTCCTTGGTACATGGCTTATGGGATGCGTGGAAATGGCAAGAGCATTCCAGCATACACTTCGGTGTTGATTTATTTGCAAATAGAGCCTTAGTAGTGTTTTTATTCATTATTATAGGCTCTAATCTCTAATTTATCATTCTTAACTTTTCAATTTAAAAGATAAATCTCATATTTGTAAGGTTATAGAAAATTGTGCTGCAGCAAAAACAAATAAGCGCGCCAAATCAAATTAACATATTATCAATCAGAATTTTATATATTTACGAAACATATTTTTATGAGTCATTTAGTAAAGTTTTTCGCACTTTCAATCATCATTATTCTTGGATTTGCAGCCTGCACCAGCAGCAACGTAACGTATGCAAAACAGCTTAAAGACGAGCAACAACTTATAGCAGATTTCATTGCCCGTGAAAAAATTCAAGTAGTAACAACCATGCCAACTACTTATCCATGGCCCGATAAGTTATATTACAAATCGTACTCCGGATTGTATTTCCATTTGAAAAACCAAGGCGACATAACAAGCACAGATTCAGTAGAATTAAACGACTTGGTATCCATGCGTTACATTCAGTACACGCTAACAACTAACCCGGATACCACTCGCTATATGAATACTTTAGACAGGCCCTACCCTACCACATTTAATTTTTACGATGCAACACAAACGGCAGCATGCAAAGGCTGGCAAGAAGCAATAAGTTACATGAAGTACAGCAATTCGGAAGCGAAACTCATTGTGTTTTCAAAATTAGGATTTCAAGCCGACGAAACATCCGTAACTCCATACGGATATGACATTGACATAAAAATCAGAAAATAATGTATGCCTTTCAAGAAATAAAATTTGACTAACATATAGACCTCTTTTATGACATTAATTAAATCAATCTCGGGCATTCGTGGTACTATGGGCGGCATGGTGGGCGATGGTTTAAACCCTATCGACACTGTTCGATTCACTGCGGCTTATGCTATGCACATTGAGTCACACAAAACAACGCAATCACGTAAAATTGTAGTTGGGCGCGATGCACGTATTTCGGGCGAGATGGTAAGCCAATTGGTTATAGGAACCTTGTTGGGCATGGGCTTCGACGTCGTAAACATTGGATTGGCAACCACACCTACAACCGAATTAGCCGTAACTATGGAACAGGCTGCAGGTGGTATTATCCTAACAGCAAGCCACAATCCAAAACAGTGGAATGCGCTCAAACTTCTGAACGAACGAGGTGAGTTTTTGAATGCTCAAGCCGGAGAAGATGTCCTGAAAATAGCTGCCGACGAAAGTTTTTGCTTTGCCGAAGTAGATAACATTGGAAAACTTACAGAAAATAATAGCTATACTCAAAAACACATCGACAGCGTATTGGCGTTGAAATTAGTTGATGTAGAGGCAATTCGTACTGCTAAGTTCAGAGTGGCTTTAGACTGCGTTAATTCCGTAGGAGGCATTGCCATTCCTGCTTTATTAACAGCTTTGGGTGTTGAGCACATTGTAAAACTCTACTGCGAACCTAATGGTCAATTTCCTCACAATCCGGAGCCACTTCCCGAACATCTCACTGAAATTGCAAGTGTATTGCAACAGGGCAAAGCCGATGTCGGATTTGTAGTAGATCCCGATGTGGACAGATTAGCTATTATAAGCGAAGATGGATCTATGTTTGGCGAAGAATATACCTTGGTAGCAGTTGCCGATTATGTGCTACAACACACACCGGGCAACACCGTATCGAACTTAAGTTCGACCAGAGCACTTCGCGACGTAACAGTAAAACACAAAGGCTCGTACCAAGCAGCTGCAGTAGGCGAAGTAAACGTGGTAACAACCATGAAAACCACTCACGCCATTATTGGTGGCGAAGGAAATGGTGGTGTTATATATCCCGAAAGTCATTACGGACGGGATGCATTGGTAGGCATTGCCTTATTTTTGACACATTTGGCAAAATCGAAATTAAAAGTATCGGAGCTACGTAAAACCTATCCAGCATATTACATTTCGAAAAACAAAATTGAGCTTACACCGGCCATTGATGTTGACAATATTTTGAAAGTGATAAAAGAAAATCACCAACAATACGAAGTGAATGACATTGACGGTGTAAAAATTGATTTCCCAACAGGCTGGGTGCATTTGCGAAAATCGAATACCGAAGCCATAATTCGCATTTATTCCGAAGCAGGCACCGCCGCCGAAGCTGATAAATTTGCAAAAGATATTATTAGTCAAATAAAACAAATAGCCGGCATATAAAAAAGCGAAAACGCAATTGCATTGTTAAAAGCCTCAGCAAAATTGAATAAAATCAATTTGCTGGGGCTTTCTATTTCTTTATAATGCACATTGTTTATATCTATCAAATAAAAAATACCCTTAAATGGGTATATTTAATACCTACTTAAGGGTATTCAAATCACAAATACATGGTATGGTGGGAAGTGTTGAGCTGAATTAACTTTGCAGCGTACCAACAGAACAAAAAAAATGAAAGAAAAAAATTACCGCAGTTTATTGAAATCCATTTCGTGGCGCTTAACTGGCACATTGGATACTTTTATAATTTCATATTTAGTTACAGGTCATGTAAAATTAGCTATTTCAATTAGCGGTATTGAGATAGTAACAAAAATTTCTTTGTATTATTTACACGAACGCATTTGGAATAAAGTAAACATTGGTAAGGTACACGAATCGGTTGATGATTATCAAATTTAGATAAATATTGACTTTGTAAATTTACTAATCCCACTTCAAAAAAAAAACACAAAAATATAAATGGATACACCTTCTCTAAGCCCATTATCAAACGAGCAAGCAAGTTTACTTCACAATTTCAGCACTACACTAAGCCCACTTCAAGCAAGTTGGGTGGCTGGCTATTTTGCAGGTTTAACAGCCAAACAAGCGCAACTAACACAAGTTGAAACACAGCAACAGCAACAGCAACATAAACTCACTATACTATACGGTTCGCGTACAGGCAATGGGGAAGGCTTAGCCAAAATAGCCGCTAAAATGGCTCAAGAAATTGGCATAACGGCAACAATAAAAAACATGGCCGACTACAAAGGAAGAGATTTACAGGGCGAACAAAACCTATTAGTTATTGTATCGACACATGGCGAAGGAGAGCCACCTTTTGCTGCCAAAGAGTTTTACGACTTTATACATGGCAACAGAGCCACAAAGCTAAATGATGTACGTTATGCAGTGCTTGCATTGGGCGACTCATCGTATTTTTATTTTTGCAAAACAGGGAAAGATGTTGATGCCCAACTCGAAAAATTAGGAGCAACACGTGTGCTTGCTCTTCAAACATGCGATGTGGACTTATCGCAATCAGAAGCTTGGTTAGCAACTGCGCTGCAAAGTTTTGTTGGAAACGACTCAAATATGGCAAACCAACCTTTGCAAACCAATACAAGTATTGAACTTAGCAATACCCAATCTATTTATACAAAAACAAATCCATTTCAAGCTACGGTATTAGAAAAAATACAATTGCATGGGGCGGGATCAGATAGGGAAACCATTCATTTAGAATTGAGCATCCCAGAGCAAGGATTTGACTATGAACCGGGTGATGCCGCAGGCATAATACCTGTAAATTCGGCAACTTTAATAAGTGAATTTTTAGCTGAAACAGGTTTTAATGCCGGTGAAATAATACAAATACAAGACAAAAATAAAAAGTTAGAAGATGTGCTGTATCGCGATGTAGAGTTATCCAAAATTAGCGTGGATGTGCTAACACGCTATGCCGCACTCATAGGCAACAAAAAGCTTAGTGAACTTGCCACGCAGCCAGATTTATTAAAAGAATATTTAGAAGGACGTGATATTGTAGATTTATTAATAGATTTTCCAAGCGATTTAGATGCAAATAGTTTAGTGCGCATTTTGCGTCCACTTCAACCCCGATATTATTCCATTGCATCGAGTATGCAAGCCTTGCAAGGGGAATTGCACCTCACGGTAGGAGTGGTGAAATACAAGCATGCAGGAAGAACAAAAAAAGGAGCCTGCTCGAGCTATTTATCTGAATTAACAATGGACTACGAAGTAGTACCGATATTTATTGAGAAGAATCCGGAGTTCAAATTACCTACAAATCCTCAAACGCCAATCATTATGGTGGGTGCAGGTACTGGAATTGCACCATACCGTGGGTTTGTGCAACATAGGGAGCTCGTTGAAAACAGAGGTAAAAGTTGGTTAATTTTTGGCAATCGAAATTTTGAATCTGAGTTTCTGTATCAAACAGAATGGCAAGATTATATTCAAAGAGGAGTACTTACAAAAATGGATGTAGCTTTTTCGCGCGATGGCACAAAAAAATTATATGTGCAAGATAAATTGTATGAAAACGCATCAGAAGTATATAGTTGGTTAGAACAAGGAGCACATATTTACATTTGTGGTGACAGAAAAAAAATGGCAAAAGATGTGCAACAAGTTTTACTGAAAATTATTGAAAATCAAGCATCTGTAAGCAGCGAAGCTGCTCAGGAATACTTAGATAATTTACAGAAAAATAAACGTTTACAGATGGATGTTTACTAAATGGCAGCAAAAATTGAATTTTAAATTATACCCAATAAAAACATGAGCAACACCAACGAAACAAATTACAAATCATTAGCTGGAGGCGGAGAAGGTACATTAAACAGCTTTGAAACACTGAAAGAAAAAAGCAATTATTTGCGTGGCACAATAGCTGAAGGACTACAAGACCCTATCACAGGAGCAATTTCGCCCGATGACCAGCTATTGATAAAGTTTCACGGTTCTTATCAGCAACAAAACCGTGACGTGGATAGTGAACGCAAAAAACAAAAACTCGAACCCTTGTATGGCTTTCTTATTCGCATACGGGTTCCTGGGGGTGTTACCACCGCTCAGCAATGGTTAGAGATAGATAGTTTGGCTGATAAATATGGCGACAAAACACTTAAACTAACCACCCGTCAAGCATTTCAGTTGCATGGTGTATTGAAAAGAAATTTAAAAAAAACGATACAGGAAATTAACAAAAGTTTGTTGGACACCATTGCTGCGTGTGGTGATGTAAACCGAAATGTTATGGCTTCGGCAAATCCTTTTGAATCGTCCATACATAGCGAAGTGGCTGAAGATGCTAAACGCGTATCGGCACATCTGACTCCACAAACCAACGCTTACCACGAAATATGGCTGGACGGAGAATTAGTGGCAGGCGGTGAAAAAGAAGAAGAAGAACCATTGTATGGAAAAACCTATTTGCCACGAAAATTTAAAACAGCTTTTGCGATTCCTCCTCGCAACGATACTGATGTTTTGTCTAACGATTTAGGCTTTATTGCCATTGTTGAAAATGGGAAGCTAACGGGCTATAACCTGAGCGTTGGAGGTGGCATGGCATTTACCTTTGGCAATACAGCTACCTATCCGCGAGTTGCCGACATTGTAGGCTATTTTCCAAAAGAACAATTAGTAGAAGTAGCGGAGGGCGTAGTGATTTTTCAACGTGACCATGGTAACCGATCGGAACGTAAAAATGCACGTTTAAAATATACTGTTGACCGATTGGGCTTGGATTTTTTTCGAACCGAACTAATTCGAAATAAGGGCATAACTTTGCAAACAGCCAAGCCCTATAACTTCCAAACCTTGGGCGATAAGTATGGTTGGACAAAAGGCGAAAATGGTTTATGGCACTATGGAGTATTTGTTGAAGGAGGTAAATTAGGTGACCGTAGTGGCTTGAATGCCAAAACGGCATTGCGCGAAATAGCAAAAATTCATACTGGAACTTTTATCCTTACCGGAAACCAAAATGTGGTGATAGCAGAAGTCTCTGAAGAGCAAAAGCCACAAATTGAAGCTTTATTAAAAAAATACAAGGTACTACATACCGAAAAATTATCGCAATTACGCCAAAATTCAATTGCCTGTGCAGCATTGCCATTATGTAGTTTGGCATTTGCCGAAGCCGAACGCTATTTACCATCATTTATTGACAAAATAGATGAAATTCTTAAAGCTCATGGACTACTAAATACTCCCATAAGCATTCGTATGACTGGCTGTGCTAATGGTTGCGGACGCCCTTTTTTAGCCGAAATAGCATTGGTAGGAAGAGCACCTGGGAAATATAATTTATATCTTGGAGCAAGCTTCGTTGGCGACCGACTAAATAAATTATACAAAGAGATGCTCACCGAAGAGCAAATACTGGCTGAACTAACACCATTATTGGCGGATTATGCCCAGACGAAACAAAAAGATGAGCATTTTGGCGATTTTGTAATTCGTAAAGGGTATATAAAAGCAACCACCGCAGGATTAAATTTTCACACCTTATGAAACGAGAAGACTTACTGTTTTTGCCCATATCTATCAACGTAACCAATAAAAAGATACTTCTCATTGGTGGGGGAAAGGTGGCAACACACAAGGGAACTATCATGGCGCGCTTTGTTCAAAACGTTACGGTTGTTTCGCCCGAATTTACGGACGAAATACGGAAATTACCTTTTACATTTATCCAAAAGGAATATGAAAAAGGCGATTTAGAAGGATACTTTCTGGTATATGCAGTTACAGGCAATCACGACTTAAACGCACAGATAAAAGCAGATGCCGAAGAGCTTGGCATTCTGACCAGTGTGTGCGATGCCCCGTTATTGTGCGATTTTGTGTCGCCCGCCATCCACAAACAAGAGCATGTAACCATTTCGGTAGGCACTAATGCCCGCGATGCTTATCAAGCGGTAGCTATTCGGAATCAGATAACCAACTTATTTGAAAATGGTACATTACATATCTAAAAGCCAATCGAACAGCACATTGATTGAGCGAGAAGACTTTTTAAGCACCTTCCAATTACCCTCAAACACGGCGCATGTACGGTTACAAACTTGCGACCGTGTAGAGTTTTACTGGGGCGAAGGAACTATTCCGGAGAACATTTATCGTCATCTTTTCAGCATTGTTTCTGGTTTGGATTCATCCCTAATTGGCGAATGTGCCATTCAGGGACAAGTAAAAACTTGCTACGAAGAGGCAGCACAAAAATTCAAACTATCGGCAAGTTTACACAAGTTATTTCAAACAGCCTTGCGTGTAGGAAAAAGGGTACGCACAGAATCTACTATTTCGCAAGGTGCTATTTCGCACAGTCAGGCAGTGATAGAATGTTTACTTTCGGAAAAAATACAATTAAAAAACGCACTCATCACCATGCTTGGAATCAACAAGTTGAACGAAGATATTATAAAATTTTTGAATGCAAAAGAAGCATTTTCAATTTTTCTTGGAAATAGATATTTTGAAAAAGCCCAAGATATGGCTGAAAAATATCAATGCAAAGCATTTCATTTTGATGAAATGAGCTCATTTTTGGAATATACCGATGTGCTTATCACTGCGACTTCGGCTCCTCACATAGTTGTAAAACCCGAACACATTTCAACCAAACAAAATATAATTATATTCGATTTAGGATTTCCACGCGATGTAGATGAGCGAATTGGCAATATGCCCAATGTAACCCTTTACAACTTGGAAGACATAAAAAACAGGGTGCATCAAAACATGGAAGCGCGCAGACACAAAATGTTGCTAGCAAATGAGATTATAGAAGAAGAAATAAATTTATTTTCGCATTTATATACCATAAAGGAGGTATAAATATCCCACCATATAGTGATTGCAACATCATAAGGAAAGTATGAACTTTGCCATGTTTAATTAAAAGAAAAAGAAAATGAGTAATTTGAATCTTAAAGTAGCTACACGTACAAGTGCACTTGCCATGGCACAAGTGGAAATTGTACTATCTCATTTTACTAAAGTTAATTTTGAACTTATTAACATTAAATCATTCGGAGATATAAATAAACAACTTTCGTTGCTCGAAAATCAGCCGGCAGATTTTTTCACACGCGAATTAGATCAAGCATTGCAGCAAGGAAATGTGGACATAGCAATACATTCGGCAAAAGATTTGCCTTATCCATTAGCGTCTGATTTGGAATTGATTGCCTTGTTAGAAGCTACTGACCAGACTGATGCTTTAGTGAGCAAGAACCAGCTAACCTTAGAGCAGCTCCCTTTACAAGCTCGCATTGGTACAAGCTCCCTTACACGTCGGAGGCAGGTGCTTGCTGATCGCCCTGATCTAAAAATAGTTGCCGTGCGGGGCACCATCGAGGAACGAATTGCTGAGGTTGAAAATGGTAATATCGATGCACTTATAGTAGCAAGTTGTGCCCTAAAACGATTACATTTAAGTGCGCACATTACTCAAGTTTTACGCTTTGAGACACACCCATTACAAGGACATATTGCTGTAGTGGCTCGACGTAATAGCAAAGATTTAAAAAACAAGTTTGCACCCTTAGATAGTCGAAAAAACTGGGGTAAAGTTACATTGGTTGGTTTTGGTCCGGGTAACCCTGATTTGCTTACTCTGGCTGCCGAAAAGTGTATAGCACAAGCTGATAGCATATTTTACGACGACTTAATTGATAAAGATTTTCTGATAAAGTATAAAGCCAAAAAGGTATATGTAGGTAAACGCAAAGGTGCTCATAGCAACGAGCAACAGCAAATAAACCGGCTCCTATTGGATGAAGCAAAATTAGGCAGCAAGGTGGTTCGTTTAAAAGGGGGCGACCCACTTATTTTTGCTCATGGCGGAGAAGAGTTAGAATATCTCAAAAGTAATTTTGTAGAAGTTGACGTTATTCCAGGTATTACTACTGCATTGGCTTTAGCAGCACTCACTCAAATACCACTCACTCACAGAAACATTGCTTCCTCGGTGTCTTTTGTGAGCGGACAAGCAGCTCAAATCAATTTTCCAAATTCGGACACGGTGGTATGCTACATGGCCGGCTTCAACATTGCCAAAGTTGCTGCCCAAGCTATTGCTAACGGCAAAAACCCTAAAACTCCAGTACTGTTAGTTGCTAATGTTTCCACATCTGCTCAATCAGAATTTCAAAGTGATTTAGAAACTCTAAGCACCGAAACGCGGATATTTCCTACACCAATTATTGCAATTATTGGCAATGTAGTAGCGCTCAGATATCAAACAGAAAACGCTGTGAAACGCCCCAATTATTTAGTTACTGGAACTCAAAAAGAACATTACGAGCAATTAGGAACTGTTATTCACCAGCCATTAATTCAAATTGAGGCTATTTGGCCCAATACGCCTTTGGAAATTGAAATAAACAGACTTGCTAACTACCACTGGTTATTTTTTACGAGTCGTTATACGGTAGATTTCTTTTTTGAAGCGCTTGAAAAATTTGACAAAGATGCCCGTCATTTAGCTGGACTTAAAATTGCATCGGTGGGTAGAATTACATCGTTAGCATTGAAATCTCACGGCATAATTCCCGAAATTCAAGCATCGGAAGAGTCTTCTATTGGTTTGCTCAAGGACTTTGAAACAAACAATATTCCGGTGGGTAAAGTGCTTATTCCACGTTCGGACATAGGTTTACCAGTTCTGCCCGAAGGCTTAAAAAAAATAGGATGGGATGTTGCAACGGTAAGTGTTTATAACAATACCTACCCCAAAAACTTGGAGCCTCTCGATTTATCAGATATTACAAATATTGTATTTTCGTCGCCATCGTGTGTTACAAACTTTCTACGACTATATGGTAAATTTCCCGAAAATAAAAATTATATATTTCGAGGAAAAGAAACAGAGAAGAGATTTAACTCATCTTCATTGTTGGGATATTAACATTTAAACAAAATAACACATTCAAAAAAAAAAAATGAAAAGATTTAGACAATTCAGAACCGATGCCGCAACCCGCGACATATATGCCGACATTCGAATTTCGGCATCTGATTTTATATATCCTTATTTTGTAGTGGATGGCGTAAACGAAATTCAACCTATTAAATCACTAAAAGGCATTTCACGTTTTTCAATCGATAAGTTATTGATTGATTTGGATGAAACTGTCCGCTTAGGCATAGATAAAATTTTACTTTTTGGTGTTATTAGTACTAATTTAAAAGATGAATTAGGCACTGAGGGTTATGATCCCAACTCCTTAATTTGTCGCGCGGTGCGAGCTATAAAAAAGACGTTTCCAACATTGCAAATTTTTACCGATGTTTGTCTATGCGAATACACATCCCACGGACATTGCGGATTGCTTGATGGTGAACGAATTGACAATGACAGCTCTTTGCCTTTGCTGGCAAAAATAGCTTTGGTACATGCGCAAGCCGGAGCCGATTTTGTTGCACCATCAGCTATGATGGACGGACAAATTGAGGCATTAAAAACGATTTTGAAAATTCATCAATTACCCACAAAAGTGTTAGCTTATTCGGCTAAATACGCATCTAATTTTTACGGACCATTTCGCGAGGCAGCGGGTTCGGCACCTAATTTTGGCGATAGGAAAACTTATCAAATGGATTACAGAACGCTTCATCAGGGAATAGACGAAATTGAGGCTGACATTAAGGAAGGCACCGACTGGGTGATGGTAAAACCAGCTTTAGCTTATTTAGATATTATTCAGCGTGCGCATCAAAAATTTCCTGAAGTTCCTATGACTGCTTATCAGGTATCGGGGGAGTATGCGCTGCTCAAAAATGGTGCTGCTGCAGGTTTAATTAACGAAGAACAAGGATTTTTAGAATCGCTCACAGCCATAAAACGTGCTGGCGCTAACTTTATAATTACGTATTATGCAAAGGATTTTGTCCGAAAAGGCTTATAACGAAGCTGTTGAATATATTCCGGGCGGCGTGAATAGTCCTGTACGTGCACTTCGTAGCGTGGGTGTAGCTCCATTGTTTGTGCAATCGGCTTACGAAGATATGTTTACCGACATTGATGGCCATCAGTATATCGATTTTTGTTTGTCGTGGGGCGTTTTCATTTTAGGACATGGAAACAAAAAAGTAAATGCCAGTGCTATCAATGCCATAGCCAACGGAAGTAGTTTTGGAATTCCCACCCTCGTCGAAACTGAATTAGCAAAAATGGTTGTTCAGGCAGTTCCTTCTATTGAAAAAGTACGTTTCGTGAGTTCGGGTACCGAAGCAGTTATGAGTGCACTGCGCTTAGCACGTGGATTCACCGGGCGACGAATTGTTATAAAATTTGATGGTTGCTATCACGGACACAGCGATTCGATGTTGGTAAGTGCAGGTTCGGGCGTGGCACAACTTGGTCAGTCTTCGTCGGCAGGCGTTCCTGCCGAATTTGCCAAACTTACCATTAGCCTGCCATTCAACGATTTAAACGCTGTCAAGTCGGTTTTCGCCAGACAAGGCAATGCCATAGCAGCAATAATTTTAGAACCAGTTCCAGCCAATATGGGTGTAATTATTCCACAAACTGGTTTTTTGGAAGGTTTGCGTGAAATTACAACTCACTATGGAGCTTTACTCATTTTCGACGAAGTTATTTCCGGTTTTCGACTGGGACTGGGAGGTGCTCAGGAAATATGGCAAGTTATTCCCGATTTGACTACCATTGGAAAAATCGTGGGAGGAGGTTTTCCTGCTGCTGCTTTTGGTGGCAAAAAAGAAATTATGGATCAGCTTGCGCCCTTAGGTTCCGTTTATCAAGCAGGCACATTGTCAGGAAATCCAGTGGCAATGCATGCAGGTATAGAAACCATTAAGCAACTATTGGAACCAGGTTTTTACACGCAACTTGAGCAAAAAACGACTGCATTTGTTGCTGAACTTTGCAAACTAACAAAAAACAAAGGCATAGTTATTCAACAAATGGGTTCCATGTTTACTTTATTTTTTTCGCAACACGAATTAAAGAATTACGATGATGTAAAAAAAATCGATACAGCACGTTTTTCAATTTTTTTTCAAAAACTAGTGGCACAAGGCGTCTATTTTTCTCCTTCGCCTTTTGAAGCGAATTTTATATCTATAACACATACGGATGCTCATCTAAATCACACGCTAAAAGCCGTTGAAAGTGCATTAAGAAATTAAAATTAATATTGAAATATGAATTACAAACTCACTCATTTAAAAGAATTAGAATCCGAATCAATCTACATTCTTAGAGAAGTAGCAGCGCAATTTGAAAAACCGGCATTGCTATTTTCTGGTGGCAAAGATTCCATTGTGATGGCTTATCTTGCTTACAAAGCCTTCTATCCCGCTGCTATTCCATTCCCATTTGTACATATCGACACGGGGCACAACTTTTCCGAAACACTTAGCTATCGCAATGAATTGGTTCAGTTGCTTGGTGCGCAGATCATTGTTGGGTCGGTAGAAGAATCAATTGCGCAGGGGCGAGCCGTTGAAGAAAAAGGTTTTTCGGCAAGCCGCAACAAATTGCAAACTGTAACACTACTCGATACACTCGATAAATACAAATTCGATGCAGCATTAGGAGGAGCGCGCCGCGATGAAGAAAAAGCGCGCGCCAAAGAACGTTTCTTTTCGCACCGCGATGAATTTGGACAGTGGGATCCCAAGAATCAACGTCCAGAGCTTTGGAATATCTTCAATGGTAAAAAACAAGTAGGAGAGCATTTCCGCATTTTCCCTATCAGCAACTGGACTGAAATGGATGTGTGGCAATACATTTTACAGGAAAATATTCCGCTCCCATCGCTTTACTACACGCACGAACGCGAAGTTTTTGAACGCGATGGTATTATCTATGCCGCCTTACCCGAAATGCCCCGACGCGCAACAGAAAAAGTTGAAATTAAACAAGTTCGCTGTCGTACTATTGGCGACATTACCTGCACCGGACTCACACTCTCAACAGCAAACTCCATCGCAGATATTATCGACGAAATTGCCACTTCGCGCGTTACAGAACGCGGCGGACGGGCTGACGATAAACGCTCCGAAGCAGCTATGGAAGACCGAAAAAAAGCAGGATATTTTTAATTTAAAAACCTGCCTCTAACCCCTAAAGGGGAACAGAAATTAGTATTGATAATATTAACATAAAGCAATATGATAGATAAGAATAAAATAGACGAAACTAGCATCAATTCCCCTTTAGGGGTTAGGGGCAGTTCAAATCAAAAATTACAAAACGAATCTAATTCCAACTCCCCTTTAGGGGCTGGGGGTTACTTAGATATGGAACTCCTTCGCTTCAGCACAGCTGGTAGCGTGGATGATGGAAAAAGTACGCTTATCGGGCGATTGCTTTATGATAGCAAATCAATTTTCGAAGATCAATTACAGGCAGTAAAAGATGCCAGCAAACGCATCAGTGGGAACGAAGAAGTTAATTTAGCCTTGCTAACCGACGGATTACGTGCCGAACGCGAACAAGGAATTACCATCGATGTGGCGTATCGCTATTTTGCTACGCCAAAACGCAAATTTATTATTGCCGACACCCCGGGACACATTGAATATACACGCAATATGGTTACCGGAGCTTCTACTGCCGATGTGGCAATTATTTTGATTGATGCCCGAAACGGTATCATTGAACAAAGCAAACGCCATTCGTACATTGCTTCATTGCTGCAAATACCAAATGTAGTTGTAGCTGTCAACAAAATGGATTTAGTAGCTTTCTCGAACGAAGTTTTTACTAAAATTATCGATGAGTATAAACAAATATCAAAAATTCTAAAGCTTAAAAATGTCATTTTCATCCCTATTTCAGCTTTAAATGGCGACAATGTGGTGGATGCTTCAATAAATACACCTTGGTACAACGGACCGACTTTGCTGCAATTGCTCGAAACGCTTCCAGTGCGCAAAGATGAAAATAATTTACCGGCTCGTTTGCCTGTTCAGTTTGTTATTCGTCCGTACAGTGATAAATTTCACGATTATCGTGGTTATGCCGGAAGGATTTCTGGAGGCACATTCCGTGTTGGTGACGAAATAACCGTATTACCATCCAAAACACAATCGAAAATAATAGCCATCGACGAAGGCACAAAATCGTTGGAAGAAGCTTTCACCCCTCAGTCGGTAACTATTCGGTTGGCAGATAATATTGATATAAGCCGCGGCGATTTAATAGTAAAAACCACTGAACCACAACCTACTGTAAACGCTAATGTGTCGCTTATGGTTTGTTGGCTCAATCATCGTCCACTCAACGAAGGTGGAAAATACATTATTCGTCATGCCACCGAAGAAACGAAAGCCATTATTAAAGCAGTGCATTACAAGGTAAACATCAATACGTTGGGAAATATTATTGATGATAAAAATGTAAAAATGAATGACATTGCACACATTTCCATCAAAACGCTCAAACCCTTGAAATACGATTCCTACAGCGATAATCGTGTAACGGGTAGTTTAGTGCTCATTGATGAAAACACCTTCGAAACAGTTGGTGCAGGTATGATTGTGCACGATTTGGAAGATGATTCGTTTGTGATTTAGAAAGAAACTTGGAATGCAAATCACGCAAATGAACTTATTTTTTTTTTAATAAAACAAAATGAAAGAATTAATAAACAAGCTAAATATTAAATTTCAAAACGCAAAACCGGAAGAGGTTCTATCATATTTTCTTTCAGAATACAAAGCTAAAATTGCGTTGTCATCGAGTTTGAGCATTGAAGACCAAGTGCTGACGGATTTGATTGTAAAAATTGATAAGTCAGCACGAATTTTTACCTTAGATACAGGGCGGCTTTTTCCTGAAACTTACAGTTTGATTGACAAAACCAATGTTCGTTACGGCATTCAGCTCGAAGTGAAATTTCCGGATTATCAGGAAGTGGAAAAACTGGTGAAAGCCAAAGGCATCAATTTATTTTATGAAGGCATTGAGCAACGCAAACTTTGCTGTAAAGTGCGAAAACTCGACCCCTTAAAACGTGCTTTTGACGGACTCGAAGTGTGGATTTGTGGTTTACGACGGGAGCAATCGGTTACTCGTCAACATGTGCAATTGGTGGAATGGGACGAAGTCAACAACCTTATTAAACTCAATCCGCTCATTGATTTCAATGAACAACAGGTGTGGGATTATATTAAATCCAACAATGTGCCTTACAACAAATTACACGACAAAGGCTTCCCAAGCATTGGCTGTCAGCCATGTACACGAGCCATCGAACCAGGCGAAGATATACGTGCCGGACGATGGTGGTGGGAAAATCCGGAACAGAAAGAATGCGGACTCCATAAGCGTTCGTAAAAACAAAAAAAGTTAAAGAACTTTTTTTGTTTCAATTTTGTTGTATATTTGTAATAGACAAAAATAAATGAAAAAAATAATCTCCATAGTATTTGCAACTTTGATACTGCTTTCGGGTATGCATCTTAGTTTAGCTACGCATTGGTGTGGAGGTGAAATTTCACAAGTTAAACTTTCGTTTGCTCATGAGAACGCCACTTGTGGTATGTGTGGCGAAGCTGCATCAACTCCTTTAACTAATGTCTCTAATGAAGGATGTTGTAAAGATGAAATGTCCTTTTTTGTCGTAGATAGTAATTTTAGCCCATTTTCATTTCAAACAAATCAACCTATAAATCAACTTCTGCAGGTTTTTGACATTACTAAAACGACTGGGATTCAACTACTACATACGAATTCTACTACTAACACACATGTCCAGCCACCAGGCAATTATTTAGCCTACGCTGTCAGTCTCCCCGACATTTGTGTATTCCGCATTTAAATAAGACTTGCCCCTAAATTCCCAACAATGGGAACTTAAAGACCTTGTTTCTTTATTGATTCTATTATCAATACAGAAATAATTTATCGTGTCTATTATCCAATTTTATTTATTACAGAATCTGATTTTTAAGTCCCGTCAAACAAGGGATTTAGGAGTCGTTACATACAAAAATCAACATGAAAACATTAAAATTCTTTATAGCCATTATGGCTCTAACTATCTCAACAGTTGCATTTTCGGCAACAAAAACAGAAAGCATTAAAGTGTCCGGAAATTGCGAAAGCTGCAAAGCTCGCATTGAAAAAGCTGCTAAAGTTAGTGGTGTGGCGAAAGCCACTTGGAGCGAAAAAACAAAAGTTTTGACTTTAGTTTATGATCCTGCAAAAGTAAAAAGTGACGATGTGCAAAAAAAAATTGCTGCTGTTGGTCATGATACTCCAAAGTTCAAAGCCACAAGTACAGTCTATAATGCACTCCCTGGTTGCTGCAAATACCGATAATTAAATGAGCCAATAAAGGAATGTGCCAATGTGTCAATTGTTTGGTATTCATTTCTTTATTGGCATATTAGCACATTGGCATATTAAAACATTGATATTATGTTCAACAAACTCGTTCATTATTTTCTCTATCATAGGCTGATAACGGTTCTATTTCTGATTAGCGTTTTGGTCTTGGGAATTTCGTTTGCTCCATTTAATTGGAAAACCGACCTCATACCTCGTAACCCCGTTCCTGTTGATGCAATTCCCGACATTGGCGATAACCAACAAATTGTATCTTCTGAGTGGATGGGGCGTTCACCTAAAGACATTCAGGATCAGATTAGTTATCCACTCACATCGGCACTTTTGGGCATTCCGGGAGTAAAAACCATTCGGAGTACGTCCATGTTTGGTATGTCGTTTATCTACATTATTTTCAAAGATAATGTGGAATTTTACTGGAGCCGTTCGCGCATACTTGAAAAACTAAATTCGTTGCCACAAGGCACTTTGCCCGAAGGCGTTCAACCTACATTAGGTCCCGATGCAACTGCGCTGGGGCAAGTATTTTGGTACACGCTCGAAGGGCGCAATCCTAAAACGGGCAAGCCCAATGGAGGCTGGAATCCGCAAGAATTACGCACTTTACAGGATTTTTATGTAAAATATAGTCTTTCGGCTGCCGAAGGTGTGTCTGAAGTAGCATCGGTTGGCGGATTCATTAAGGAATATCAAGTTGATGTACAACCTGAAGCGTTGAAAGCTTTTGGCGTTTCGGTAATGGATGTAATGAATGCCGTAAAAAAAAGCAACTTGGATATTGGCGCCGAAACCATTGAATTGAATAATGTTGAGTACATTATTCGAGGATTGGGTTACGTGAAAAGCTTAGAAGACTTAGACAATTCAGTAGTTACGGTACGAAACAACGTTCCGGTTCGGATTAAAGATGTGGCGCAAACCTCATTTGGACCTGCAACGCGACGTGGAGGATTGGACAAAGCAGGGAGCGAAGCAGTTGGAGCAGTAGTTGTAGCGCGTTATGGTTCAAACCCAATGGAAGTGATTGCTAATGTAAAAGCTAAGATTAAAGAAATTGAAGCTGGTTTACCTCAAAAAACATTGCCCGATGGTTCCGTATCAAAAGTAACTGTAGTTCCATTTTACGACCGAACAGGTCTTATTAAAGAAACAATAGGAACATTAGAATCAGCACTTACGCACGAAATAATAATCAGTATCATTGTTATAATTATACTTGTGCTCAATCTGAAATCATCGATTATTGTTGCGGGTTTGTTGCCTTTGGGCGTATTAATGACATTTATACTGATGCGCTTTTTTGGTGTCGATGCCAATATTGTTGCCTTGTCGGGTATTGCCATTGCTATTGGGGTAATGGTGGATATTGGCATTGTGGATGTGGAGAATATTCTTCGGCATTTGGAGATGCCCGAGAACAAAGGTGTGCGAGGCAAGCAGTTAATGCAGGTAATCTATGACGCTACCACAGAAGTCCGTGCAGCAGTTGTTACTTCCATTGCAACCACTATTGTGAGCTTTTTGCCTGTTTTTGCTATGGAAGCAGCCGAGGGTAAGTTATTTCATCCACTTGCTTTTACAAAAACATTTGCGCTCATTTCTGCCTTTATTCTTGGGATTGTTGTTTTGCCAACCATGGTGCATATTCTGTTCGATATACGAATAGATACAAAAAAAATCAGACGCTTTTTTAATGGCGTCTTAATTCTTGGAGGCACTGTCATCGTAATTAGTTGGCAAATATGGCCTGCATTGGCTTTGGTGGCAGTAGGGGTGAATAATTTATTGGATTATAAATGGTCGGCTCAACGGAAAGAATACCCAAATTATATCAACATTGGTATCGCGGTGCTTGTTGCCTTATATTATTTAACCATCGAATGGTTGCCATTGGGTGCTCACAATGGTACGTTGATTAATTTCTTATTTGTTGCAGGTATCATTTCAATAATATTATTGGCGTTGATGAGTATGGTTCATTTTTATGAACCGATACTTCGTTGGGCACTTATTAATAAATGGAAATTTCTACTAGTACCAATCTTTACTTTGGTATTCGGTTTCATGGCTTGGAGAACTTTTGGAAAGGAATTTATGCCATCGTTGAACGAAGGTTCTTTTTTGCTGATGCCTACCAGTATGCCTCATTCAAGCATTGATAAAAATCTGCAATACATAAAAATGCTCGACAGACGTTTGGCAGCCATTCCTGAAGTAGAAGTAGCAGTGGGAAAATGGGGACGTGTTAATTCTTCGTTAGACCCTGCTCCAGTTCAAATGTTTGAAAACACAATTAATTATCGGTCGGAGTATTTATTGGACGAAAACGGACACCGAATGCGATTCAAAACGAATAGCGATGGTGAATATTTGTTGAAAAATGGAAAAACCTTTCGACCTGACAAAGATGAGTTTCGTCCAATTCCGGCTGATAGCTTGATACATAGCGATAATGGAGAGTATTTTCGTCAGTGGCGACCAGAAATTAAGAAGCCAACTGATATATGGAACGAAATAGTGAAAGTTACCAATATCCCCGGACTGACTTCAGCACCGAAATTACAGCCTATCGAAACACGATTAGTTATGCTTTCAACAGGAATGCGTGCGCCCATGGGTTTAAAAGTGTACGGTCCTGATTTGGAATCGATAGAAAACGCCGGAATGCAATTCGAGAAAGCCTTGAAAGATGTCCATTCCGTAAAAGCAAGTTCGGTATTTTACGACCGTGCTGTGGGAGCGCCTTATTTGGAAATAAAACTGAACCGTGAAAATATGGCTCGTTACGGAATGACAGTGAGCGAGGTTCAGGAAGTATTGCAGGTAGCCATGGGTGGTATGTCGCTAAGTACTTCGGTGGAAGGTCGCGAACGATTCCCGATTCGGGTTCGCTATGCGCGCGAACTACGTGACAATCCCGAGGATATTAAACGCATCTTGATACCAGCCATGAATGGAAGTCAGATACCACTAAGCGAAATTGCCGACATTGACTACACGCGTGGTGCGCAAATGATACGAAGTGAAAATACATTTTTAGTAGGTTATGTGATTTTTGATAAAGTGGAAGGCAAAGCCGAGGTAGATGTAGTAAATGAAGCTGCGGGGGTGTTGCAGAAAAAAATTGATACAGGCGAATTGAAAGTGCCCAAAGGTGTAACATATAAATTTGCAGGGAATTACGAAAATGAGCTACGAGCCACCGAACGCTTATCTATTGTAATTCCAATCAGTTTAATCCTTATCTTACTGTTATTATATTTTCAATTTAAAACCATTACCGCTTCATTAATCCATTTTTCGGGAGTTTTTGTAGCTTTTGCCGGTGGATTTATTATGCTTTGGTTGTATGGTCAGGATTGGTTTTTAAACTTTTCGGTAGCCAATGTAAATTTACGTGATCTTTTTCAGATACACCCTATTAATTTGAGTGTTGCTGTTTGGGTAGGATTTATTGCACTTTTCGGAATTGCAACAGACGATGGGGTAATGATGGGAACGTATATTCATCAGGTTTTTGAGGACAGGCATCCTTCAACAGTAACCGAAGTACGTGAAGCGGTGATTGCAGCTGGAAAAAAACGCGTTCGACCTGCTATGATGACTACAGCAGTAGCAGTGATTGCTTTGTTACCCGTACTCACATCAACAGGCAAAGGAGCTGATATAATGGTGCCGATGTCTATACCCACATTCGGCGGTATGATTATACAGGTGATGACCATTTTTGTGGTGCCACTCTTTCAGGCAATATGGCGGGAACATTCAATTAAGAATTAAAAATGAATAATGAATAATGAAAAAAACAACTATATTAATTGGCTTATTTGTATGTAGCATAAATGGTTTTTCGCAAGATTCGCTTATACATTACTTAGAGCTTGCCACAAAAAACAATCCTACGGTACTACAACGCTACAATCACTATCAGGCTGCACTTCAGAAAGTACCACAAGTGAGTTCGCTGCCCGATCCGCAATTGGAAATGGGAATTTTTCTGAGTCCAATGGAGTTAATGGCAGGAAATCAAGTGGCAGATATTAAATTGATGCAAATGTTACCGTGGTTTGGCGTAATCAAAAATGCCAAAGATGAAATGAGCCTTATGGCGAAAGCCAGCTTTGAATCTTTTCGAGATGCTAAGTTGCAAGTTTATTACGATGTGCAGCGTGTTTGGTTCGATTTGTATAAAATCCGTCAAAACATCAGGATATCTCAGGAAAATGTTGATGTGCTGAAAACCATCGAACGGCTGACATTAGTAAAGTTTAAATCAGGTTCTTTGAGTGACGGTTCTTCGGCATCTTCAGGTGGAACAGGTTTGACAGATCTGTATCAGATTCAGATTGAAATTGGGACTATGGAAAATGCAATTTCCACGCTTAAAAATAAGGAACAAGTAGTGATTGCTCGATTGAACAGTCTATTGAACAGTCCACAAACAACGACTATTTGTGTGTCTGATTTTTTATCTGCTGAACCGCTGGATAGTTCCCTTCTATCGGTTTCCGACTCGCTTTTCATTCAAAATCCGATGTTGTCTATGCTACACTATGAGCAACTATCACTTGACGCACGCTCGAAAATGCAAAAACAAATGGGATTGCCTATGGTTGGGATTGGCTTGAACTATTCTGTTATTTCAAAAGCTCCAATGTCAACCTCAACAATGAATGGACAAGATATGATTATGCCTATGCTCACAATTACGTTGCCAATTTATCGAAAAAAATACAATGCGCAGCAAGCTGAAACAAAATTCTCTAAATTAGCAACACAGCAAAACTACCAAGCCACGGCTAATGCTTTGCAAACGGAATATTACGAAGCTTTGCAGCAGTATAACGATGCACAAAGACGTATGAAATTGTACGACAGCCAGAGCCGGTTAGCAAAAAAAATGCTTGATATTTCGATTAAAAGTTTTTCATCTTCATCCAATATAGGGCTAACGGCTATTTTGCGTATTCAAAAGCAATTGTTGGATTATGAACTGGAACAAGTGGGAGCATTGGTTGATTTTAATCATGCAAAAGCAATCATTCATAAATTGACAATAAACAATAAATAATTTAGGAGTTTCTCATTTTGCATTCAAAATAAATACATTTTATGAAAACAATAATTTCAAACAAATACGTCCTTTACGGACTTCTCATACTTGCCGGACTTTTTCTTGGGTGGTTCATTTTTCACACACCAAAAATAGCAGAAGAAAAACACAATCATGCGGCAGAAGATACTAAAAAAGAAATTTGGACTTGCTCCATGCATCCGCAGATAAAAATGGACAAACCAGGTAAATGCCCAATATGTGCTATGGATTTGATACTTTTAAATCAAAATAGTACTGCTCAGATGGATTCAGATGCTATTCATTTCAGTGCCGATGCTGCTGCATTGGCAAATGTATCCACATCAATCGTAAGCCGTCAGCAAGCTTTAAAAGAAGTTCGGTTGTATGGCAAAGTACAAGCCGACGAACGGTTAATACAAAATCAAGTAGCACATATTTCGGGTAGAATTGAAAAATTAGTTGTCAATTTTACGGGCGAAACCGTAAATAAAGGTCAATTATTAGCGCTTATTTATTCGCCCGAATTGATAACAGCTCAACAAGAATTACTCGAAGCAGCAAAAGAGAAGGAAGCGCAACCAACAATTTACGAAGCCGCAAAAGAAAAACTTATGCATTGGAAAATAACGGAAAATCAATTGTCGCAAATTGAAAAATCGGGTAAAGTAAAAACTCTATTTGAAATCTATTCAAACACTTCGGGAGTTGTAAAAGCTAAACGAATAAATGTAGGCGATTATGTGTCGCAGGGAAGTGTACTGTATGATATTGCCAACCTCTCAAAGGTCTGGATACAATTTGATGCTTATGAAAGTGATTTACCATTTCTGACTGTAGGTAACGCAGTAAATTTTAGCTTGCAAGCTTTGCCCGGCAAGAACTTCAGTTCTACCATTCGCTTTATCGACCCAGTTATTGACCCCATAAATCGGGTGGCTAAGGTAAGAGTGGAAATTGACAATTCCAAGGGCAAGCTAAAGCCCGAAATGTTTGCAACAGGAATTATGAATGCCCACCTGAACGAATATAAAGATAAATTGGTGATTCCACGCTCGGCAGTATTATGGACAGGAAAACGTTCCATTGTCTATGTAAAACAAGCTGATAACGAAGAACTTAATTTCAAAATGCGAGAAGTTGAAATTGGACCTATGCTTGGCAATAGTTATGTTGTAATTTCGGGTCTCGATGAAGGTGAAGAAATAGTTACCGATGGAACCTTTAGTGTGGATGCTGCTGCCCAACTCGAAGGTAAACCAAGCATGATGAATCGTTAACTAATATCAAATAAATCAATAATTTAGAATTGGCTTTCGCTTTTTTGCATATTTATGTACATATAAAAAACCATATAAGTTAGGATGTATTTTGAATACAAAATGGAAAATTAGGACTATTATTGAGGATAAAAATTGAATGTAAGATTATTTTTTCTATTTTTGTGATTAAAAACCAAAAGCAGTATTATCCATGAGCACTGACGAGATTATAGAGTCCGAGAATGAAGAACTAAACATAGTGCAAAACGCCACTTACCGCGTTCCGCAAATTACGGACGATGCAGTAAAACATCACTTGGCGGGGATGTACCAACATTGGTTTTTGGACTATGCTTCCTACGTTATTTTAGAACGTGCCGTGCCTGATATTTATGATGGTCTTAAACCCGTCCAGCGGCGTATTCTTCACTCTATGAAGCGTTTGGACGATGGTAGATACAATAAAGTTGCCAATATTGTGGGTCATACCATGCAATTTCATCCTCACGGCGATGCGTCTATTGGCGATGCCTTGGTGCAGCTCGGACAAAAAGATTTACTCATTGACTGTCAGGGAAACTGGGGGAATATCCTCACTGGTGATGGCGCTGCTGCACCACGATACATCGAGGCGCGTCTGTCTAAATTTGCACTCGAAACAGTTTTCAACGCCAAAACAACCGAATGGCGTTCCTCCTACGATGGTCGAAACAAAGAGCCGGTAGCATTGCCGGTTAAGTTTCCTCTTTTGCTGGCTCAAGGCGTAGAAGGTATAGCCGTTGGCTTAAATTCTAAAATTCTGCCTCACAATTTCAACGAGCTTTGCGATGCTTGCATTTCACATCTACGTGGCGAAGAGTTTGTGCTTTACCCCGATTTTCAAACGGGTGGCTCCATAGACGTTGCTCGCTACAACGATGGTGAACGTGGAGGTATGGTGAAAGTGCGCGCCACCATTAGTAAAATCGACAACAAAACCTTAGCTATCACCGAAGTGCCTTTTGGCAGCAACACTACAAAGCTCATTGAATCCATCATTAGAGCCAGCGAAAAAGGGAAAATAAAAATTCGCAAAGTGGACGACAACACGTCTGCGCAGGTGGAAATTTTGGTACAATTGCAGCCAGGCATTTCGTCGGACAAAACGATTGATGCCCTGTTCGCTTTTACCGATTGCGAATTGAGCATATCACCCAATTGCTGCGTCATTCACAACAACAAGCCCCGTTTCATGGGTGTTAGTGAAATGTTGCGCGTGAGCTGCGAGCATACCAAAGATTTGCTTCAAGCAGAATTGGAAATTCAGAAAACTGAATTGTTAGAACAATTATTTTTTACTTCGCTCGAAAAAATATTTATCGAAAACAGAATTTACAAAGATAAAGGTTTTGAAGAAAGCAGCTCGCAGGAGGAAGTTATTGCTCACATTGATATGCGTTTAGAACCTTTCAAAAAAGATTTTATTCGCGTAATTAGCCGCGAAGACTTTTTGAAGCTGCTCGAAATAAAAATGATGCGTATCACAAAATTTGATTCCGACAAAGCAAACGATACCCTGATTGCTATTCAGAAAAAAATTGATGAAGTAAATTATCAGCTCAATCATTTAACCGATTATACCATTTTTTGGTTCGAAAGTTTAAAATCAAAATACGGAAAAGACTTTCCGAGGCACACCGAAATACGCAATTTTGAAACCATAGTAGCTACCAAAGTGGTGGAGGCAAACGAAAAATTGTATGTTAACTACGAGGAGGGATTTATTGGCTCTGCGCTGCGCAAAGATACTTTCGTATGCAACTGTTCGGATATCGACGACATTATCGTATTTTTTAAAGATGGTAAATTTAAAGTCGTGAAAGTCGCTGATAAAATCTTTGTTGGAAAAAATATTCTTCATTTAGATGTATTTAAAAAAAACGATAAGCGAACCATCTTCAACCTCATTTATCGTGATGGGAAAGGGGGACCCTATTACATCAAACGCTTTGCCGTAAACGGCGTTACCCGCGACAAAGAATATGACATCACACAAGGCACTGCTGGCACCAAAGTTATGTATTTCACTGCCAATCCCAATGCCGAAGCCGAAGTGGTGCGCGTTACACTTAAGCCCAAGCCACGTCTTTTCAAGCTAGTATTTGAAAAAGATTTTAGCGAAATAGCCATCAAAGGGCGACAGTCTATGGGCAACCTGCTCACAAAGAACGACATACAGAAAATAACACTCAAGCAAAAGGGAGGCTCTACCTTGGGTGGGCGTCAGGTGTGGTTCGATAGAGATGTTCTGCGACTGAATTACGACAACCGAGGAGAATTTCTTGGCGAATTTCTGAGCGACGATTTAATTTTAATTATTTCACAAAAAGGAGATTACTACACATCAAATTTCGATTTGAACAATCACTACGACAAAGACTTACTCATTATTGAGAAATTTGATGCTAACAAGGTTTGGACAGTTGCCTTGTACGATGCCGAACAGAAATTTTATTATCTGAAGCGTTTTCAGTTAGAGGCATCACTCAAAAAACAAAACCTCTTGGGCGAAAACCCTGCATCACGCCTCATGTTAATGACTGATGTGGACTATCCTCGATTTGAAATCGTGTTAGGTGGTAACGATGCTTTTCGTGAGGCTTTGATAATTGATGCTGAAGAATTTATTGCCGTAAAGAGCTTCAAAGCAAAAGGTAAACGCCTGACAACATTCGAGGTAGAAACTATCAACGAATTAGAGCCAGTACGATTTAACGAACAGAAAGAAAGCATAGCAGAACAAAATGAGCTTGTGCAAGACGACGAAATTGAAAGCGGAATTGAATCAAAACTGGAGATAGAACTAACGCAACTAGAAGATACGCAAGCTTCAAAAACAGAACCAACAAGCGCAAATATCAAAAAAGAGCCATTGCAAAAGCCAGCAAATAAGGATAAATCATCGGGAGAAAACAACGAGCAATTACTTCTTTTTTAATCAATTAACTCATTTCAATGTTTCGTAGCCATAGCTTTTGCAGCTGTGAGTTGCTACATTCATAAATTTTAAATACCTTTGCAACGCAAAATTATGATAGCAAACTAATTCTTGTTTGCTGATTTTTTTTTGAATGGGGTGCCTTAATATTTCGGGCTGAGATCATACCCTTTGAACCTGAGCGGGTAATGCTGCTAAGGGAATAAGCAATCCATCTTCCGTACCTTTTGGGCTCTCAGAAACAACTTCATTATTTAATTCATTTAATTAACTTGTTATGAGACAAATTTTTACTGTGGCTTTAGTGCTACTATTTTCAAGCTTGTCGTTTAGTCAAACGACACAACCAAATTCAGCCACCGCGGCTGACAGTACCAAAACAATTGCTTTGCAGGAACTTACAGTTACTTCGCTACGTGCCAACGAACGTTCGGCGGTGGCTTACAAAACTGTAACCAAAGAAAGTATTGAGCAACGCAATTTGGGACAAGACATTCCTTATTTATTGGCTTTAACACCTTCGTTTGTAGCAACATCCGATGGTGGCACTGGTGTTGGATACACTGGTTTTCGCATTCGCGGCACCGATGCCAACCGCATTAACGTTACCATAAACGGCGTGCCTTACAACGACCCCGAGTCACATGGAACTTATTTTGTGGACATGCCCGATTTTGCATCCTCGCTTTCGTCGGTGCAAGTTCAGCGTGGTGTGGGCACTTCAACCAATGGTACTGCTGCTTTTGGGGCAAGCATCAACATGCTCACCGAGGGCTTGAACAAACAGGCTTATGGCGAGGTGAGCTCTTCTATTGGCTCTTTTGCAACGAACAAAAACACGATTAAAGTTGGTTCGGGTTTGTTAAAAAATGGCTTTGCTTTTGATGCCCGATTATCAAACCTGACCTCCGATGGCTATATCGACAGGGCTTGGGTAAATATGAAATCGTACTATCTAACAGCAGGCTATTATGCCGAAAAAACAACGCTTAAGTTCGTTACTTTTGGAGGAAATGAAAAAACCTATCAGGCTTGGAATGGGGTCGATTCGGAAATTATGAAAACAAACCGAACATTTAACGAACTTGGAAGTTTTAAAGACAATGCAGGCAAACAACAGTATTACGACAATCAAACAGATAATTACAACCAAACAAACTACCAATTACATTGGCTTCAACTTATTAATCAGCAGTTAAAATTAAATGTAACAGGCCACTACACAAAGGGATTAGGCTATTACGAGGAATATAAAGAATCGCGAAAGTATGTCGAGTATGGATTAAAACCCGACACACTGGCAGGGGTAGCCCAAAAGAAAACTGATTTGGTTCGTCAAAAATGGTTAGACAATGATTTTTATGGTTTCACCTATGCTTTAAACTACAAGACAAAAATCACAGATATAAATTTTGGTGGTGCTCTGAACCGATATGATGGTGACCATTTTGGAAAAGTGATTTGGGCTCGAAACAGCAATCAGCTTAACATTAGCGACGAGTGGTATCGAAGCCGTGGCATAAAAGACGATGCGAATATCTATTTAAAAGTGAATGCCGAGCCTATCAACCATCTTTTTGCTGCTGTCGATTTACAATATCGACACATCAAATATAGCATGGATGGTACCGACGATAAATATGATGACACCCAAGCTGCCATGCGAAACATTACACAAAGTGATGCCTTCAACTTTTTTAATCCCAAGTTTGGTTTAAGTTATCAGCCTAACGCCAAGCAGCAACTGTATGCCTCGTATGCCATATCAAATCGCGAACCGAACCGAACTAACTACACTGAAAGAGCTTTGACCGAGGCAAAACCTACCAGCGAAAGGCTTACGGATATCGAGGCAGGTTATCGTTTTCAGGCATCGAGTTTTTCAGCCGAAGCCAGTTTATACTACATGAAATATAAAAACCAGTTGATACTAACGGGCAAGTTGAGTGAAATTGGGGAAGCACTAAGCACCAACATACCAGATAGCTACCGCATGGGCATCGAGCTATCGCTGGGAGCTAAAATTAGCTCATGGTTGAAATGGGATGGTAATATTACCTTGAGTGACAATAAAATTCTGAATTTTACCGAAGAAGCAGTGGACATGTACGATGCTGATTTTAACTGGATAGATTCAAAAAATAACGAGCTGGGAAAAACAGACATTGCTTACTCGCCTAAGGTGATAGCCAACAGCATTTTTACTGTAAATTTGGCAAAGGTTGATTTTTCACTTTATAGTAATTATGTGGGTAAACAGTACTTCGACAATACGTCCAATGCCGAACGTGCCATTGATGCTTATTTTGTGAACAACCTCAGTGTAAAATACAAATTAGCCCTAAAAAATACGAATGCCATTGATTTTCAGCTATTGTTAAATAATATTTTCAACGAACAATATGAAAATAATGCTTTTACCTGGTATTCGTATTATTTGGATAATGTGCGCGTAAACGAAAAACGCTATTTTCCGCAAGCTGGCACAAATTTCTTAGCCTCGGTTACTTTGAAATTTTAAGCTGTTAGTACCATTAATAATTTCGAAGCCATCTTCATAAAGTACTTTATGAGGATGGCTCTATTTTTTTTCTATAATTTTTTATACCTTTGCGGCGAAAATTAATACATCTATTTTAAAATTGCTATTCATTTTTAAAATAAAAAAAAATATTGTATGAAAAAACTTAGTTACTCATTTTTACTCGTTTTGTTTTCTTTGACATTATCGGCGCAAACTAATTTACAAGTACACTACGATTTTGGTAGTGGTCGCAATTATGTAACGTCAACTCTCGAAATGTTTAAGCCCGATACTTGGGGCAATACCTTCTTTTTTGTAGATATGGATTTCAATGGTGGCACCGAAAACCATCCTTCGTTGGCTTACATGGAAATAGCCCGTGGTCTCAAATTTTGGGATGGACCTTTTAGCGCTCACATAGAGTACAACGGTGGCTTATTGACATCTGGTGCATCGGGCTTCCCCATCAACAATGCTTATTTAGCAGGATTGGATTGGGGATGGAACAATGCTGATTTTAGTAAAACGCTGAATTTGAAAGTGCTGTACAAATACATTCAAGGCAAGCAAAGTACGGCGCAACTTACAGGAGTTTGGGGCATTCAATTGCTGAAAGGCAAAATGACTTTTACTGGTTTTGCCGACTTGTGGTGGGAAAAAGACACCTACGCTATTGATGGTGTAACACATCCTGTATTTATTACGGAGCCACAGCTTTGGTACAACCTGAATAAAAACCTTTCGGTAGGTAGCGAAGTGGAATTTGGATATAATTTTTCTCCTGTACAAGGTTTCAAAGTTTGCCCTACTTTAGGAGCTAAATGGAATTTTTAAAATAAAAAAAAGCTGTACACAAAGAAATAAAATCTTTTCGTACAGCTTTTTTTATGTTTATCTCACTCGTAATTGGTAATTTTACTGTGCTAACTTTTTATCTAAGTTATGCTTGATAGCTGCCAAAAAATCTTGTGTGTTCAGATAATCGCTTTTGCTAAGTGCTTCGCCATGCACTAACAATGCTAAATCTTTCGTCATTTGACCGGCTTCTACGGTTTCAACACACACTTCCTCTAATTTAGTACAAAAATGCATCAATGCCTCGTTGCTATCCAATTTGCCTCGATGGGCTAAACCACGAGTCCAAGCAAAAATAGAGGCAATGGGGTTCGTAGAAGTTTCTTTGCCTTGCTGGTGCTGGCGATAGTGGCGGGTTACAGTGCCATGTGCCGCTTCGGCTTCCACAGTCTTTCCATCGGGCGTTACCAATACCGACGACATCAAGCCCAACGAGCCAAAGCCCTGCGCAACAGTATCCGACTGAACATCACCATCGTAATTTTTGCAAGCCCATACGTATCCCCCACTCCATTTCATACACGAGGCAACCATATCGTCTATCAACCTATGCTCGTAAGTTATGCCTATCGCCTCAAACTTTTCTTTAAACTCTTTTTCATATACTTCCTGAAAAATATCCTTAAAGCGACCGTCATAAGCTTTCAAAATGGTGTTCTTGGTAGATAAATACAAAGGCCATTTTTTTTCTAAAGCTACTTGAAACGAGGATTGAGCAAAGCCGTAAATCGACTCGTCGGTGTTGTACATAGCCATTGCTACGCCATCGCCTTGGTAATCAAAAACCTCCCATTCCTTTATTTCACCTGTTTCGCTCGTAAAAGTCATTTTAAGTTTACCTTTTCCTTTGATAACCACGTCGGTAGCTTTATACTGGTCGCCAAAAGCATGACGCCCAATAACGATGGATTGCGTCCAACCAGGAACCAAACGAGGAACGTTGGAGCAGATAATAGGTTCGCGAAAGACCGTTCCGCCAACAATATTGCGCAAAGTGCCATTTGGTGATTTCCACATTTTTTTTAAACCAAATTCTTTCACACGTGCTTCGTCGGGCGTAATGGTAGCGCATTTAATGCCTACATTGTATTCTTTAATAGCGTTAGCAGCATCTATGGTAACCTGATCGTTTGTTAAATCGCGGTTTTCCATTCCTAAATCGTAGTATTTAATATCTAATTCTAAATATGGAATTATGAGCTGCTCTTTGATAAACGACCAAATAATACGGGTCATTTCGTCACCATCGAGTTCAACAACTGGGTTTTGTACTTTAATTTTTTGCATAAGAATTGTCTTGGGTCAAAAGTCAAAAGTGTAAGACTTTGTACCAGAATTAGTGGATTTGTTTAATTTTTCAATTCACAATGAACTGCTATTATCTTTTGTTCATGGGAGTAAACGGTTTTCTATCACCAACATTTTTGTAAGCAGGACGTATAATGCGCTTGCTAGTAAAGTTCAATTCCTCTATGCGGTGAGCAGTCCAGCCCGTAATACGCGACATGGCAAACAGTGGGGTGTAAACCTCGGTAGGCAGTCCCATAGCATCGTACACAAATCCCGAATAAAAATCGACATTGGTACAAACCTGTTTGTTTATATCCGAACCTTTAAAAGTCATAAAAGCATTTACGGCGCGCGAGTCTAACAGTTCGAGAAACTTAAACTCCTTTTCCAACCCTTTTTCGATAGCTAATTTGCGAGCCATTTCTTTGAGCAAAATGGAACGTGGATCGGACACAGTGTAAACAGCATGACCAATACCATATATCAAACCTGTTTTATTGTAGGCATCCTTATTAAGCATTTTTTGAAGGTAAGCATCAATTTCTTTCAGGTCGTCCCAATTTTTAATGGCAGTTTTTAAATGGTTAAACATCTGTACAACTTTGATGTTGGCACCACCATGCAAAGGTCCTTTCAGTGAACCGATACCGGCAGCAATAGCTGAATAAGTATCGGTAAGTGTGGAGCTGGTAACACGCACGGAGAAAGTTGAGTTGTTACCTCCACCATGCTCGGCATGAAGTATTAAACACAAATCAATAAGTTTTACATCAAGCTCGGTGTATTTGCCTGGACCTTTCATCATATACAAAAAGTTTTCGGCAATGGAAGCGCCATCTTTGGGATGGCGAATGTGCAACGAACGATTCTGCTGGCTGTGGCGTAGGATATTGTATGCGTAAGCTATAATCGTAGGGAATTTAGAAATTAAATCTATTGACTGACGAATGAGATTGTCGGGCGAAATATCGTCAGGATTTTTATCGTAGGTGTACATTTCCAATACCGAGCGTGCCAGAATATTCATGATGTCCTGCCCTTCCAACTCTAAAATATTCATTGTCATTTTAGTGTCTAATGGCATTGCGCTGTTCAGAATAAGAGAGAATTGACGAAGTTCTTCGGAAGCGGGCAGATAGCCCGAAAGCAAAAGAAATGCTGTTTCTTCAAAACCCAAGCGGTTTTCGGCATTCAATCCGTGGACTAAATCTTCCACATCAATGCCACGATAAAATAACTTACCCGGAATGGCTTTCAACCCACCTTCGGGGATGCGCTCGTAGCCAACTACATCACCTACTTTTGTTAATCCAGCTACTACACCAGAGTGATCTTCGTTACGTAGTCCTCGTTTTACGTTGTACTGTGTGAATAGCTCTTTGTCAATTCTACTTGTTGTGCGAATGGTTTCCGATAGCTTAAATATCAGAAAATCTTTTTTGTTTGCCATGCTTACTAATGTTTGTTTATCCTGTTGTTTATTTTTTTTTATTTTAGACCATTCAAAGCACTGCCAGCCTTAAACCATTCAATCTGAGCTTGATTGTAGGTGTGTAAAGCTTCGAATTCTTCTTTGCTTCCATCAGCATGTTGCAGTTGGATGATTAAATTTTTATTGGGCAAAAATGTATTCAATCCCAAAACGCTTATCGTGTCGTTTTCTTGAATTTTGTCGTAATCGTTTTTATCGGCAAATGTGAGAGCTAACATTCCTTGTTTCTTAAGATTGGTTTCGTGAATGCGAGCAAAGGATTTTACCAATATGGCTTTTACATTCAGAAAACGCGGTTCCATAGCAGCATGTTCCCTGCTCGACCCTTCGCCGTAATTTTCTTCGGCAACTACCACCGAGCCAACGCCTTGTGCTTTGAGTTTACGAGCCAAAGCAGGCACAGCCACGTATTCGCCAGTGCTTGCATCCATCACGGCATTTGTTTTATCATTAAACGCATTCACAGCGCCAATCAGCATGTTGTCGGAAATATTATCCAAATGACCACGGAAACGTAACCAAGGACCAGCCATTGAGATATGGTCGGTAGTACATTTACCTTTCACCTTGATAAGTAAAGGAAGTTGCTCATAATCGTTGCCATCCCAAGCAGCAAAAGGTTGAAGCAATTGGAGCCTTTGAGAGTCAACATGAACATGAATCTCCACAACACTACCATCAGCGATGGGCGCAATGTACCCTGCGTCTTCAACGGCAAAGCCTTTTAATGGTAGCTCGAAGCCCGTCGGTTCACGCAATTTTATTGGTTCACCTTTTTTATTTAACAAACTATCTTTCAGTGGATTGAAACATAAATCACCAGCAATGGTAAGAGCTGCAACAATTTCGGGCGAGGCAATGAAGTTGTGTGTGTTCGGATTACCATCGGCACGTTTTGCAAAATTACGGTTGAACGATGTTACAATGGAATTTGGACGGTCAGATACTTGGTCGTCGCGCTTCCACTGCCCGATGCAAGGTCCGCAAGCATTAGCCATAATGACAGCACCTACGGATTCAAATTCGTCGAGAACTCCATCGCGCGCTGCAGTGTAGCGAACCTGCTCAGAGCCGGGGTTTATAATGAATTGGGCTTGCACCTGCAAACCGTCTTCTTTAGCTTTTTTCACAATGGATGCTGCACGTGTTAAATCTTCGTACGACGAGTTAGTACAGGAGCCAATAAGCCCAACTTCCATTTTTTGAGGATAACCTTTTTCTTTTACTGCTTTTCCAAATTCGGATATGGTGTAAGCTAAATCGGGCGTGAATGGACCGTTAATATGTGGTTCGAGCACACTTAAATCAATTTCCACTATCCGATCGTAGTAATTCTCAGGATTGGCTGTTACGGCAGCATCGGGTTTCAAATAATCACTATTTTTTTGAGCTAATGCAGCAATTTCCGAACGCCCAGTGGCTTGCAAGTAAGCTGCTGTTTTGCTGTCGAAAGGAAATATCGAAGTGGTAGCACCAACTTCGGCTCCCATGTTGCAAATAGTTCCTTTGCCTGTTGCCGAAATGCTTTCGGCGCCTTCGCCAAAATATTCGATAACGGCATTGGTGCCACCTTTTACGGTAAGTATGCCAGCAAGTTTCAGTATGACATCTTTGGGAGAAGTCCAGCCCGACATTTTACCAGTGAGTTTCACGCCAATAATTTTAGGCATTTTCAGCTCCCAAGGTAAACCTGCCATCACATCAACAGCATCGGCTCCACCTACGCCAATTGCTATCATGCCCAAACCACCAGCATTCACCGTGTGCGAGTCGGTACCCACCATCATGCCACCAGGAAAGGCGTAGTTTTCGAGAATTACTTGATGAATGATGCCAGCACCGGGCTTCCAAAAGCCTATTCCAAATTTATTCGACACGGCTTTCAGAAAATCATATACTTCGCGATTTGTGTCGTTGGCAGTTGCTAAATCGACTGATGCTGCAACGTGTGCTTGTATCAGATGGTCGCAGTGCACTGTTGAAGGCACTGCCACATGTTTACGCCCCGAATTAATTAACTGGAGCAAAGCCATTTGAGCCGTTGCATCTTGCATAGCAACGCGGTCGGGTGTAAAATTAACGTAGTCTGACGCACGTTCGTAAGCCTTAATTTCTTCATCTACAGAGAGATGTGCATACAGAATTTTTTCGGTGAGCGTTAAAGGGCGCTGTAATTTTTGTTTAACAAGATCAATTTTAGCTGCGAAGGTATTGTAAACTCCTTCAATCATTTCTTTATCAAAAACCATATTATTTGTAATTTTATTCAATTTGTAATTAATTCAGCCACAAATATAACGTAAAAGTTTTAATTAAATCATTCTGACTTTGTAAAGTATTTGAATTTAACACAAATGCTGTTAATTTGTTCATTCATTTTTTATCAGGAACTTCAACTGTAATTTTAACGCCTTTGCCCACTGCGCTCCAAATGTCCACAGCACCTCCTAAAAGGTAGGCTCGCTCCTTCATACCAGTCAAACCGTAAGAGTCTTTACGTTTTTTTAATTCCAAATCGAAACCCTTACCATTATCCTCAATGATTAAGTAGGTTTTCTGATTTTTGGAACCTAATGTAACCATAATTTTGGTGGCTTCGGAATATTTTTGAGCATTGTTGAGTGCTTCCTGTAAAATACGAAAGAGTGCAATAGATTTATTTGAATCCATGGCAACTTGGTCGGTCGTTTCGTCAACAAAATTGCATACAATAGATTGACGTTCGTTAAAGTTTTTGATATGCTCTTTAAAGGCATCAACCAAACCGACCATGTCTAAGAGCTCGGGGCGTAAGTCGGACATAATACGCCGTGCACTTACCAAAGTTTTGTTCACATAGCTTTCTAAGCGTTTGAATTGTGTGCCAAACTCATCAGCAAACTCCTTGTTAATAAATTTTTTCGACTTGATACCAAGCATACCTATATCAAATTTGATAGCCACCAAGAGTTGTCCCAAATCGTCGTGTATTTCACGCGCTAAGTTTATACGTTCTTCCTCACGAACCGTTTGCAGGTGCGTTGCAAAGCTTTTTAATTGCATTTGGCTCTCATGAATGACGTTTTCGGCATGCCGGCGTGCTGTAATATCTACCATGCAAAGCAACAATTTTTTTTCAGAGCCCGACTGTAGAATCGCCGTTGACGCTAACAACGACACTGGAATTAATTTGGAATCTACAAGACGTTCTGTTTCATAATCTATATTTTGAACGCCCTCACCCGTTTGAAAGGTTTTTCGGATAGCTTTACGTAACAAACACTGATTGCATTTTTTGCCAAATCCACAACCGTTCTGGTTTTCGATGGACTCTACACAATCAAATATATTACCAAAAGTTCGTATAGTATTGTGCGACAGAATTGGGTCTTCCACAAAAGCATTCATAGCATTGTTGGCAAACAAAAGTTCCGATTTTTCGTTCAGTACACACATAAGCACCGGCGCATTGTCGTAGATAGCTTTAAGTTCTACACGATTGTCAACGAGTTCAGCCTCTTCTATTTTTCGCTCGCTTATGTCATGTCCTGAAATTTGAATAGCTGGTTTTCCTTCAAACAAAATAGGCATAACCCAAATCTCCACAGTCATTTCTGTACCATCTAAGCGGCGATATTTTTCTTCTACCGGCGGCAGTTTGGTGTAGAGCGGCACATGGGCTACAAACTTCATTCGTTCCATGATAATCTCCAAATTATCGGCTACAATAAAATCTAATAAACTTCTCCCTAACAAGTCAGATTTGTTGGTGGCGTGCATCAATTGCATTGCCTCTTTATTAACATAGACAATTTTTCCATCTTCATATATAGTGATGCCTTCGGGCGAATTATCTATTAATTCGCGGTACTTAGTTTCACTCTCTTCTAAAGCTATTTGCGCATTTTTTCGAATAGTTATATCGTTAAAAATTGTGAGCATCAATTTGTTATCATTGTTAAGTTCTAAAAATGTTTTATCAATTTGCACCCACTTTTTTCGTTCATTCCACAGTATAATTTCTTTTTCGTAGTTGCGGTCTAAAATTGACTGCGCAAATTTATGCTTGTATTTGTTTAATTCATCCTTATCATACGAAGGATGATATACATTTGCCATCAGGCTACCTACCAATTCATGCTCGGTTTTTTCCACAAATTTACAGTAGGCATCATTTACTCTAAGGATATATCCATGCTCGTCGGTTAGGCGTAGTGCATTTGCTGAATTTTTCCAAACGGCTCGCAATTCAGCTTCCGAACGGATAAGTTCTTGTTGATTTTTTTTTCGTTCGCTAATGTCACGCCCCATCACTACTATTTTTTTCACTTGAAGTTTAGCGTCGTGAATTACGCCAGCTTTCACCTCCATTTCCACCAACGAACCATCCTTGCAAATACAACTATATTCGGCGGAATCGTTTGCTTCCGCTTTTAAAATTGAGAGTAAGTCAGTATGCACTTTTCCAATATCTTCGGGGGCAATCAAATCTGAATAAGTTTTCCCAATCAACGCCTTATCCGAATCGTAACCTAATGTCTGAGTAAAAGCAGGAGAAACTATTTCAATTGCACCTTGTGGATTAATAATTACAATACTGTCGGGCGAAGCTTGAATGATAGCTTTGTACATTTTTTCACTCTCAGCCAATTTTTCTCGTACCGATTTATGTTCGGTAATATCGCGGATAATTCCAAAAATTTGTGATTCCTCATTATTCCGTAATCCTTGCATTCGAATGTCCATGGGCGAATTACTACTTGCGGTTTGTAATTTTAATTCGATGCTAAATGCTGTTTCGTTTTTTTCAAGCACATCTATGGCATTCTTTAGAATATGTTGATATTCAGGCACTAAAATTTTATCAAACTCGGCATAGCTACAATGCGGTTCGCAAAAGCCCAATAAAAAAGCAGCACCATGAGAAAAATAAAACCTTTTATCTTCGATGTTGAATTCCCAATTACCTGATTTGGAAGCCAACTCAGCACGCCTTAGTAGGGCTTCACTTTTACGCAAAGCCTGTTCTGTATGCTTACGGTTCGAAATTTCTTTTTTTAAATCTAATAAAATATTGTTGGTTGCTACATTTTGTATTTCGAGCTGTTCGGTGCGTTCAGCAACCAAGTCTTTCAATAGCTCATTTTGCGATTTCCGCAACCTGTTGGCAACAGAAATTTTATGCATGGAGCGAATCTGAGCTACTAATTCCGAGGCATCTATTGGTTTTGACAAAAATGCTTCTGCGCCCAATTCTAAAGCCTTAATGCGGCTTTCCTTATCGCCTCTTTGAGCCGTTACAAACACTACTGGTATGTCACGTAAAGCAGGATCTGCTTTCAATTTTCGACACACTTCAAAGCCATCCATCACCGGCATTACCACATCCAATAAAATTACATGAGGCTGAAATAGGGTGGCAATTTCCAACGCTTCTTTCCCCGAATTAGCCGTGCGAATTTCTACTTCTGAAAATGATTCAAAAACCAATGCTTTGATGGTAACAAGATTGTCGTAAATGTCATCCACCGCCAAAATTTTTAATGCATTTTTTGCCATTACCAGCTCAATTTATTGTTTCTTACTACCATCTATCTTAACCATAGCGTCAACTGCTTGCAGCAAGTGCTCTTTTTTAACATCGCCTTTTTGAATTAATTGATGAATATTATTTTGCTTCAAAAACTGTAATTCGTCCTTGCTGATGTGCTTCGCAGTAAGAATAAGTACGGGTACAAGAGAGGTTTTTTCGTTGTTTCTAATTTTTTCCAATACCTCAAAGCCGTCCATACCCGGCATCATCAAATCCAAAATAATGCCATCAGGCATGGTATTATTCAATAAGTCGATAGCTTCTTCTCCTGAATTTGTAGCTATCACCTTGTAATTGTTACCTTCCAAAAAATAGCGTAGTTGCACAATAGCGGCTTCGCTGTCTTCTACCAGCAGAATTGTTTTTACATCAGTGGAAGTTGGATGTTCTAATGCAATTGGGAGTGGTTGCTCAAGGTTGTTTACAGGTGTTTCGCCAGTGTGGTAAGGCAACCACAGGCAAAATATCGAACCCTGATTCAACACGCTGCTAACCTCAATATTGCCACCCAGTAGGCGAGCATATTTCCGAGCTATGGCAAGCCCCAATCCACTGCCACCAAAGCGCCTCGACGTACTACCATCGGCTTGCCTGAATTCATCAAAAATATGATCTATATGTTCGGGCGCAATCCCAATCCCCGTATCCTGAATACATACTTTCAAGCTATTTTCTTCCACTTTGATGTTAATGTGCACGCTGCCATTTTCGGTAAATTTAATGGCATTTGCCACCAGATTCTGAATAATATGTCGGAACTTTGAAGCATCAGAGCGTATCAAAAGAGGAGAAGTATCATGCTCTTGTGTGAGTGCTGTGTTGTTTGCTTTTGCTTGATGGCTAATCATTTCCATCACCTCATTAATAGTTGCCCGTGCATCGAAGCTTGTCAATTCAATTTCCACGCGCCCCGATTCGATACGCGCTATGTCCAAAATATCGTTGATGAGCGATAATAAAAGCTTTCCGTTGCGTTCGATAATGGCTAAATAGTTATGCTGTTCATCGGAAATTTCTTGCTTCAGTGTTCGGTGAAGCACCCCCGATAAGGCAATAATGGAATTCAGTGGCGTGCGAAGCTCATGACTCATGGTAGATAGAAAGTTAGTTTTGAGCTGATTGGCTTGTTGTAGTTGATTTTTCTGCATTTCCAATTCCGCATTTTGCATTGTCAATTCGTCCGATTGTCTTTGCAACTCCTTAGCCTGCATTTCCAACTCTTGATTTTGCTCTGCAAGCATAGTCGCATATTTGCTTATTCGTCTGTGAGCCATGATACCATCAAAGCGCGCAGTGAGAATATCTTGAATTTTGTAAATAAATTGTACTGTTAAGGGTTCGTACTGCCTGATACTAGCTAAAGCAAGAACTCCAACTACTTCGGAGCCCTTTAAAATGGGTATGTTTATCATTTCGCGAGGTACGATACCACCACTCACTGTCTTGTAAACAAAAATAGTATCTTTCGGAATGCGATGGATAATTTGAATAGACTTGGAGGCAATACACAACCCGAATTCCCCTTCGGCATGTTGTGCGTAAAATTCGGTATTTGTATCTGTTGGTGTGATACCAATCGATTCGTAAAGGTAGTATTTTGTTTTTTCTGAATTTAACATATAATAGGCAGCCATTTGAGAGTTTGTTTCGGATGCCAACACCGGAAGCAATCGTTTGAAAAAGCTGTGTGCATTCTCTTCAACGAGCATGTGCCCCGAAATTTTTTCAGACTTAGTAGCAAACTGATTTTCAATATTCACTTTTTCTAATAACTCATTAATTGACTGCGCTACAAGCCCTATCTCGTTAGTGCTTACGTAGGAGCTTTGCTTGGTGAATTCGCCACGTCGATAGGCTAAAACTACGTTTTTTATTTCAAGCAAGGGTTCTTGTATATTTCGTTTGAGCAGGTAGCCCATTATGAGAGTTGAAAGTATCAATATAATGCTCACTACCAAAATGAAAAGGATTAAATCGGCAGCATTTTTTTGTGATGAAGTATAGAGATATGTTGCTTTTGCAAAACTGAAATCTGAAACTTTCTTTATTTTCCGAAGCATATCGTTGCGAAGTAAACCTATTTCGCCATTGTCGGCTACATCTGTCATTACCTTCTGAATGTCATGATCCATGCCGCTTAGTATGATTTTTTGACGTGCGTTATTCCAAAGCATGTAGGCATCGCGAGCAACCCGAATATCTTCGGTGTTGCCCAAATACTTTTGTTCCAAAAGATCGAAATTTCTATCTATCTCGAACGATAAAGTTTGTATCTCTCGCAGTTGTTTTTCTTGTTGGGCTTTGTCAGATAGAAGCATTATATTGCGTGTATCCAAGCGCATTTTTAAAATACCAATTTCAATTTCACCTATCGCATTACGAACCAGTAAAGGATGTTGGTACATGATTTCAGCTTGTGCTTTCAATTGTTGGTTGTGCCTATAAGCCAACCATCCCAAAACAGCAAAAAACATTATAATGATAGCAAACGCACTAATTAATTGAATTCCAATATTGATGTTCTTAATTTTCATTATTCTTTATCCTTGTAATTTTTTGTATGCACTAAACAGGCACGATTGTGGGTAAATTTCAATAAAATTTTGTTTTAAAAATAAATCACGTTCTACTTCACCAGCAACAATTAAACCATCAGACGATAGGCTTTGAATAATTCTGTTTATTAATAAAAACTGATATTCCTCTTTGTAATAATACAGCACATTGGCACAAAACACAATGTCGAAATCACCAAAAATACTTGCCCTTGGCACGGCGCATTCTTTATCAAACAAATCGAGATGTTCGAAGTGAACGTTTGCCTTTAACACATCGCTTAATACAAAAACTTCCTCTTGCTTTGTAAACCATTTTTCCTTTTGTCCAAACGAAACGCGAGGCATGTCGTTTTTGTTATAAATACCCGTTTTAGCATGCTCTATGTTCGTTGGGTTTACATCGGTAGCAAATATTCGGTATCGAAATGGCTTTGGATAAATGGCTTTAAGTTCTTCCAGTACCATGGCTAAAGAATAAGGCTCTTGACCATTAGCACATCCTGCCGACCAAATTCGAAGTTCTTTACCCGCATTTTTTTGAGCAATGAGTGATGGCATTACCATCTTTTTAAGAATCTCAAAACTGAATTTATTTCTGAAAAATAAACTGTGCGCATTCCAGACCCTTGCTTGTAAAACATCAGATTCTGTTTCATTTTGTGCAAATAGTAAACCGTAGGCTTCAAGTGATTTACAAGCTATTTCGTTCATTCTGTTTTCAATCAACGATTTGAGAAATGTTTCACTATGTCGCGAAATGTCAATCTTTTGCTGGATTGAGGTTACTATTTGATTGAATATTTCATTCATCAATAGTACGTTGTTAAATGTGGTTTGTGTAAAAACGAGCTTATAGTATTATAATTTCATTTTCACTGCAAATTTAATGTTATTTTATTGAAAATAACAAGCTACTTTATTATTTATTCATGTTTTAAAACACATAAGACAACATAATATCAAAGAATAAGCAAGCAAAATTAAATTTTCATTTTTTTGCTTGCTTAAACCCTTCTTTTTTGTAATCACCCTTGCGAGGATAATTACTTCGCAAATCAGCATTTTACATAGTTAAAATCGGTCAAAAATCTAAACCACACTTAATTGAATTTTTGTAAAGCATTTATGCTAAACACTTACAATCTTGTTTTATGAAAAAAAACTACTCTTCTATTCATTTTTATGAAATTCTGTTGCTCATTCTTCTGGCATTAATAAAAAGCTACCTTTTTGCTTGCGAAGTCTTTTGTAACATTCGTTTTGACAATGTACAAACCTTTTTCGGTATTCATATTTATACGGACAGTTGTTTGAGGATTTACTTCTAATTTTTTAATGATTACGCCATTACTTGCATTGATAATGCTTACATAAGCTGTCTCAGTATTCAGATTTTCGAGCCTCAATTTTTTGTTATAAGCACTCACTTTCACGTTCTTAGCTTGATTAGCATCTAAGGCATTTTTATCTTTTTGCGTATTCGTTGTTATACCATCGGGATTTGTATTAGGTTCGGTGCTATCATCTACCACTGGGTTTTCCACTGGCGGTTGTATTGCTGCCGTTGTGGTATCGGGTTGAACTACTTCGGGCAGCTTGGTAATAAATTTAAAGCGTTCAACTAAGTCAGTCTTCAACGATTCAAACTCCATGCGAAAATCCTGAGTATAGACATCAATCGTGTCGTGATCTTGCATATCAATAATATAAAGCGCATTATAAAATGCGTCAATATCATAATGGGTCAATTTCATGGTCAAAATACTTGATTTGCCAGGGATAATGGCGAATGCATGGTTTTCGATGGTAGGGAAACTTGATACCTGAAAATCACCATCAACGGTACGGTCAAAAATTTGTGGTGCAGGAGTTGTTGCGTTTAAAAATTTTCTCCCATCCCAACCATTATCAAAGCCATTGGTTGTTCCAGGTTCGGTTATCAGCCAAACTTTGTCAGTATAATAACCATCGGTTAATTCTATTACGGTAGCACAGTGCGTTTGTGCTTGTGTGTTAGCTGCTAATACAAATAAAGAAACTTTTGCTAATTGCATGATTTTGTAGAAGGGTTTCATGATGCTAATTTTTTAAAGGGTTATACAAATTTTCGTGTGTTTGTGAAATTGTTAAAATTCGATTTCATTTTTGGTCTGTTTTAAACAACCATTTTGTATCACTTTTCACATTTCAAATTTACAACAGCAACAGGGCGTATGCAAGCTTTTTTGCTTTGTAACAGTCAGTTACAATTACATGTGGCGAATTTTACGACAAGCAAAATACTTTTTAATGCCGCAAGTTTCAATTTATGGATAGCTGTACTAATCTTTACTGTCTGAGCATGAGGTATAAAATCGGCTCAAATTATACTAATTCTGATTTTGATTTGAATATATATGTAAATAGCTATGTGGCAGTAATTTATAAAAATTCGCAACATTCAAATCGTCTGAGCGAAAAATGACAAGATAGTTGACTCCCTATTTTACATTTTAGGTACTCCCCTACTCGGCAAAGTATTTAATCTCTATCATAAAAGCACAAAACATATTCTCATCGGAAATTTTTGGATAAACTCGAGTTACATTTAAAGTGTAAGGATGCTGAATATTTAATTTTATTAACTATAAAATCAACATACCACCCCACATTTAACATACAGCAATTTTTTTCGAACCTCATTATCGTCGTTTTGTAATAATTATTAGTGTCAAAATAGAAATCGAACTACTCATTTCGGACAGCATACCCTTTCATTTTTTTGTAATAAAAATCAGAAAAGTAAAAATAACAAGCTATTATCACTACAAAAAGTAGCGCCTACACAATCAAAATAACACAGGCATAGTAAGTTTTTAAATAAAAAATCCGTTAAAAACTTACAAATCGTACAAAAAATGAAATAATTTCTACCAAACTATTGTTTGAAATAAAATTATAAAGTATCTTTGCACTCAAATTTAATAAAAGCATTAAATGATACATCAAGTTGTTTATACAAACCTCGTCAAAGTCGTCCTTCTTTTGGTCAAGAATCAGAAGTGAGAATGGTTACGTGGTATAAACACTGTGTATTATAAAAGCATAAAACCTTTCTCACCATAACGGAGAAAGGTTTTTTTTTTCAAATCCCCCTTATATCCAAAAAGTGGCATACTAATTTAAAAATCAGAAGTTTATAAAAAAAACATTCTATATTATTAGGAAAATGAATACATCAAACAATACACAACCCAAGCTATCCAACCAGGAAGTTACGGGTCATATTTTGAGAAGTGCCACAAGCACAGGTGGACGTCGCATGGCAGGTGCCCGTGCCCTGTGGAAAGCCAACGGAATGACCAACGAACAAATGGGCAAACCATTGATTGCCATTGTAAACTCATTTACACAATTTGTACCCGGGCACGTTCATTTGCATGATATTGGTCAGAAAGTGAAAGCCGAAATTGAAAAACTCGGATGCTTTGCTGCCGAGTTCAACACCATTGCTATTGACGATGGCATTGCTATGGGACACGATGGTATGCTCTACTCCTTACCCTCGCGCGATTTAATTGCAGATAGCGTAGAATATATGGTCAATGCTCACAAAGCCGATGCTATGGTATGTATCAGCAATTGCGATAAAATTACTCCCGGCATGCTCATGGCTGCCATGCGTCTGAATATCCCAGCTGTGTTTGTATCGGGAGGACCTATGGAAGCGGGCGACATGGAAGGCACCAAGCTCGATTTGGTGGACGCTATGGTGCAAGCTGCCGATGATAATATTTCGGATGAGCATGTGCAAAAAATTGAAAATGCTGCTTGTCCAACTTGTGGCTCTTGCTCGGGCATGTTTACTGCCAACTCCATGAATTGCCTGAACGAAGCCATTGGATTGGCACTTCCGGGCAATGGTACCATTGTAGCTACACACGCCAACCGTGCAAAATTATTCAGCGATGCAGCTCAATTAATTGTTGAGAATGCCTACAAATATTACCGCGATGGTGACGAATCTGTTTTGCCACGCTCAATTGCTACCCGCGAAGCTTTTCTAAATGCAATGACACTCGATATTGCCATGGGCGGTTCTACGAATACGGTATTGCACATTCTCGGCATTGCTCACGAAGCCGATGTAGAATTAAACATGAACGATATGGATCAACTTTCGCGCAAAACTCCTTGCCTTTGCAAAGTAGCGCCTAATTCGCCCAAATATCATGTGGAAGATGTAAATCGTGCTGGCGGAATTTTGGGAATATTAGCTGAACTTAACAAAGGTGGTTTGCTACACCCCAATGTATATCGTGTGGATGGGCTTACATTGGCTCAAGCCGTTCAAAAATATGATATTACCTCAAGGGCATTGGCACCAGAAATAGAAGATTTATACAAAAGTGCACCTGGACGCAAATTTAATTTGGTAATGGGCTCGCAACATACAAGTTACAAAGAACTTGATATGGATCGTGAAAACGGTTGCATTCGAAGCGTTCAACATGCCTACACCAAAGATGGTGGTTTGGGAATCCTCAAAGGAAACATTGCACAGGATGGTTGCGTTATAAAAACCGCTGGTGTAGACGAGAGCATTTGGAAGTTCAGCGGACCAGCCAAAGTCTTCACTTCGCAGGATACGGCTTGCACAGGAATATTAAATGGTAGTGTGGTTGCCGGCGATGTAGTTGTCATTACACACGAAGGACCAAAAGGTGGACCCGGCATGCAGGAAATGCTTTATCCAACTTCATATATCAAATCCCGTCATTTGGGCAAAGAATGTGCTTTGATTACTGATGGTCGTTTTTCGGGAGGAACATCCGGATTATCCATCGGGCATATTTCACCCGAAGCAGCCTCGGGAGGAAATATCGGACTCATTCACGATGGCGATATTATTGAAATAGATATTCCAAACCGTTCGATAAATGTAAAACTGAGCGACGACGAACTCAATACGCGTCGCGAAGCCGAATTGGCACGAGGAAAAGATACCTTCAAACCCAAAGACAGAAACCGAGTCGTTTCGAAAGCCCTCAGGGCTTATGCTTCGATGGTGAGCTCTGCTGACAAAGGAGCGGTGAGGCTGATTGATTAAAATAATTTAGCATTTTTTTATTTACAATTTACCATTTAAAATGAATACAGTCAGTTGTGTATCGAATGCTGTCTGTTATCTTAGAAAAAATATGAAACTAACTGGAGCACAAGCATTAATAGAATCGATGATTCACGAAGGCGTGGATACGATTTTCGGGTATCCGGGTGGCGCTATTATGCCCACTTTCGATGCTCTTTACGATTACGACAAAAAAGTAAATCACATACTCACACGCCATGAGCAAGGCGCCACACATGCCGCTCAAGGTTATGCGCGTGTTTCGGGCAAGGTGGGCGTGTGTTTGGTAACATCGGGTCCTGCCGCAACCAACGCCATAACAGGCATTGCTGATGCCATGCTCGATAGCACACCAATGGTGGTTATTACCGGACAAGTTGGAGCAACACTTTTAGGTACTGATGCTTTTCAGGAAATTGATGTGGTAGGCATATCAACTCCGATAACCAAATGGGCATATCAAATTCGACGTGCCGAAGATATTGCTTGGGCAGTGGCGCGTGCCTTTTACGTTGCACGCAGTGGCCGTCCAGGACCTGTGGTATTGGATATTACCAAAAATGCACAATTTCAGGAAATTGACTTTGAATACAAGCCTTGTACATTTATCAGAAGCTATATCCCGGTTCCCGAAGTAAATAAGGAACAAATTGAGCAAGCGGCTTCGCTAATAAATGCTGCACACAAACCTTTTGCATTAGTTGGACAGGGCGTTGTACTATCGGGAGCAGAAGCCGAATTAAAAGTATTTTTAGAAAAAGCAAACATTCCTGCTGCCTGGACCTTGTTAGGTGCGTCGGCAATGGATTCGGACTTCGAACTTAATAAAGGTTTCTTAGGAATGCATGGAAACGTAGCGCCCAATATTATGACCAATCAGTGCGATGTGCTTATTGCCATAGGTATGCGTTTTGATGACCGCGTAACGGGCGATTTGAATCATTATGCCAAGCAAGCCAAAATTATTCACTTAGAAATAGATGCCGCCGAAATTAATAAAAATGTGAAAGCAGATGCACCCGTACTTGGTTCAGTCAAAGACACACTACCTGCACTTATAGAAGCCATTCAGCCTGCAAAACACGCCGAATGGATTCATTCGTTCAAGATTTACGACGACAAGGAATTTGAAAAAGTAATTCAACGAGAAGTTTTTCCAACATCAGGCGAATTAACAATGGGTGAAGTGATTCACAAAATTTCGGAAGCCACCAATCACGATGCTGTGGTAGTAACCGATGTAGGTCAGAACCAAATGATGGCTGCTCGCTATTTTAAATACTCTAAAACACGCAGTTTAGTTACTTCGGGTGGTTTAGGAACTATGGGCTTTGGAATACCTGCTGCTATGGGCGCCAAAATGGGATCACCCGAACGAACAGTTTGTATGTTTGCCGGCGATGGTGGTTTTCAAATGACCATACAAGAGTTGGGAACCATTATGCAAGAGCAAATTGGCGTAAAAATGATTATATTGGATAATCACTTTTTGGGAATGGTACGTCAGTGGCAGGAAATGTTTTTTGAGGAGCGATACTCTTTTACAAAAATGCACAACCCCGATTTTGTTGCTATTGCCAAAGCTTATAACATTGACGGATGTAAAGTAAGCCTGCGTGAAGACTTAGATGCTGCCATTGCCGACATGCTCAAAGACGACAAACCCTATCTGTTGGTAGTGGATGTTGAAATGCAAGGCATGGTTTATCCTATGATGCCAGCCGGTGCAGCCGTAGATAACATTTTACTTGGAGACTAAATAAAAAGACATCATGGAAAAAAAATTATATACAATAACCGTTTTCTCCGAAAATACAGTTGGTTTGTTAGGTCAAATCACCATCATTTTCACACGCCGTGCTCTGAATATTGAAACACTATCGGTATCGCCATCAGCATTGGAAGGTATTCACAAATTTACCATTACACTCCTTTCGACACAAGATGTGGTGGAAAAAGTGGTGAAGCAAATTGATAAACGTATTGATATTTTGAAATCGTATTACAACACCGATGAAGACCTTGTTTATCAAGAAATTGCACTCTATAAGGTTGCAACAGATAAGCTATTGACATTAGGTTCTATCGAAAATTGGATACGCGACCACAATACCCGCATCTTGGAAATGAACGAAGATTTTGTGGTGTTCCAAAAAGCCGGACACTATGATGAAACACAACGATTCTTCGTAGAGCTGAGCGAAACAGTAGGCGTATTGCAATTTATTCGCTCCGGACGAGTAGCTATTACCAAATCGAAAGTAGAAAGATTGAGCGATATGCTCGAAACAATAAAAAAATACGAAAAATGACAAATTATTTCAGTTCACTCCCGCACCGCCTGAAAGTTCAGGAATTGGGAAAGTGTGATTTTATGGAAAGCAGCGAATTTGCTGATGGTGTTAAAAAATTAATTGGTAAAAAAATTGTTATCATTGGCTGTGGTGCTCAAGGTTTGGCACAAGGTCAGAACATGCGTGATAGCGGCTTAAATGTGGCGTATGCCTTGCGCCAGGAAGCCATTGACCAAAAACGTGAATCATGGAAAAAAGCTACCGACAATGGCTTTGAAGTGGGCACTTTTGAGCAATTAGTACCTACAGCCGACTTGGTGTCGAACCTCGCTCCCGACAAGCAACACACGCCGGTAATTAAGCAAATCATACCTTTAATGAAACAAGGTGCTACCTTGTCCTATTCGCACGGTTTTAATATTGTGGAAGAAGGAACTCAAATTCGTAAGGACATTACCGTAGTGATGATTGCTCCTAAATCGCCGGCTTCCGAAGTTCGTGCCGAGTATCTTCGCGGTTTTGGCGTTCCAACGCTAATTGCCGTTCACCGCGACAACGACCCAAATGGCGATGGACTCGAAATTGCCAAAGCATACTGCGTAGGAACAGGGGGACATAAAGCGGGCGTACTGCTTTCATCGTTTGTTGCCGAAGTGAAATCAGACTTAATGGGCGAGCAAACCATTCTCTGTGGTTTGTTGCAAACTGGTTCTATCTTATCATTCAACAAAATGATTGAAAAAGGAATTGATGCTGGTTATGCTTCCAAATTAGTTCAATACGGTTGGGAAACCATTACCGAAGCATTGAAAATTGGTGGTATCACCAACATGATGGATCGCTTGTCCAACCCAGCAAAAATTGAAGCTTTTCTATTAGCTGACGAATTGAAAGAAATCATGACTCCCTTGTTTAAAAAACACATGGATGATATTCTTTCAGGCGAATTTTCGCGCATCATGATGGAAGATTGGGCTGTTGGCGATAAAAACCTCCTTACATGGCGTGCCGAAACTGGCGAAACGGCTTTTGAGAAAACGCCAGCCGGTGACATGGAAATTTCCGAACAAGAGTTTTTCGACAATGCCACTTTGATGGTTGCCTTTATCAAATCGGGCGTTGAATTGGCTTACGAAACTATGGTAAGTGCCGGCATCAAGCCCGAATCAGCTTACTACGAATCGCTGCACGAAACACCGCTCATTGCCAACACCATAGCCCGCAAAAAACTTTTCGAGATGAATCGCGTCATTTCGGACACAGCTGAGTACGGTTGCTATTTATTCGACCATGCCTGCAAACCGTTGTTGGCTGATTTCATGAAAAAAGTAGATACCAACTTAATAGGCAAAAACTTTAATACAGATAAAAATGCTGAAGTAGATAATTTCGATTTAGTTAAAGTCAATGCTGCATTGCGTTCTCATTCTATCGAAGTAGTCGGTGCACGCTTACGTGCTGCCATGACAGCCATGAAAAAAGTGATTTAATCGCTCTTTTTATAAAAAAAACAAGTTAAAATTACGCCATTCAATGCCTTACACTTAGGCTTGAAATGGCGTAGTTTAGTTTAAATAGCCCGACTAAATTTTTCTGCCTCCTGCAATGTATCTAATTTGCCAACATCCATCATTTTATAGTTGTCGGGACAATAGCCATAAATAGGTTCGTGCAAATTAGATAAATAAAAATCAATAATAGAAAATTTATCTGGAAAGGTTTTCATTTTATCAAACACAGCAGGCGATAGAACTTGAATACCCGAAAAAGCCAATTTTTCAAAACAGCTTGTGTCTTTTAATTGGACAGGTTTCGTTTCGGAAGTTTTGATATTTTGCCACCCTTGAAGTTTTTTTGCCGAATCGAAAAGCAGATAACGATGCGTTGTTCGCTCGCTTACCACCAAAGTAGCTAAGGCATTATTAATAATATGGTTGCTATAGAGTGCCATCAAATCTATGTTGGATAAAATATCTACATTATGAACTAAAAACGGTTCATTGTCGTCGAAAAAACGAGATGCTTTTTTAATACCGCCACCCGTGTCTAAGAGCATAGCGCGTTCGTCAGAAATTGCGATACGAATGCCAAAAGATTTTTTTTGATGCAGAAAATTGATAATTTGGTCAGGAAAATGATGCACATTCAGAATGATTTCGTCAAAACCCGAATTTTTTAGTTTCAATATAACATGCTCCAATAGCGTTATGCCATCAATAGGGACTAATGCTTTGGGCAAGGTGTCGGTTATCGGCTTCAAACGGGTGCCAAGTCCTGCCGCAAAAATCATTGCTTTCATATAAGATGTTTGTGAATGAGTTATTTTGTAGCAAAATTAGTCATTTCAGTCCAAAATAGCAAAATAAATTAGCCACTTAGTTGCACCCGAACATAAAAATTAGCTATTAAATTTCGTTATCAGAAAAAATATTCTTACTTTTGTTCCGCAAAAATTTAAAACACGTATTACAACATTTTTCACAACCCATATCATGGCAAAACAAGAAACGAGCAAGCAAGACGAATTGCAACAGGTAGAAGCAGCTTTAAGTAAATCGGAAGCCTTTATTGAAAAATATCAAAAGCAACTAATTGCAGCTGTAGCTATAATTATTCTCTTGGTACTTTCTGTATTAGCATTTAATAATTTTTACTTGGAACCGCGCGAAAATGAGGCTGAAAATGAAATGGCTAAGGCAGAGGCACTTTTTGCAGCTGATGCTTTTAAAGATGCGCTCGAAGGAAAAGCTGATTTTATTGGTTTCAAAAACATCGTTTCGGATTATAGCATGACACCCTCTGGCAATCTCGCTGCCGCTTATGCAGGTATTTGTTATTTTAAATTAGGACAATATGACGATGCTATCAAGTATTTATCACAATTCGATGGCAAAGATAATTATTTTAGCACCGCTGTGGTTGGTTTAATTGGCGATGCCTACATCGAAAAAGGTGAAAAAGAAGAAGCTGTGGATTACTTCATGAAAGCTGCCGACAAAGAAAATGATGTGTTGAGTGCCATTTACCTCAAAAAAGCAGGAAAAACTTACGAAGCTCTCGGAAAAGCAGATAAAGCATTAGAAGCTTACACGGATATCAAAGAAAACTACTCGAAAAGCGCAGAAGCATCTGATATTGAGAAATATATTGCTCGCGTTCAGAAATAAAAGCTAATAGCTATAAATATGAAAGCTACTTCTGAAGATTAGAAGTAGCTTTTTTTAAATAAAAAAAAAATAAACAGACACAAATATGGCTACCATATATCAAAATCTTTCCACCTACGACCCCAACGCAATGCCCCCAAAAACAAATGTGCAACTTCAAAAGTATGCCATTGCCGTGGCTGATTGGAATGCTGAAATCACGCATGTTCTTCTCAGAGGAGCCTACGATACCTTGGTGAATCAAGGCGTGTACCCCGAAAACTTAACCGTTATTCATGTGCCAGGTGCTTTTGAATTAACCTACGCTGCCAAGACATTAGTTAATAGCAAGCGTTTTGAAGCAGTGATTGTGCTGGGATGCGTTATACAGGGCGATACTCCTCATTTTGATTATGTTTGTCAGGGAGTTACCTACGGCATTGCTAAGCTAAATGCAAAAATAGATGTATGCCCCGTAATTTTTGGAGTTCTGACTACCAATACCTTACAACAAGCGCTGGATAGAGCCGATGGAATACACGGGAATAAAGGCACCGAAGCGGCTGTTACAGCAATAAAAATGGCTAATATTGTTTGGTAGTATTCTTATAAATGACTATCTTTGCAGCGCTTTAGGAAAAATTGGGGCAGTTACCAAAGTGGCCAACTGGGGCTGACTGTAACTCAGCTGTCTTTCGACTTCGGAGGTTCGAATCCTTCACTGCCCACAAAAAATTGAAAATTTGAAAATTTGAAAATTATTTTTCAGATTAACTCTTTCTCAAATTTTCAACTTGTATTTTGCGGAAGTAGCTCAGTTGATAGAGCATTAGCCTTCCAAGCTGAGGGTCGCGGGTTTGAGTCCCGTCTTCCGCTCTCAATCTCGAAAAAAGAAGAAATAAATAATAAATTTATTTCTTCTTTTTTTTATTTTAAATACCATCTTCGATATTCCATACAAAGGCGCGCAATCCCATCAGTTTGGAGGTTTCATCCAAGTCGCGCAACTGCGCTAAGATAGGCTTCACTTTTACATCATCCACAATGGTAATGAGCGAAGCGTTCAACGAAGGCCAGGCATGGTCGCCCAAGTGTGGTTCGCCGGTTTTACTGCCTTTTCCTTGCACTTCAGGCCAGGCAGTAAATCCACGTACATGATTAAAATTAAGAATGCTCAAAATTTGTTCGTGGTATGCTTGATCGTAAGCTATAAATATTGATTTCATGTGTTTATATTTTAGATAGCATCTGTTTTGATGCCCGTTTCAATCATTTTTAAAATTCACATACTAAATTGTAAGATAGAGCCTACATGCAATAGGCAAGCTCCCTGAAAAATTTAATTATGCCCCAATGGGTCAGATTTACTTCGCATTGTTTGCCTCCAATAGTTTGAGAGCATCCGCACGACGAAGTTTTTTGTGTTGTTTTCGTACCCCATTTCCTTTGAATATTGTGTAGATAGTAGGGACAATAATAAGCGTAAGTAAAGTAGATACCGCTAAACCACCAATTACTGTAATTGCCATGGATTTCCAAAGTTCAGAGCCTTCTGAATTACTCAACGCCAAGGGCAGCATACCCAAAATAGTGGTCAACGTAGTCATCAATACTGGACGCAAACGCGATTTACCACCACTCACAGTGGCACGAATGATACCCATGCCGCGTTCCCGATTGAGGTTAATATAATCCACTAATACAATTCCATTTTTTACAACAATACCAATCAACATAATCATACCAACAAAGGACATCATATTCAGCGTACTTCCTGTAATTGCTAAGGATAAAATAACACCCGAAAAAGCAAAAGGAACGGTAAACATGATGATGAATGGCGACGAAAGCGACTCAAACTGAGAAGCCATCACAATAAACACTAACATAATAATGATGAGCAACAAACTTAACAAATCTTTGAAAGAATCCTGCTGGTCAATATAGGTTCCACCAATTTTTACATATAAATTTTGTGGCATATCAATTTTATCGATTGCGGCATTAATTCCCGCTACAGCTTTGTCAATGGTTGTCCCCGATACGGTGGAGGAAACCGTAACCAAACGCTGTCGATTTTTTCGTTCAATGGTTGGCGGCGTAAAACGCTCAACCACTTTGCCTAAATCTTTTAAACGCACACCCTGACCTTGATTATTGTAAATCATTATATCTTCTATTGCCTGAATAGACTGACGATATTCGGGTCCATAAACAACACGAATGGTATATTCCTCACCCTCTTCGCGAAACAATGAAGCCGTGAGTCCATTAATGCGGTTTCGCAAATAAGTGGAAGCGGTAGCAATATTTAAACCGTTTTGAGCCAATTTTTCCCTATCAAAGTCCACTTGATATTCAGGCGTGTAATCCGTACGACTTAAACTCACATTCGTTAAACCTTTGATAGCACCAATATCTTTAGCCAATGCTTTTGCAACTTTATCCGTTTGATTAAAATCATAACCATACACTTCCACATCCAAGGACGACTGACCACCCATCATGCTCATACCACCACCAGCAATGACTTTAGATTTTGATATTTCGGGAAAGTTTTTCAAATCGTTGCTGATACTATCCGATATGGCAAACATCGATCTACTTCGCTGGCTTAAAGGTAAAAACCTAAAATTCATGGAAATAATATTCGAGCCGTTGGTTTGCAGCGAACCCCAAACATTGGAACTTGCAGCCTGCCCAACCGAAAAATTGATCATGTCAATTTCTGGATATTTTTTATTCCATAGCTCTTTTAATTGCTCAGCTATTCGCTGGGTGATTTCCATGCGTGTACCCACCGGCAACTCAATGGTAGCTGCAATTCGTCCGTTATCCTGAGCAGGAATATATTCCGTACCAATAAACTTGGCAGGCAAAATACTCAGAATAAAAAATATCGTTGTCAGTATCACTACCAAGCCACGGTGGCGGATAGCCCAATTCACAACACGTGCGTAGAAATTGTCCAAAGAGCCTAAAAAATGTTCGATAGGCGAGTAAATAGCCGTAAAAGTTTTGCTCCGTTTGGGGTTCAAACGTAACAATTGCGCACTCAGCATAGGCGTCAGGGTAAGCGCACATATCATCGAAACAGTCATGATAATGGTAACCATCCAGCCGAGCTGTTGGAACATTACTCCCGCTGCACCCGTAATCAGGGTTAATGGGAAAAAAACTGCAATCAGCGTTAGCGTAGAAGCAACTACCGACAATGCCACCTCGTTGGTACCATGCACAGCAGCACTTGCGGGGCGACTTCCGCGCTCAATGTGGGTCGTTACGTTTTCGAGCACCACAATAGCATCGTCCACCACCATACCAATAGCCACCGAAAGGGCACTCAATGATATGATATTCAATGTTCCACCAGTGCCATAGAGGTAAATAAATGCTGTAATAAGTGAGATAGGTATGGTAAGAATGATGATAACTGTGGCTCGCCAACGTCCTAAGAAAAACAGCACAACTAACACAACAAAAAGAAAAGCATACAATACCGTTTCAGTTAATCCTGAAATAGTTTGCTTAATACTTTCGGAAGTATCAACAATTACATTCAGTTTTACATCGGCAGGGAGCGTTTTCTGAATACCAGGTAAAGCTTTCAGGACGGCATTAGCAATGTTTACAGTGTTTGCTCCCGATTGCTTTTGTACCACAATGGTTGCACCGGGCTTTCCGTTCGTAAAAGTTCGCTGCGTACGTTCTTCCAAATTATCTTTCACCACCGCTACATCCGACAGATACACTGTTTTTCCTCCAGCAGAGCCAACCACTATTTTGTTAAGTTCAGCTGAATTTTTAAATTCACCCTGAACGCGCAAAGCATAGGTTTCATTCCCAATATCCATGTTTCCGGCAGGTGTATTTATGTTTTCCATCCGAATATATTGACCTATGGCTTCGATGGTTAAATGGTAAGCCTCCAGCCTCATAGGGTCAATGTAAACTTGAATTTCACGCTTGGGAGCACCGCTTATTGACACAGAGCCTACCCCATTGATGCGTGCCAAAGGATTGGCAACATTATCATCCAATATCTTGTACAAAGCAGGCAAACTCTTTTCGGCATTAGCGGCAATCATAATTACCGGAATCATCTCTGTACTAAATTTAAAAATAATAGGATCTTTGGCACCTTCAGGTAGAAAAGATTTTACCATATCTAATTTGTCGCGCACGTCGTTGGTAAGCTCCTCAATATTATCCCCATAGTTAAACTCAAGGGTTATTAATGACCTGTTTTCACGCGATACAGATTTTATATTTTTTAAATTTGAAACCGTATTGAGCGAATTTTCTAAGGGTCGCGTAATGTTTGTTTCAATGTCGGAAGCACTTGCACCATCGTAGGTTGTAATAACCATAATCGTATTGGTTTCGATATTCGGCAGCAAATCGACTGGTAACTTATTGAGTGAGAAAAGACCTAGAATAACAACACCTATAAAAATAAGCGAAGTCATAACTGGCTTTCTTACAGCACTTTGATATATACTCATAGTTTTACTAATTTTATATTATTACTTTATCACTTCTACATCGGCACCATCCACCAACTTACTCTGCCCCGAAACAACAATTTGCTCGCCAGCCGTAATACCCGAAATAATTTCGTACTCCGTATCAAAACGTTGCCCTATTTGCACTTCGCGGAATTCCACCTTACCCTGTTGGTAAACATACACATAACGACCACCCGAACCCGACTGTTTCACAACGGCCAAGTCAGGTACAACTACGCGCTTTACCTTGCCAAAATTCATGAAAACGCGCGCAAACATGCCCGGACGAACCTTCGAATTAGCATTTGCCAACTTCACTTCTACGGGGAATGTGCGCGTGCGGTCATCGATGGTAGGATAAATCAAACTTACTTTGGCACGAAACTTTTGGTCGGCAAACACATCCACTTTCACATCCACATCCATGCCCACTTTCAAGGTACTGTAAAAAGATTCTGATACATTAATTTTTATTTTCACGGGATTGATTTGCATCACAGTAAGTATAGGCATTTGAGCACTATACATATCACCGACGTCGTAATTTTTAGCGGTAATTACACCGTTGATAGGACTTAATAAATAGGTATTTTCGCCCAAATTTTTCAAATTTGTTTCAGCCACATCCAATTGTAATTTGGCGTTATCAAGTTCTTGTTGGGATGCACCACCTACATTGAAAAGCTCCGAAACACGTTTGTAAACGCGTCGTAAGTTATCCAATTGCGTTTCCGAGTTCGACAAATTAGCAACATCCATCTGTGCTAAGCGTTGCCCTTTAGTAACGGTAGAACCCACATTTACAAAAATTTGCCGTATGCGACCAGGAGCAGCAGGAGCAATATTATTTTTAACCTCGGGCTCTACGGTAGCCGTAAACTCAGAGCTTTGTTCAATTTCACGTTCCGTTGTAGCTGCAATTTTAACTTTAATTTTTTCGGCAGCAACCGCTTTGCTTGTTGCATCTTTCTTTCCACAAGCACTCATTGCTAAGGCAATGGCAAGTGTTATTAGTCCAACTGATTTCATTTTTTTCATATCTTTTCTATGTTTGTTTTAATGTTCGTCAAATAATTATTCTTTTCCTAAAAGTTTTTCTAAATCTGTTTTTGCCGATAAATAATCGAAAATGGATTGATTGTAGGATAAGCCAGCGCTACTGTAAGCCAGTTCGGAGTTAGCCAAATCAAGGTAAGTGCTCGAGCCCACTTCATATAGTTTTTTGGCAATAGAAAGCGCCTTTTCTGCTTGTCGCAAGCCTTCTTTGTTCGATTCTATTTTATCAATGGCTTTTTTAATATTATCCAAATACGAAATCAACTGCATTTCTAAACTTCGGCGTAAATTTTCGCGCTGATCATCCATTTCAGAAAGCTGAATTTGAATTTGCTTTTGCTTGTAGAGGCGAGCACCACCCTGAAAAATTGGAATGGAGAGTTGCACGCCCGCATTCGACATTGGAAACCAAACAAAAGGAGCACCATCGTTGGGCATAGCCATGTATTGATAATTAAAACTGGCTGCTAAAGTAGGCCACCAACCGGCTTTCTGAATTTTTAATGCATGGTTTAATTGCTTTGTTTTCAGCTCCATTTGTTTTACATCCGTGTTCGTTTTCAGTTGGGTTGTGTCTATGGAAAGCACATCGGCGTACATATTTTTTTCAAAAGCTGCCAAGTTATCGGCAACTTTAATTTCGGTAAACATATCCACGCCCATCAACATTTTGAGCTGTAATTTACTTGCATTCACAGCACTTTGTGTGGATACAACATTTGTATTAGCATTTTTCACTTGCACATCAGCGCGTATCCATTCAAATTCGGACACCGTACCTTGTTTGTACTTATTGTATATAATGCGAGCATTCTCTACCGCATTGTCGTAAGTATGTTTGAATACGTTGAGCTGATCTTGCGTGAGTAAAATCGCATAATAGGCTTTGGTAACCTGGTTTTTCAAAGATAGCTTCGATGATCGTGCCGTTTCAACAGCAAGTTGCAAATCGGTTTCGGTCATTTGCAACGATGCCCACAAGGTAGGCGATATCAAAGGCATTGATGCCGAAATGCCAGTGGTAAAAGTATTGTCCTGCCCCACTTCGATGCCATCCGGGTTAACAGGAGCACCTGGGAAGTTAAAGAACAAACGTTGCTTTTTGAGGGCACGTTGGTAGGACAAGGCAGCTGAAATGTTCGGATACAAAGCAGCAAATTTCTCTTTGTTGGCATAGTCAATTCGTGTCAATTCCTTGTTGGCAATTTTAATGGTCGGGCTTTTACTCATTGCTATTTCGAGTGCATTAGGTAGCGATACCGACAAAGTATCCTGCCCAAACGCACTTGTAGCCCACAACAAGCCGATACAGCTCATTGCTACTAAGTGTTTCATTTTCATTTGTTTAAAAGTCATATACATGTTAAATTAATTAATTAGTTAATTCGTTATTTATCGTCGTTAAAATAATGTTGTTCAAAATAAAGCAAGCCATCTTCATTGGCAATCAAATGTATAATCAAATCAATGTAAAAATCCATCATGCGCTTTTTAGTGTATTTTTTTTGATTTTCATTCATCATTTCAAAAGTAGATTTCATTTGTACGGAATGAAAAAGACTTACAAGTTCAATGTCTAAATTTTTTCGATAATGTCCTTCTTCAATTCCCTGAAACAAATTTCCTTCAAAACCTTGTTTAATAATTTCTTGTTTGAGTTTTTCGTATTTAACAAAGACTTTGGGATAATACTTTTGAATGTCGAACCAAAGTTGATGTGGTTCACATTCAGCATTTTTTTTGAGCTCTCGAACAATAAAAATTAAGGCATCAATAGCTTTTTTATTATTCAAGTTCTTTTCAAACTTATCCATGTGCATTTTACGCGTATCGTCCATTACGGCATCAATCAAATCTTCTTTTTGCTGAAAATGCGTATAAAATGTTTTTTTAGAAATATGTAGTTCAGAACATACATCTTCAATCGAAATGTTTCTGACACCGGATTTATGAAACAACTTTCCTGCAATTTGTATGATTTCTTCTTTCACTTACGTTTACTTTTCTATGCTATTAGCTATAATTTAATATTCACAACTAGGAGTTATATTTTTAAGTTGCAAAATTACAATCTTACGAACAATTGCCTTGCATATAAGTTGATAAATTTACTGTTAAATATATTTAATTAAAAATTAATCATTGATTTACAGATATTTAAAAAATAAAAATGGAAACTTTGAAAACATAAAAGTTTCCAAGTTTCAATTATACAAAAAAAAGAAAAGCCTGAAAATAATATTTTCAGGCTTCAAAAAAGTATAAGTTTTACGCGGCTTAAGCTACGATGTTGTATTAAAAAAAAAATTGCTTTATTTAGAGTATTTCAGATCGTGTCCCATACGCATCTTTTTAGTTTGCATATAAAACTCGTTGTATTTATTGGGCTTAATTTCAATCGGTACATTTTCCACAATTGTTAGCCCGTAAGCTTCAATACCTATTCTTTTAAGCGGATTGTTGGTGAGTAATTTAATTTTACTTACACCTAATTCACGCAAAATCTGAGCACCCACACCATAGTCGCGTTCATCGGCTTTAAAGCCTAAATGAATGTTTGCATCCACCGTATCCATGCCCTCTTCTTGGAGCTTGTAGGCTTTAATTTTGTTCATCAAACCAATGCCACGCCCCTCCTGATTCATATACAACACGACACCCTTGCCGGCAGCCTCAATCATTTCCATAGATTTGTGAAGCTGCTCGCCACATTCGCAACGCATGGACCCGAAAATATCGCCAGTAACACACGAAGAATGAACACGCACCAAAATAGCCTCATCCATTTCCCAACTACCTTTTATGAGCGCTACATGCTCCAAACCGTTTGACAATTGGCGAAAAGGTATTAATTTGAATTCGCCATAAGAAGTAGGCAAATTCACTTTTTCACCTTTTTCAACCAACGATTCTGACATCAAACGATATGCAATCAAATCTTTGATAGAAATAAGTTTAAGATGAAATTGGTTAGCAATATCGAGTAGCTGCGGCAATCGCGCCATTGTTCCATCTTCGTTCATAATTTCAATCAGTGCGGCTGCAGGATAAAGGCCGGCTAAACGCGCCAAATCAACACCCGCCTCGGTATGTCCTGCCCTGCGCAATACGCCTTTGGAGCGGGCACGAAGTGGGAAAACATGTCCAGGACGCCCAAAAGTTTCGGGCTTTGAAGTTGAATCGGTAAGCGCCACAAAAGTAGCAGCCCTATCGGCAGCCGATACGCCGGTAGTGCAGCCGTCTAATTTATCGATACTGATTGTGAATGGAGTGCCATGAATCGACGTATTGAGCTGCGTCTGCATTTCGAGTTCCAACTCAGCTGCACGCTCCTCAGTGATTGGCGCACAAAGCAATCCACGACCATGCGTAACCATAAAATTCACAAGCTCGGGTGTCATTTTTTCGGCAGCACACACAAAATCGCCTTCATTTTCGCGATCTTCGTCATCAACCACAATTACTAATTTTCCGGCTTTAATATCCTCTAAAGCTTCGGCAATACTATTTAAAACTGATTCCATTCTATTGATTTATAGTGTTTCTTGGGGAGTGATTTTAAAAATTTTCAGATACAAAAAGTTTCTTATTTTTTTACTAAAATTGATATAAGACTCTATGTTGAATAAGGTGGCATCAACCGCAGCTTTATAAGTTAGAAAAATCCCAACAGGCAACAATACCGATGAGCTAAGCCACATTCCCTGAATGGCTGTCCAATAATTTTCACGCGCCATTTTATAGCCTGTATTGTCAATAATATAGTAAAAAATAAACATGATAACCGAGATTACAACGGGTGCACCCAACCCCCCTTTGCGAATAATTGCCCCCAAGGGAGCGCCAATAAAGAAAAATATGAGGCACGCAAATGATAAAGTAAATTTTCGGTGCCACTCAATCTGATGGCGACTTTTGTATTGCGATGGATCGCCAATATTTAATTTGTTATATTCAATTTGTCCTTTCATTTCGTTGGCTTTTTGCAGCGCAATGTTCGATGCCATTTCCATAGTCGGACGATCTAATTTTAGAAACAAGCTATCAGAATTAAAGTTCGCAGTGCTAACTTTTTTTGCCAAACGCAAAGGTGTATTCCAGTTTATTTCCCGACCAAAATAATGCCGCTGCACAATTTCTTTCGACTGTTCGGTTTGTCTTTCGGCAATAACTTTTGTTACAGAATCAATTGAGTGTGTTAATTGTGATAAGTTTTTACTTACATGTTGGTCTTGTAAAATAGACTCATCGTAGCGGTTAAACTCAGAATCAAAATCGATTAAAATTTCCTTCGTACCAAAAGTTTCGCGACGGTAAGGAATGCTTGTGGAGTTGTAACTATTGGTTTGATTCTTGAGATTTTCAAAACTCTCACCATCATATAGTTGCAACAGAATATATTTTTTATCGATACTAAATTTAAGCCTTCCGGAGTCAGCAACCATTACGGTTGCATTTTCAAAACCATTTGAAAAATCGTAAATCATCATATCCTTTAGCAAACCATTTTTTTTGGCTCCCACATACAAATTCACACCCGTAATGCCCGAGTAAAACTCACCCGAAGGGATATCGAGTTCGGGCGATTTCTGACGTAAGGAGAAAATCAAAGTCCACAATTTGGTTTGCGTAATAGGCAACACATTGTTGGCAAAATAAAACGCACCTACCGATACCAAGGCAATAAAAAAAATGAGTGGACGGATGATGCGGAATAGCGAAATGCCAGCCGATTTCATAGCCGTGAGTTCAAAATTTTCGCCCATATTCCCAAAAGTCATTAGCGAAGCAAGCAAAATAGCCAAAGGCAAAGCCATGGGCACTAAAGAGGCAATGGCATACAAAAAGAATTCGGCAATCACTTCAATACCAATGCCTTTGCCTACCAATTCGGCAAAGTGCTTCCATAAAAACTGCATCAACAAAATGAAAATGCAAATCAAAAATGTCATTACAAAAAGCGTAATAAAACGCTTGAATACATATAAATCAATGGTTTTTATTCGGATCATCTTGATTTTATAAAAACAGATACAGCATGACCAGGGCTTTGTTTATTGATGTTCGGTGCGCAGCAAATCATTTACTGTTTTCACTGGGTTAAATGTTTCGATAGGCACTTCCACAAAAACAGTATTCCAATCGCTCATCGCACCATTCCATAGTCCGGGCAGTTCCAAAGCCTTAAGTTCTTTCCCGTTTTTTGATTTCAACGAAATAAATCCTGTTTGCTTATCAACATATTGAAGCAAGTTGAACTTCTGTCCTTTGTAATCTTTCACAGCACAAACCAAATCGACAGGATTGAAATGCGTTGCCTGCAACATTTTTTGTTTTTCGATGGGATTATTCAAATCAATTTGGGAGCTTTCGAGAATTTGCGTAGAAACCGTACCATCCTGATTGACAGTTAAAAAAGGACCTCCTCCGGGTTCGCCAGTATTTTTCACCATACCACATACGCGCAAGGGGCGATTCAGCTTTGCTTGTAAATAATTTTTCAGATCGACATCCGACAAATTTTGCCAATCGGCTTTATGGTTATTAAGTTCGTTCTCGGAAAACAAAGCAATCTCAACCAATGAATCTCTGATCACCAAGTCGTTTTCGAGCACTTTCAAATACTCAAATGTTTTGTGCTGTAGTTTCACAAGCAAGCCTGCAATAACTTTTTTGAATATCACCGTTTGATTTTTCAACGAATCAGGCACCACATTATCAATATTTTTGATAAAAATAATATCAGCAGATAAGTCGTTCAGATTTTCGATTAAAGCGCCATGACCACCCGGACGGAAAACTAATTTTCCATTTTCACGAAATGGTTCATTATTTTCATCGGCTGCAAGCGTATCAGTGGATGGTTTTTGTTCGGAAAAACTAATACTAAATTTTTTGTGAAGTGCATTTTCGTATTCGCTCAACATACTATGAATATGTTCCTCAAACAAGGCGCGATGTTCGGTTGAAACCGTAAAATGTATATTCACAACCTGCTTTACATTGGATGCGTACATGGCACCCTCAACCAAATGTTCTTGAAGTGCAGTTCGTTTTTCGGTGGTATAACTGTGAAAAAGCAACAAGCCTTTGGGCAGCGAACCGTAGTTCAAGCCATTCGTTTTCAGAAGATTGGCTACTATTTTTTTGTAAAAAACCTCCTGCATTAAATCGGCAATTGAGAACCCTTCGTTTTTCAGACAGCTACTATTGAGTGCTTCGTAAAAGGCGAATTTTTGAATATCGTCAAAAAATTTCTTTTCGGCAGCCTTGGTAGGTATTTCGTTTGAGGCATCCAAAAATTCAAATAAATCTTTAAACATTCTACTTGCAGCACCCGAAGCAGGCACAAATTTGAGAATGGATGCTTCTGTTTTCAAATAATTTTCCCATACATCTAACAAAGAAACAATTGTTTCATTATTAGCAACTAAAATTCCATTTTCGGGCGATGCAGCTTGTATAATTTTCAGAAACGGAAAGCCCGTACGAAAACTTTGGAGTTGCTCACTTAATTGACTTTCACTAATACCCTTTTGAGCTAATTGCTGTTGGTCTGCTGAAGTTATCATTTTGAATCGTATGAATAGGTTTGAATACTTGTGATAGTTACTTTATGACTGAATGCAAGCAAAAGTAATTAAATTTATCAAATTATCAAATTATTTAGTCGGAAAATTAACTAAATATACATTTTCGGTAGCGCGTGTTAAGGCGGTGTAGAGCCAGCGATAAAAGTCGCCATTTATCTGCTCATCAGCAACTTGACCGGGATCAACAAAAACTTTTTTCCACTGCCCGCCCTGAGCTTTGTGGCAAGTTACTGCATAGGCAAATTTCACATGCAAGGAATTAAAAAACTCATTTTCGTAGATTTTTTTTATCAACATACGTCGGTTTGTAATTTCGGGATAATCTTCGGCAACAGCATCAAATAGCTTTTGATGCATTTCGTTTGCTTGTGCCGGCGATTCGGTTTGTAGCATATCCAACCAAATTCGTGCATCAATTTCCCAGCCATAATCCAGCGAACGAAGCGATAAATTGACAAAACGAAAACCATATATT